>MHDO01000113.1:1362-7825 GCA_001805005.1 Nitrospinae bacterium RIFCSPLOWO2_12_39_16
GTATGAGTTTGGGACAACAGTGGAACAGATGAGCATGGTTGCTATAAAGAATCATAAGAACGCACTTTACAACCCCTATGCCCAGAGCCCTATGGAATTGACAGTTAAAGATGTCCGCTCATCACCTATGGTTGCAACACCCCTCACTATTCTGGATTGCTGTCAGATGTCTGATGGTGCAGCAGTGGCAATACTATGCTCTGAAAAGATAGCTGAAAAACTTTGCAAAAAGCCTGTAAAAATTACAGGGGTGGGGTGCGGGACAGACTCCATGAGGATGACGGACAGGCCACATGGAGAGGTAATCCTTCTCCCACACGAGACTAAAAAAGACTATAAAAATTTAAAATATCCCGGAGTTCACTCCTTCAGAGGCGGAAGGATGGCTGCAAAATTGGCATATGAGATGACAGGGATTAAAGACCCCGGAGAAGAGCTTGATTTCATCGAGCTTCATGACGCATATTCATCTTCAGAGATTCAGACCTATGAGGATATTGGACTCTGTAAATATGGAGAAGGTGGGAGATTTGTTGAGGCAGGTTACCCATTTATACCCAATATTGATTATGGATTAAAATTTCCAAAAAGAAAGGGCAGGAATATCCCTGTTAATCCATCAGGTGGACTCCTTGCCTGCGGTCATCCAGTGGGGGCAACAGGGCTTATGCAGGCTGTCTTTGCCTTCTGGCAGCTTCAGGGGACTATTAAAAAACATCTAAGTAAAGATACCCTTCAGATAAAAAATGCCAGAAAGGGGCTCATCCACAGCCATGCAGGGACAGGGACATATATAACTGTGAGTATAATGGAGAGGGTGTAAGTGGCAAAAAAAATTATAGAACGCAGATTTCGCAGAAAAAAAGGATTTTTGCTGATGGCTCGTTTAGCAAAATGCAAGCAAAATACTTTGTGCCTTGCTGCTATAAATATATAATGTTACCATTCGTGGAATAGGCTAGAAAGAAATGTTAGGTGTAAAAAATTAGGAGATCAAAATGAATCGTTGGATTAAATTAAGCATAGAATATGCAAATCAAAGGTCTTATCTTGATGACCTATTTAAAGTTTATCCGACAATTCCAGAAGGAATAAGAGACATTAATGAAGAAATATGGGCGGATGTTGAAAAACACTTTAATCGTAAAAACAATGATAATCTTATCAGAGAACTTTTAAAACTTAACCTCTTTCCGATAAAGGATAGTTATATTGCATACTTGAAAAGAGACGATTCTGCAATCGACAGAAACCCAAGAACTATAAATCGTATTTGTGGCAGACTCTATGAAATGGGACTTGATAAGATTTTTGAAAGATGTAGCGAGCCAAAAGAAACCAATCGGCAGATTGGTCCAATGTTTCGGGAGTGGTTAAGAAAGAAATCGCTCGGTATTACACCAGTTGATTTATCTGAATTCATCGCAAACAATAACGATGCTATTTTAGACGCAGGCGATAATGCAATGATGGAATTTGCAAAGAATAATTTAGGTTATAATCACAATAAAGGGCTTGATTTTGTGACAAGATTTAACGGTAAATACATTATAGGAGAAGCAAAGTTTCTTACCGATTTTGGCGGGCATCAAAATGCGCAATTCTAATGATGCAATAAGCACTTCCAAAGCAAAAGGTGTAAAGGCAGTAAAAATTGCTATTTTAGATGGTGTGCTTTATATCAGAGGAAATAACAAGATGTATAAATCAATAACCGAGACTTATAAAGGTTACAACATTATGAGTGCTTTGGTGTTACGAGAGTTCTTATATCAACTATAGGAAAGAATCTATGAAAAATTTACTAATTAAGGGTAATAATATTCAAGGACTTAATTACCTTTTAGAAAATAGAAAACTGAAAGGGAAAATTGACTTGGTATATATTGATCCTCCTTTTGCAACAAATGGAAACTTCACAATTACAGATGGCAGGGCATCCACAATTAGTAATTCAAGAAACGGGGATATTGCATATTCTGACAAACTTACAGGCAAAGATTTTATTGAATATTTAAGAGAAAGGTTGATCCTTCTTAAAGAGTTGTTATCTGAACAAGGCTCGATTTATTTGCATATTGATTATAAAATTGGTCATTATGTAAAAGTAATGATGGACGAAGTTTTCGGAATAGAGAATTTCAGAAATGATATTACAAGAATTAAATGTAATCCCAAAAACTTTGACAGACTTGGGTATAGCAACATGAAAGACCTTATCCTTTTTTATACAAAATCTTCAAAACCGATATGGAATGAACCAAGAGAAAAATATACTGAAAAAGACATTGAAAATTTATTTTCTAAAATAGACAAACAAGGGAGACGATATACAACTGTGCCAATTCATGCCCCTGGTGAAACTGAAAATGGAAAATCTAATCAGCCATTCAAAGGAATAATGCCGCCCAAAGGCAGACATTGGCGGACAGATGTTGAAACTATTGAACAATGGGATAAAGAAGGACTCATTGAGTGGTCTTCAACTGGAAACCCAAGAAAAATAATTTTTGCAGACGAAAGAGAAGGCAAAAGAGTGCAAGATGTTTGGGAATATAAAGACCCTCAATATCCTACTTATCCAACAGAAAAAAATCCTGAATTATTGGATTTAATTATTCGCACTTCTTCAAATCCAGAGAGCATAGTTTTAGATTGTTTTTGTGGTTCAGGAACAACATTAAAATCAGCCCAAATGAACGGGAGAAAATGGATTGGAATTGACCAATCAGAATACGCCTTAAAAGCGACCATTGAAAAACTCGAAACAATTAAAGGCGACCTTTTTGTTGCTAAGCCTGAATATGAGTTTATAGAGTTGGGAAAGATATCAAATGAAGAAACACCTAACAAATCGTTCAAGCGGACTGCAAAAAGCGCCGCCGCTTAACTCAGGCGTTCTCCACGGTTTAGGTAATCTATGTAAGCCGTTATTGGTTGTTAAGATGGATTGCACAAAGGGGAATGAAAATCTATCACCCTCCCCTTTGTCCCCTCCCATCAAGGGAGGGGAGATTTTCTGCTTCCCTCTCCCCTTGTGGGAGAGGGCAGGGTGAGG
The DNA here is from genome assembly GCA_001805005.1 of Nitrospinae bacterium RIFCSPLOWO2_12_39_16. Classification (GTDB taxonomy): domain Bacteria; phylum Nitrospinota; class Nitrospinia; order UBA9942; family UBA9942; genus UBA9942. The sequence goes on from MHDO01000113.1 coordinate 4,421, forward strand.
GGTAAAAGAAGTTATCGTATGAAAAAAGATATCAAACTTCCAGAAACAGAAGAAGGGACAGTTTTATTCAACATTGACCCTATTATCATAAAATATCACTATGAGATTGACTATATCCACTCCTATGCACAGGATTCGCCATTCTTTGCAGGGCTCACAAAAAAGAAACTCCTCGGAAGCAGATGCACTAAATGCGGTTATACCTATGCTACACCGAGAGGGCACTGTATGCAGTGCGGGGCAAAGACTGAATGGTTTGAACTTCCGCTGAATGGTCGTGTTCATACCTTTACTACATGCTATTTTGGGAGTGAGGCATTTTTAAAAGAGACTCCATTTACATTAATCCTCGTAGAGTTTGATGATGTTAATACACTTTTTCTTTCAAGACTGATTGGTGTTGAGCCTGATAATGTAAAGATAGGGATGAAGGTAAGGGCGAGGTTTTTGAGGAATTGTAAGTTTAAACCTACGGATGTATATTTTGTCCCTGTATAGGAAATTATAAAATTCTGGAACACGAATTTCACGAATATACGAATAGCACGAATAACAAAATTAAAAATCAAAAATAAAAATGCAAAAATTATTATTCTTTGCTGATGTTTTTTAAATTTTAATCTGTCATTTTAATTTTTTATCTTTAGTCTTTGATTTTTATTGGTGTAATTTGTCCCATTCGTGTTATTCGTGTTCAGGTTTTTTGTCCCTGCATAAAAATGAAAAAACCACTCTGGATTCCTTCTGAGGAAAATATTAAAAAGGCAAATATAACCAGGTTCATCAGCCTTGTCAATAAAAGGTATAGTCTTAAAATTGCTTCTTACGATGGACTCTACAGGTGGTCGGTTGAAAATATAGAGGATTTCTGGAAAGCTATATGGGAATTTGGTGAGATAAGGGCATCTCGCGGATTTGATGTTGTAGTGGACGACCCAATCAGATTTCCAGGTGCAAGGTGGTTTATTGGTGCAAGACTCAATTTTGCTGAGAACCTTCTTAGGTTTAGAGATGACCATTTAGCCTTTATATTCCGTGGGGAAACCCGAAAGTTAGCCAAAATGACCTATGCAGAGTTATACTCCTCTGTGGCATCTCTTGCTAAACCACTTAGTGAATCAGGAGTTACTCCAGGAGACCGTATTGCTGCCTATATGCCGAACCTTATGGAAACGGCTATTGCCATGCTTGCCGCTGCAAGCACAGGTGCTGTATGGTCATCCTGTGGAGCCGAGCTTGGACCTGTGGCTGTTTTGGATCGCCTCGGTCAGATTGAACCAAAGATTTTATTCACAGTTGACGGTTATATCTATAAAGGTAAGACCTTTAATCTCCTGCCCAATGTCAAGAGAATCGTCAGCGGATTACCCTCGCTAAAAAAGGTTATTGTAGTTTCCTGTATGGAAGAAAAACCTGATATTAGTTATATACCCAATTCTATTCTTTATAACGATTTCATATCTCATGAGAGACAGCCTGAAATCAGGTTTGAGCATCTCCCTTTTGAACACCCTCTCTATATCATGTTCTCCTCAGGGACAACAGGTAAGCCAAAGTGTATGGTTCAGGGGGCAGGCGGTATCCTGATCAATCACCTGAAGGAGCTTTTACTCCATACCGATTTGAAACGCGAAGACAGGATTATATATATAACAACCCCAAGCTGGATGATGTGGAACTGGTTGATGACCTCACTATGTGTAGGGGCTGCTGTAGTATTATACGATGGTAATCCGAGCTACCCTGATTGGGGTGCAATGTGGAGATTGGTTCAGGATGAAGGGATAACCATCTTTGGGTGCAGTGCAAGTTATATCAATTATCTCAGAAGTGTAGGGGCTAAGCCCGGAAATTTTTACGACCTCTCACACTTAAGGGAAATATCCCAAACCGGTTCACCTCTATCTGCCGAGGGGTTTGAATATGTCTACCGTGAGATAAAAGGGGATTTACATTTTAATTCTATATCTGGAGGCACAGATATCAATGGTTGTTTTGCTGCCGGATCTCCTATCCAGCCTGTGTATGCCGGAGAGCTGCAGGGTGCTGCTCTTGGGATGAAGGTTAAGGTATATAATGAAAAAGGGAATCCTGTGGTTGACAGGGAAGGAGAGCTTGTTTGTGAAGCCCCATCCCCTTCCATGCCTCTTTATTTCTGGAGCGACCCTGATGGGAAAAGATATAGAGATGCCTACTTCAGTGTCTATCCTGATGTCTGGCGGCACGGTGACTGGATTATAAATCACAGCGACACAGGTGGAATAACATTTTTGGGTCGCTCTGATTTTACATTAAAGCCCTCAGGGGTGCGTATAGGTTCTGCCGAGATATATAATGTTGTGGAGGGATTTGAAGAGATTGCTGACAGCATAGTTGTAGGGCAGGATTGGAAAGGGGACCAGCGTATTATCCTCTTTGTCAGGCTTGCCCATGGTCATAGATTAACAGAGGATTTAAAAAATGGAATTAAAAGGGCACTGCGGGAGAGTGCATCCCCAAGGCATATTCCAGCATTAATCATTGAGGTGCCGGATATTCCCTATACCTTCAACATGAAAAAGGTTGAGAGTGTGGTCTCAAATGTCATAAACGGCAGGGTGGTTACAAACAGGGATGCCTTGATTAATCCAGAGTCTCTAAGTTTCTACGAAAAAATCCATCATGAACTTAAAGAGGAATAAAGTGATATGGAATTTGAGCTGACAGAAGAACAGAGGCTGCTCCAGCAGACAGTGAGGGATTTCTCTCATAGGGTGATTGCTCTGGGTGCAAAGGAGCGAGATATAAAGAGTAAGTTTCCACGAGATGTTATAAAAGAGATGGCGGGGATGGGCATCATGGGGATGATCATCCCTGAAGAGTATGATGGTGCAGGTCTTGATTATATAAGCTATACCATTGTCCTTGAGGAGATTGCGAGGGTGGATGGTGGAGTGGCACTATCTGTCTCTGCCCATAACTCGCTTTGCACAAACCATATCTATTCTTTTGGGACAGAGGAACAACGGAAGAGATTCGTTATTCCGCTGGCAAGAGGAGAAAAACTCGGTGCATGGGGATTAACAGAAGCAGGCTCCGGAAGTGATGCAGCTAGTCTTCAGACTACGGCAGTTCTAAATGGGAATAAGTGGGTATTGAATGGGGAGAAGGTTCTCATCACTCATGGCTCAGTGGCAGATACTTATGTAATAATGGCATCCACAGATAGAAAGAAAGGTAAAAAGGGTATCTCTGCCTTTATAGTAGAGAGGGGGACACTTGGTTTTAAAGTGGGTAAGGTGGAGGATAAACTTGGAATGAGGGGGAGTGATACCGCCTCTCTAATCTTTGAGGAGTGCATCCTACCGGAGGAAAGCCTTCTGGGAAAAGTAAATGAAGGATTTATAGATGCCTTGAAGATTTTAG
>MHDO01000114.1 GCA_001805005.1 Nitrospinae bacterium RIFCSPLOWO2_12_39_16
CATGATTGAGTCTATGTATCTCATCAATAAATAAGACATCATGCTCTTTTAAATTAGTGAGAATGGCAGCGAGGTCGCCAGCCCTTTCAATGACAGGTCCTGAAGTCCCCTTTATATTTACTCCAAGCTCAGAGGCGATTATATTTGCCATAGTAGTCTTGCCTAATCCTGGCGGCCCGTAAAACAGGACATGGTCTAATGCCTCAGCTCTCTCTTTTGTTGCCTGAATGAAGACCTTTAAATTTTCTTTGATTTTTTCCTGACCGATATATTCATCAAGTGTTCTTGGACGGAGGGTTGCTTCAAAACTGATATCATCATCTTCCTTCTGCGGTGTTATGAATCTATCCTGCGTATCATTACTCATGATAGAAGATTATACAGCAAAATCAGGTGTAAACACAATTAACACTTGACATGCCATAATTAAAGATGCAAATATGTAAAAATTATGATTCATGATTTAATTCAATGGACTATTCATTGGGCACAGACAGATTACGGGACAATTGCCCTTTTTATAATCGCTTTTGCAGAGTCATCCTTTTTTCCGATTCCGCCTGATGTCCTTCTTATTGCACTTTCAATAATAAGTCCACAGATAGCCCTCTTTTATGCAACTGTTAGCACTGTAGGTTCTGTATCAGGTGGTTCCTTTGGCTATCTCATAGGGCTAAAGGGTGGAAGACCGATTTTGGAGAAGTTTTTCTCCCATGAGAAGATACAGCTTGTCCATAACTATTTTGAGAGATATGAGGCATGGGCTATTGGAATAGCTGCCTTTACACCAATTCCATATAAAGTTTTTACTATTTCTGCAGGTGTATTTTATATAAACTTTAAAAAATTTATGCTTGTATCAATACTCGGAAGAGGGGGGAGATTTTTTATTGTTGCAGGGCTTATCATGTTATTCGGGGCAGAGATAAAACATTTCATACAGAACTACTTTGAACTCTTTACCATTGTTTTCATTGCCCTCCTTATTGGTGGTTTCATGCTCTTAAAAAAACTTCCTATTCCGGGCTTAAGTAAAGAAACAAAAACTTAAAAGTGTCAGTGTGAGTGTGAGTCTCAGTATTTTTAACTGACACTGACACTATTCACTGACACTTCTTTATAGTTTCCATAAATGAACAAAAAGATGATTTATGCAGTAATAATGGCAGGGGGGAGTGGGACAAGATTCTGGCCCCTCAGCAAATCAAAGACCCCAAAGCAATTGCTTAACCTCACAGGTGACAGAACCCTCATCCAAAAGACAATCCACAGAATCAAGCCAATTATTAAGACTAAAAACATTTTTATTGTTACAGCCAATTCTCAGGTAAAAAAGATAAAAGAACAGCTTGCTGAAATTCATCCTCAAAATATAATTGATGAACCATTTGGAAAAAATACTGCCCCCTGTATCGGGCTTGCCTCTCTTTATATAAAGAAGCAAGACCCTGAAGGAGTTATGGTGGTCATGCCTGCAGACCACCTCATAAAGAATGAGGAAAAATTCAGAGAGATAATCTCATTGGGGGCTCGGATAGCTTCTGAAAAGGATTGTCTAATCACAATTGGCATTAAACCCTCTTATCCTGAAACAGGCTATGGTTATATACATGCCGGAGAGGAGTTTGTAAAGAACGGCAAGGCAAAGATATTTCGGGTTAATAGATTTGTGGAGAAACCTGATATAAGGAGGGCAAGGAGATTTGTTAATAGCGGCGATTACTTCTGGAATGGCGGGATTTTTATCTGGAAGGTTGAAGCAATATTAGAGATGATAAAAAGATTTCTGCCTGATTTATATGGCGGTCTGGCGGAGATTGAAAAAGTTCTGGGGACGGATAGAGAAAAGAAGGTAATAAAAAATGTTTATTCAAGGGTAGAAAGTATATCCATTGACTACGGTATAATGGAAAGGGCTAAGAATACAGCAGTAATTCCATGTGATATAGAATGGAATGATGTGGGGACATGGATGGCACTATATGATATTTTAGAAAAAGACAAGTTTAATAATGTCGTTGTCGGAAATCATGTGGGTATTGATACAGACGGTTGTATTATACACAGCCCCAAGAAAATAGTTGCCACTATCGGGATAAAGGATATTGTGATTGTTGCTACGAGGGATGCAGTTCTCGTCTGTCCAAAGGAAAAGGCACAGGATGTAAAAAAAATAGTGGAACTATTAAAGAGTAAGGGGTTAAAAGAATATCTTTAAATTAACCCTTTGAGGATACTATTTTATTACCCTTTTCCAATTCTTTGCCTTCTGCCTTAACAGTATGATTATTACTCCAATCACAACCCATGTAAATATGAGCCCCACTTTTCTTAATTTTATATCCTTTATAATGCCTTTTATGGTCTCACTCACATTTTTTGAAATAGAGACTACCTCTGATGTGCGTCTTTTTATTTCGTCTGTTGAGAGGGCATGGCTTACCGAATAGGCCTCCAGAAGTTTTGTCCTTGCATTATCCATATCGTCCTCTAAATGCCTTATGGCAAAACTGTTCCCGCCATTTTCCTTCACAAGTGCGATATCTTTATTACCAGCGGTAAGTAAAGTTTCTGCCTCTATTAGGGCTGCTTTAATATCAGCACCAGTTTTAAAGGCAGGTGATTCAGGGTAATGACAGCCGCCGCAATCCAGCATACTCTTCCCTGTAAACTTCTCCAATGTCGGACGCTGTATATCATGATTTCCGTGACAGTTGATACATCGGGGCATCCCCTCTTTTTTTATCAAATAATGAGGGCTCTTTTTGAAATATTCAAATATGACAGAATGACAGTTACTGCATACCTCCACTATATCAGTTACCCCAGGCGGGACAGCACCATGTGTACCGTGGCAATCAACACAGGTGGGAACTCTAAGGTTTTTATTTTCAAAGAGCATTTTCCCATGATGACTTTTTCTGTAAAGCTCATACTGGTCTGCAGGTATATTATACGGTTTCATCATCTCTTTATTTGAATGGCATTTGCCGCAGGTCAGTGGAACATTGAATCTGTATATTGGAGAGCGTGGATCATTCTTTGATAATACATTATGATTTCCGTGACAGGAGGCACAGGTTGCAACAGACTCATCACCTTTTTCAAATAGACGCATACCATGGATACTTGTTTTATAGAGATTAAACTGGTCTGTCTTGAGGTTGTATTTCCTCATCATTGTTACATCAGAGTGGCACCTGCTGCATATTTTTGGAATATCCTTTGGTCTCGGTATTCCTATAAATCCATTCTTCTCATCCATTGCATTACCGGAGTCATTTGGGTCTCCCCCGTGGCAATCATTACAAAAAACACCTGCCTTCTTGTGAACACTCTCCTGCCAGTTTGTTACAGCATCCTTTAGGGTATCTTCAAGGTTCTGGTGGCATTCAACACAGACATTTATTTTTTCACCTTCTGTCTGGGCATAAATATTGGCGGGGATATATAGTAGTATAGCTATAAAAATAAGAAAGATAATATTTCTCATTTCTGAGCTATATTATCAAACATACCAAATGATTTCAAACGGAAAACTCGTTACAAACAGAAAAAACCAGGTATTATTTATCTCAGATTATGTTTGAATTTTACAAAGCTATTTTAATGTAATGCATTACATACTTAGGCATACACAACAGAATTACTATTAACAGAAACTTAAAAACAGGACATTTCTACTTTGGCTTGACATACTAAATAATTCCTCTTGACAAAAATTAATCAGGTGCTATATTTATAGCAACTTATATATATCTTTAAACTGACTAAATCAGCCAATTGGGGAAGGATTTTTAAGAACAAAGGAGGTGATAGATAAAATTATGGCAACTAAAAAAAAGACAACAAAAAAGACAGCAAAAAAATCTAAAAAGAGGTGTTAATATAAAAATATTAAAAATTATTGATATAATTAAAAACAACCAAGCAGGAGTCAGAATTTAGAATAAAGAAAAATCTTTCCCTATATCAGCATTCTAAACTCTGACTCCTCATTTTATCTTTAGTATCTGTCCATGGTTTATAACCAGGAATTATCTCGCCAAGCCTGTTAATCAATTCAGGGGTATTTATTTCGAGTGCCAGTCTGTATAGCTCCTCAACCTTTTCGCCTATATCTTTATCAAGACAGAAAATCTGTTTGAATTGACACCATAGGTTTTTTATTATATTCTTAAAATATGCATACCCCTCTTGATGCCTATGAATATGAGAGTAAAAGGCTTGCTCCATATGCAATGCACAGCAGGGATACGAAGGGCAGAAGGCATTCCGAGCCTGAACATCCATACCGCACAGCATTTCAGAGGGACAGGGACAGGATAATACACTGTTCAGCCTTCAGGCGTCTTGAATATAAGACTCAGGTATTTGTATATCATGAGGGGGATTATTACAGGACAAGGCTTACCCATACACTTGAGGTTGCCCAGATTTCAAGGTCTGCAGCAAGGGCGCTTGGCTTGAATGAAGACCTCTCGGAGGCAATCTCGCTTGCACATGACCTCGGACATTCCCCATTTGGACACTCAGGCGAAAAGATTCTAAATGAACTGATGAAGGGACATGGTGGATTTGAGCATAATAAACAATCGCTAAGGATAGTTGACCATATAGAAAACAGGTATCCTGAATTCAGAGGGTTAAACCTGACCTATGAGGTGAGAGAGGGGATAGCCAAACATAAGACAGAGTATGATGACCCTGCCTTTGAAGAATTTGGCACATCATCTCCTACACTGGAGGCTCAGATTGTTGACTATTCAGATGCCATTGCTTATAACAGCCACGATTTAGATGACGGTGTAACATCCGAGATGATAGACATGGAGAGTTTAAAGGAGGTGAAAATCTGGGAGGAAAACTATCGGAGGATAAAACAGGAGTTTAATAATATAAGTTCAAACATACTCAAGTATCAGGTTGTGAGGGCAATTATAAACCAGCAGGTGACTGACCTTGTTGAGCAGACAAAGGAGAATATTAAGAAGTACGGCATCAGGTCAATTGCTGATGTTAAAAATTTTTCTGAGAGGATTGTATCTTTTAGCAAGGATATGAAACTGAGAGATAGAGAGTTGAAGGATTTTTTAAAGAAGAATATGTATAATCATTACAGGGTGAAAAGGATGGAGGATAAGGCAGGAAGGTTTATAAAGGAATTGTTTGATGCATATTTAGGGAAGGTGGAACTCCTGCCGCCAAATGTCCAGAAGGACTTAAAGATTGAAAAAAAAGAGAGGCTAATCTGCGACTACATTGCAGGCATGACAGACAGGTTTGCCATCCAGGAATATAAAAAACTATTTGATCCGTATGAAAGGGTATAAAAGGGGAGGTAAAAATGGATGAAATGACAGTTAAAGAAGTGCT
>MHDO01000115.1 GCA_001805005.1 Nitrospinae bacterium RIFCSPLOWO2_12_39_16
ACCCTGAAAGGAACTCCCAAGGATAATAAGATAGAGTATGGGCATGACAACACTTGCAACAATGACTATTGGATTTCTTATAAACCTTCTCAAATCCCTCTCAAATATTGCAAGAAAGCGTATCATCTGCTCATCTCCCCCATTTTCTGGGTATCCCTGCACCTATGAAAAAGCTTACCTTCTTAACCTCTTCCTCCCTGATAGGCCTTCCGGTGAAATGGATGAAGACATCCTCAAGTGTTTGCTGTTTTAGAATAACTGAGGAAACCTTTGCCCCAATTTTTTTTAAGAGGTCAATAAGCATAGGGATAGACTGGGCGCCGTTATCAACAGACACCCTCATTGTCCCATCACTTGTGACTGCTGTATGCACAAAGGAAATTTTCTTTGTCTCCTCAACTGCCTTATTTGAATCTACCCCGCTGAATGAAAGTTCAACCACATCTTTCTGCGGCAGTTGTTTTTTTAAGGCATCAATCGTATCCATTGCTACAATCTTCCCATAATCTATTATTGCCAGCCTGCTGCACAAAATTTCTGCCTCATCCATATAGTGGGTCGTCATGAGTATTGTAAGGCTGTCTTCATTGCGAAACTTCTGTAAAAGCTCCCAGACAACATGCCTGCTCTGAGGGTCAAGCCCTATAGTCGGCTCATCAAGAATCAGTATAGAAGGCTTATGTATAAGTCCGCGTGCTATCTCAAGCCTCCTCCTCATCCCGCCTGAGTATGCCGCCACAAGCTCGCCTGCCCTCTCCTTCAATTCAACCATCTCAAGGAGCTGTTCTATCCTCTCCCTTCTCCCTTTTTTGGGAATATTATAAAACCTCGCATATATATCCATATTCTCATAGCCTGTCAGGTCAAGGTCGGTTGTCATTGCCTGTGGTATAACGCCGATTACCTTGCGGACTTCTGAAGGTCTTTCTTCCACATCCACACCCATCACCTTTGCCTGTCCCTCTGTAGGTTTAATGAGTGTCGTCAATATCCTTATAAGTGTAGTCTTCCCTGCACCATTAGGGCCAAGAAGACCAAAAAACTCCCCTTCATTAATATTAAAGGAGACACCATCAAGGGCAGTGGTAGTGCCGAATTTCTTTATAAGATTTGAAATCTCTATTGCTACTGGCATTAGCTTAATATATCTTCACCATTGCTGTTACACCGGGTTTTAATAACCCATTAGTTTCCTTTACACCTATCTTAACCCTGAATGTCTTTATATCAGCCCTCCCCCTGGTAACATCCCTCTGTGTGGCAAATTCCCCTTCCCTCCCGATTTCAATTACATCTCCCTTAAACTCCTTATTTGGTATAGATGGTGCTGTTACTATTGCCTTACTGCCGAGTTTTATCCTCCCTATCATAGTCTCCTCAATATCAACCCTCACCCAGATATCCTTGAGGTCATGTAATGTATAAATAGAAGCACCTGTATTTACAATCTCACCCTCTTCAAATGCCTTATACACAACAACACCGTCTATGGGTGAGATTATCTCAACATCCTTTAACTGGATTTCAAGCAAATTAAGTGATGCCTCTGCCTCTTGCACCCTTGCTACTTCAGAGGATACACGGGCATCAAATACTTTGATATTTGCAATAGAATTTTTTAGCTTAGACTCTGCCGCACTTCTCCGTGCCTTTACAGAATCCAACTGGGCACTTATTGCATCATAATTTGTCTTTACTGTATCCATCTCCCTTTCAGATACAAGTCCATCCTTAAAGAGTGATGCACTCCTCTCCATATTTTTTTTTGCTTCCTCCATCAGGATATTTATTCTCAAAACCTCAGCCTCTGCTGACTGAACCTCTGCTTTAACTGTATCAATCTCAATTTTTGCATTTTCAAGATTCGCCTTGCTTACATTAAGATTAGCCTTTGCACCTTCAAGGGACTCCCTCCCTTTTTCAAACATCGCCCTTAGCTCCTTATCATCAAGCCTTATGGCAGTTGCCCCTTCTTTTATTATTTCCCCCTCTGGACAGCAGAGCCAGATTATCCTGCCTGAAATCTTTGGCCCAAGTTCTACCTCCTTTACCTCAATAATACCTGTGGTGTCAATGTAATCAACAGTCATCTCCTTATGGATAAATTTTGTATAGATTATCAAAAGGGTGGCAATAACAATAGAGGTAATAATTATAGTCTTTTTCATCTTAAGCCTTTCATGTAGCTAAAAACAAATTTATTCTTTATTATTTTAATGAAATAATGCCACTAATCCTCTTAAATTGCAATGCTGTTTTAGCCTTAGTTTTCATTACAAAAATCCTGGCATAAAAAAGAGGAGATTTCTAATTACACTTCTGCTTTCTATGTCATTGTGAAGCAATCTCAAAGATTGAAATTCCTATACATTAAATTAGAATAACCTTTTAAGATAGGACTTATGAAGATAATTATTAGTCTTATCCCTGCAATTTTAATTTTTATGGTGAGTCTGTCAAACCCATTCCATTCTATGGCAAAAGACAAAAACATAGAGGGGATGGTCTTTATCAAAGGAGGCTGCTATCAGATGGGTGATACCTTTGGAGATGGGGAGAATGATGAAAAACCAGTTCATGAGATATGTGTTGATGATTTTTACATAGGGGAGACAGAGGTAACACAAAGGCAGTGGACAGAAATAATAGGGAGTAATCCGTCCAATTTTAAAGGCTGTGATGATTGCCCTGTGGAAAGTGTAAGCTGGAATGATGTTCAGGAGTTTATAAACAAACTCAATCAAAAGACAGGCATGAAATATAGACTTCCAACAGAAGCAGAATGGGAATATGCAGCGAGGAGTGGCGGAAGGAAAGAGAAATTTGCAGGTTTTTCCGAAGCAAATGATGTATATCAATATGCCAATTTTTGTGACAGCAATTGTGAATTTGACTGGAAAGAAGATAATCAAAATGACGGTTATAAAAATATATCTCCTGTAAAGCAATATAAACCAAACGGAGTTAGGCTATACGACATGACAGGAAATGTCTGGGAGTGGTGTAGTGATTGGTATAACGATAGATATTACAATGAAAGTTTAAAAGATAATCCTAAAGGAGCGAGCAGAGGGCAATATAAAGTGTATCGTGGAGGTGCATGGAACAATATCCCCTGGCACATGCGAACATCTTCACGTAATGGATATGAACAATCGGACAAGAACACCAACTTGGGCTTTCGGCTAACTCTTTCTGCCATGCAGTAATTTTTTGAACCCAAAATAAGGAGGCTATGTGACGAGAAATATCTTTAGTCGGCAGTTTGTCGTTTCTATCTTCTTGCTGGTTTTTTGTTTCTTAAGTATGTCTCAAACCCATGTTGAGGGGGGACGGCTGACAGAGGATGAGCAAAATACCATAGAGGTTTTCAAGAAAGCCAGCCGCGGCGTAGTTCATATTAATGTTAGGGTTACTAAGGAATCACAATTTGAAAAGTATGAACGGGAGAGTGATACTGGTACTGGCTTTGTAATTGACAAAGAGGGTCATATCCTGACTAACTTTCACATGGTCAGGGACATGAATCAGATAGATGTAATTCTCGGCAGCGGACGCAGACTGAGTGCAAGGCTCGTGGGAACTTCGCCTCAATTAGATATTGCACTCTTACAGGTGGAGGCACCGCAAGACGAGCTATTCCCTCTTTCATTTGGAGACTCAGATACACTGCAAATCGGGCAGAAAGTGATTGCTATCGGTAATCCATTAGGACTGCACAACACAATCACGGTTGGCATTGTGAGCGCCTTACGGCGAAGCTTAGAGAACTCTCCTCTTGAACTCCAAAAAGCCCTCATCCAAACCGACGCAGCAATCAACCCTGGTAACAGTGGCGGACCGTTACTCAATTCAACTGGCGAAGTTGTGGGCATCACCACGGCAATAGCTGAGAGTGCCCATAATCTGGGCTTCGCCATCCCGATTAATTTTGCACGCCATATCATTCCGGATCTGATTAAAATGGGACATCCTTATCAGCCACAAATGGGCTTCAGTGCCAGGGAGATTACCCCAAGCACTGCAAAACTTTTCGGACTCCCCCTTGAGTGGGGACTTCTCGTTGAGGAAGTTATGCCTGGCAGCCCGGCTGCTTTGGCAGGTCTGCGGGGTGGCGATAGAGTAGTGATAGTGACTGACAGACCCTTTATACTTGGAGGAGACATCATCAGTGAAGTCAATGGCAAGGAGATGATATATTTATCCGAGCTTTCGCATATCCTGCTCAAAGCCCAGCCTAACCAGGTGATTCACCTGAGTGTTTATCGTCAGGGGCAGAAGATAGAGATTCCCCTTAAGCTCATAAAAATGCAGATGCAGTTTTAAAAACAGCACAAAGAAATTTTTAATCATAGAGGTTAATAGAGGTTGCATGAATGATTAAAAATCTTATCTTTTCCCTTATATTTCTATTTATTACAAGCGGTTTTTCTGAGGCTTTATTAATAGAAAGAAGAAGACCTCAGTTTCAGAAAGAACACGGCTACTATATAATTCCGGCCCCTTACAGCCTTCCCGGCCATGGACAAGGACTTGCCATTGCCGCAGTTACCACGAATATCTCTAATACCTACACTGATGTCTATGGATTCGCATTGACCGGCGACCTTGCAGGGTTTGGAGGGGCAGTCGCAGATATACATCTCGTCCCGGAAACACTGATTCTGGACTTGAATGCAGAGAGCTTCAACAAGGCGAAGATTACGAATTATAGCCAGCGGGGCATGAGGTCGGAAAAAAACGATTTCACACTCCTTGACCTGACCGATATAAACTTTTTCGGCACACGGCTAACATCCACTTTTTTTGAGAGGAGGTTTGAAATATACGGCGGTGGTTATGATTTTGGTTCACGGATTGAGAGGATTCGTGACAACAGCGGTAAAATCATTCTTGAGGCTGAAAACTCTGCAACAGGGGGAATACAAATCTGGATTTTGGGAACAAGACTTGACATTACAGATGATTATTCAGACCCGAGAAAGGGTTTTCGTTTTGATGTAAGCGGATGGTGGTCTCCTCCAAAGAGGTCAGCCTCCCCTGATTATTACATACTTGACTACAATGCTACTGCCTATATTCCAATAGGCATACGAAACACTTGGATATTCAACTACTTCCGCTCGGATGCGCATATCATCAGAAAAGGGGAAACTGACAGGACTGCAATTGAGCAGGAACAGGGATTGGCTTGCAGTTCTATTGCTGACCCTGAGAAACAAAAACTGTGTCTTCAGGTGATTGATAATACCATTGCAGCAAACACATATGGAACTGCCAGTGGACTCGGAGGGAGAAGCCACCTCCGCTCTTATCCGGAAGATAGATATTCTGGGGCTCATACTTCTTTTTATGGAACGGAATTCCGCTGGAACCTGACTGAAGAGTTCACACCATTTAACATTTATATAATGAAGGATATACGCACAGCCCTGCAAATTGCACTTTTTTATGAAGCCGGAAGCGTTGCAGATAAAGTGAGTGAACTTGGTGATATCGTAAAGTCTTCCTACGGTGCAGGTTTCAGGATGGTTACAGCATCAGGTATTGTATTCAGGGCTGATGTAGCTACAGGGAATGAAGGGGTGGAAATTACTGTCATCATAGGTTATCCATGGGAGCCTCTTTAATCCAAATTATGCAATTTGTCTTTCAATTTATAACGACGCCATCTCCATATTCTTTCTGCATCATCCATCAGAATATTTGCCCTCGTAACTTCTACCTTCGCTGATTGAGTCTTCACTCAGCCATATAATTGACAGCCATTTATATATAGTGTAAACTTCATATATATTTTAGCAAAAAAATCAGGAGATACATTAAAATGAAAGAAAAAATAGCAACGATTACTGTAATGATAGAAATCCCGAAGGGGAGCAGGAATAAATATGAATACGATAAAGAAAAGAAAATGATTAAGTTTGACAGGATGCTCTTTTCTGCCATGCATTACCCCAGCGATTACGGTTTCATTCCTGAAACCCTTGCACTGGATGGAGACCCCCTTGATGCACTTGTATTAGTATGGGAGCCGACATTCCCCGGATGTATAATTGAGGCAAAGCCTGTAGGCTTGTTTAAAATGTGGGATGAAAAGGGACCTGATGAAAAAATCCTATGTGTCCCCATCTTAGACCCGCTCTGGAATCATATCAAGAAACTCTCTGATGCCCCGCCGCATTTACTTAAAGAAATCGAACACTTTTTTGCAGTCTATAAGGATTTAGAAGAGAAAAAGACTGGTGTTGAGGGCTGGGAAGACCGTGAATCAGCAATTAAAGCCATAAGCGAGTCCAGGCAAAGATACCTCCAGCAACCTAACATACAGAAGTAGCTTGGCAACATATTCCCTGATTAAAAAATATTTTATTGACATTTAAAACCTCCTTTATTAATATCATCCTCAAGAGAGGAGGTGATAGATATGGGTAAAGTAGTAGTTTTATTCGTTTCAATTCTTTCCCTGATTTTAGTGCCTATATATGCCTCTGCAGGTAATTATGAAGCACTTAGCTGTCCAAAGGATGTAAAGGAGGCATCATGCCATCACAATGTGGATGGGGTAAAGCACTTTAAAGAGGGACACTGGGAAGTCGCCGCCAAGCATTTTAAAGAGGCCATAAAGGCAGACCCGAATTTTGCCGAGGCGCACTATAATCTTGCACTCTGCATGGAAAATCTTGATAAGCATGGAGATGCTACCGACCATTTCAAAATGGCAGCAAAGCTTGCCCCAAAAAACGAGAAGATTCAAAATTCAGAAGTGCTGAAGAGACATATAGGTCACAGTCACTAACCCACCGCAAAGAAGAATAAGGTTGGGGATAAGAAAAATCTTAACCTCAACCTTATCCTTTAACACTTTATGCAGAAAAAACCAAGGCTTTACATAATAGACGGCTCATCCTATGTCTATAGGGCATTCTATGCAATCCCCCATCTCACAAATTCAAGGGGGTTGCCTACAAATGCAATATACGGCTTTGCACGAATGATTCTAAAAATCATAAGAGATGAAAAGCCTGACTACCTTGCCATTGCCTTTGACTCAAAGGGGGAGACATTCAGGCATAAAGAGTATGCCGAGTATAAGGCACATAGACCTGAAATGCCTGATGAACTTGTGCCGCAGATTCCATATATTCACAAATTAGTGGAAGCCTTTAATATCCCTATCCTGCAAAATGAGGGGTATGAGGCGGATGACCTTATAGGCAGTGCTGTCAGAGAGGCTTCATCCAAGGGATTTGATGTAATAATTGTAAGCGGTGATAAGGATATGCTCCAGCTTATAACACCAAGTATAATGATGCTGGATACACTTAAAAATAAAACTTATGGGGAGAAGGAGGTAGTAGAAAAATTCGGTGTTGGCCCTGATAAGGTAGTTGAGGTCATAGGGCTTATGGGTGATGCATCGGATAATATACCAGGAGTCCCTGGAATTGGTGAGAAGACAGCTATAGCACTTATAAAAGAGTTTGGAAACATTGAAAATCTCCTGAATAATATTGAAAAGGTGAGCAAGCCTTCAATAAGGGAAAAACTTAAAGAACATACTGAACAGGCACTCTTAAGCAGAAGACTCGGTGTCATTAATAAAGATGTGGAATTAAATACTCCTGTAGAAGCTCTGATATTAAAAGATGTTTGTATAGATGAATTGACTGAACTCTTAAAGGAATTGGAATTTCATACCCTCTTAAAAGAGATTTTATCAAATAAGGATAAATCAAAGAGAGAATACAGGATAACTACCAAAGAAGGGGATTTTAATAAACTCTTAGAAGATATTACATCATCTCACGCAATTGCCATTGATATTGCTGGAACAAATGATGAGCCTATGAGGGCTGATATTGTCGGTATCTCCATCTCGCTAAAACCTCATGAAGCATTTTACATACCCATTGGTCAAATGGATAAGAAATATGTAATAGAAAAACTAAAGCCTATTTTAGAAAATGAAAGTATTAAAAAATATGGTCAAAATATAAAATATGAAACAATAATTCTGGCAAATGAAGGGATTGGTTTAAATGGTATAGACTTTGATACAGAAATAGCATCATATCTGATAAATCCTTCAAGTAGTAGAAATCAGGTCACAGAGATTGGCGAAAAAGCCTCATCACCTATCAAAGATTTTAGTCTTTTAAAAATTGAGGAGGTAATGAACCGCTCATGCGAAGATGCGGATACTGCATATCAATTAAAAGAAAAACTTGAGCCTATTTTAAAAGAGGATGGGCTTATTGAGCTATTTCACAAGGTTGAAATTCCACTAATAGAAGTCCTATCCGAAATGGAGAGGAATGGTGTAAAGATAGATGAGCCATTCTTAAGGGAGATGTCCAGAAGACTGGATACACAATTAAATAAATTAACAGAGAGGATATATTTTATTGCAGGGATTGAGTTTAATATAAACTCTCCAAAACAATTGCAGGAGATATTATTTGAAAAACTCAAACTTAAACCTGCAAAAAGGACAAAGACAGGGCTATCAACAGATGTAGAAGTATTACAACAACTATCAGTCCAGCACGATTTACCTGCTATAATTTTAGAATACCGCCAGCTTTCAAAATTAAAATCCACCTATGTGGATGCCCTTATAAATATGATAAATCCAAAGACAAACAGGATACATACATCATTCAACCAGACTGTTACAGCTACTGGCAGACTCTCAAGCTCGGACCCAAATTTGCAAAACATACCTATAAGGACAGAGATAGGGAGAGAGATAAGAAAGTCATTTGTTGCAGAGAGCGGGGCTTTGATTTTATCTGCCGATTATTCCCAGATTGAATTGAGAATATTAGCTCATGTGTCTCAGGATGATGTCCTGATAGATGCATTTAAAAAAGGTGAAGATATACATGAGAGGACTGCCTGCGAGGTCTTTGGTGTCCTGCCGGGAATGGTGACACCTGAGATGAGGAGGATGGCAAAGGCTGTCAATTTCGGCATTATATATGGAATAAGCCCATTTGGACTCTCAAGGGATTTGGGCATTTCAAAGGATAAGGCGAAGGAATATATTGATAATTATTTCAGCAGACATAAAGGTGTAAAAGATTTCATAGATAAAACCCTGAAAGAGTCTTATGAGAAGGGTTATGTAACGACACTCCTTCAGAGACGCAGGTATCTTCCTGATTTAAAGAGTAAGAACAGGCAGGTAAAGGAGTTTGCTGAAAGGACTGCAATAAATACCCCCATTCAAGGCTCTGCCGCTGACATGATAAAGCTCGCCATGATAAATATACACAGAAGGATAAAAGATGAAGGGCGAAGGGCAAAGATGATTATTCAGGTTCATGATGAGCTTGTCTTTGAAGTGTCAGAGGATGAAATAGAGCAAATTAAAAAATTGGTAAAAGAAAAAATGGAAGGTGTAATGAATCTGTCCGTTCCAATTATAGCTGAAATACATACAGGCAAAAACTGGAACGAGGCACATTGAACCCTGATTATCCTGCCCTCTATTATAGAAATCCTTTTGTTTCTGTGTGCCTAACAACTACACAATATAGTCTTGAACTCAAAGGTATTTTGGTTTTATTTAACTAATACCAGCACTGCATTAAGGGGCAATGCATATAGGTTAATCCCTCAATTCTTAGAGCCATTTCCGATAAAACTAATTGACTTCAAAAATCCCTCTGAAAAAGCCATCCATGATAAGCTTGTCTCACTCGTTGACAGGATGCTTGAACTCACCAAAAAGAAAAACTCAATACCGCCATCAACGGAGAGATAAAAAATAGAGCGTGAAATCGCTGTTACAGATGAGAAATTTGACGAGATTGTTTATGGGCTTTATGGAATAACGGAGGAGGAGAGGAAGGTAATAGAAAATAGATGATTTCTGATCACATCTGTGATTTTATATGAGTAGTTTTAAGTCCTATATTCTTGATAACAACCAAAGAAGCATACTACAAGGAAATGACCGAGCAAAAAAAGAGAAAAGAAGAACTTCTCAGAATATTTCCGCGCATGATTATATGCCTTGTGATCAGTGGATGAAAGACAGATGCGTAGTACCTGATCCTTACACAAGGAAATTGAAAGACTTGGCAAAAATGTTTGTTTATCGTGGATATTTCGATAGAGTAGAAAGAGATACACAGCAAAAATGTTTCTGCGGTTGGAAGGAAAAGGGGGTTGTTTGAGAATGTGATACCTTCCACTGAAATGCCTCTTATAGAATGTATAGGACCCGGGACATATAAAATTGTAGATGGATGGGGACGGCTGCTACCATTTGTGGCACTTCTACAAGTCCTCGCATACTGCAATATGCGTAATGAGATAAGAAGCTTTGCATTAGACTGCATAAATGAATTTAAGATAACGAATACTCCTTATGTC
>MHDO01000116.1:0-9487 GCA_001805005.1 Nitrospinae bacterium RIFCSPLOWO2_12_39_16
TGAATGCCCCCCCTGGAGATTATGGTCATTGATATATCTCATCTCCTTTGAGGTTGAAGCCTTTGCCACTTCCCCTTCAATCTTTGGCATATGGCAGTCCTGACACTGTTTCCCCTCCTCTGCATAAGAACTCCCCTTCCATTCAGAATATGTCCCCATTATACTCAATCCATTATCGCTTACATACTCATGGCACGAGGCACATAGTTCTGAGCTCAGATGCAATTTTGAATATTCCACCTTATGCTCCTTTACTTCTCCACCCTTTAACGGTCCCCTCTTTATCAAACTAATATCCCTTATAAAAGGGTCTTTCTTATCATTCAGGTTTACACCTTTTAGAGTATGGCAGAAGTCACAGCTCACCCCTTCATTTGAAAGCTTAGTTGTCAACTCATAGTCTTTTGTTACCAGAACAGTAGGGGAATGGCATTTAAGGCATAGAATTTTTGCCTCTCCTCCGCTGATTGTATAAGCCTCAATATAGGATGTATAAAATATAGGGTCCTTTACAGCAAGGGCATGGACAGAATCGCTCCACTTATTATATATGTCCTGATGACACTCGGCACAGAGTTCGCTGGAATTATATTCATTGTTTTTAAGCTGGACTTTCTTATCCCTACTGATGGCTGATATATTTGCTGAGTAAAGAAGGGCAGAGATTAGAACTGAATAAAGTATTCCTTTATACATACCCAATTTTGAATTTTATTCTCCGCTGACTTATGATAAATTTTAGTTAATGCTACTATGGTAAAAGAGATATGTCAAACATAAACCAGTGTCAGTGATTAGTGTTAGTGTCAGTAAAAATCAGTGGCAAAAGTATTTTTAAATGAAAAATCTTGAGATTGCACAAATTTTTGAAAGAATAGCGGATATTCTGGAGTTTAAAGGCGAGAATAGATTCAAGATAAATGCCTATAGAAAGGCATCTAGAATAATAGGGAGCTTGAGTGAGGATATTGAGCATATCCATAAAGAGAATCGGTTAATGGACATTCCTGGTGTCGGGAGCGGTATTGCCGAGAAGATTGCAGAGTTTCTTGATACCGGGAAGATGTCAAAATATGAAGAGACCATGAAAGGCATTGAAGAGGGGCTTATAAAACTCATGGACATATCTGGTATTGGCCCAAGCACTTTAAGAACAATTCATAAAGAGCTTGGCATAAAGGATATAGATGGACTTGAGAAGGCTGCGTCAGAAGGGAGACTGCAGGTCCTCAAAGGTATGGGGGAGAAGAAGGAGGAGAATATCTTAAGGGGTATAAGGCTATTCAAAGAGAGTCAGAAGAGAATCTCTATAGGCACTGCACTCCCGCTGGTAAAGGAAATTATAGAGTCCCTCAAGAAAAAGACAGGCATTAAAGAGATAGAGGCGGCAGGTTCATTAAGGAGGATGAAGGAGACTGTGGGAGATATTGATATATTGGCAAGCGGCTCAAACGGAAAGGAGATAATATCTGCCTTTGTAAATCTCCCAATTGTTAAAGAAGTTCTATCATCGGGGGAGACAAAAGGGAGTGTTATTGCAGAGGGTAATATTCAGGTAGATTTAAGGGTTGTTGAGAGGGAATCATTTGGTGCGGCACTCCAGTATTTCACAGGCTCAAAGCTCCATAATATTCATTTAAGGGATATGGCAAAGAGGTTAGGCTTAAAAATAAGTGAATATGGAATATTTAAAGGTGATAAAAAGATTGGCGGTGAAAAAGAAGAAGATATATATTCTGAACTTGGGCTTCTTTGGATTCCCCCTGAATTGAGAGAGGATAGGGGAGAGATAGAGGCAGCAAAGGAGAAAAGACTGCCAAATCTTGTAAGTATAAAAGACATAAAGGGGGATTTCCATGTACACTCAAACTGGAGTGACGGGGCTGAGCCTATAGAAGAGGTGGTAGAAAGGGCAAAGTCATTAGAATATCAATATATAGCAATTACTGACCATTCAAAGTCAACAAAGATTGCCAATGGGCTCACGGAGGAGAGGTTATCAAAACAGATAAGAGAGATAAGGGAGTTAAACAAAAAAATAAAAGGTATAAAGATACTATCGGGTAGTGAGGTTGACATAAAGACGGATGGGACACTTGATTTCCCTGAAAAATTACTCAAGGAATTAGATATTGTAGTTGCATCTATCCATATTGGATTTAAAGAGGATGAGGAGACAATCACAAATAGGATTATATCTGCAATGAGAAACCCTTATGTAAATATAATAGCCCATCCTACGGGGAGGCTAATAAGCAGTCGTGAGCCGTATAAATTGAACATAAAAAGGATGTTTGAAGTTGCGGTAGAAACTGGGACTGCTATTGAAATAAACGCATATTATGACCGGCTTGATTTAAACGATGTCCACTGCCAGATGGCAAAGGAGATGGGCGTAAAGATGGCAATAGGCACCGATGCCCATCATATCAGTCAGTTGTCTATGATGGAGTATGGTATCGGTATTGCGAGGAGGGGATGGCTTGAAAAAAAGGATTTAATTAATACAATGAGCTATAGTGAATTATTGAACTGGCTTGACTAATGGGAGAAGTAATAGTAAAGCAATAGCACTATTACTATTAGATTAACTGCCATCCCTATATGAATAATATAATCAATGGGGGCTGGTTTCTTTTTTTCTTTTTCCATAGATATTGACCTCCTCCTTTGCTATTATTAATCATCAATTATCAATTGTCAAAAGGAAATTATAAAACTTTACCGCAAAGACGCAGAGAACAAAGACTTAATTAGACAGGATAAAGAAGGATTGTTTTTAAACTTATTTTTAATCCTGTAAATCCTGTTAATCCTGTCAAGTTTTTATAAAATTTCCTTTGCGACCTTTGCGCCTCTGCGGTGAGATTAGGTTTTTGTTTATATGCATATTCCGGATGGTTTTATAAGCGGGACGATAAATCTTGCAGGCTTCGGTATCTCGGCTGCCGGCTGCAGTTATTCAATCCGTAAAATAAACAAGACAATGAATGAGAGGCAAATCCCCCTCCTTGGAGTAACCTCTGCATTTATATTTGCAGCACAGATGCTTAATTTCCCTATTGCGGGAGGGACAAGCGGGCATTTTCTCGGAGCCCTTATGGCTGCTATACTGATGGGACCATGGGCATCCCTCTTAATCATGTCATTAGTTTTAACAATCCAGTGTCTCGGTTTTGCTGACGGAGGGATTACAGCCCTTGGAACCAACATTTTTAATATGGGCATCATAGGCGGTGTATTCAGCTATTATATTTTCATATTTTTAAAGGCCGTCCTTCCAAAAAACAGGGGAGGCTTTCTAACATCTTCTGCTATTGCATCATGGTTCTCTGTTATGTCATCATCTTTCTTTTGTGCATTTGAGCTTAGTTTATCAGGGACAGCACCCTTAAAAATTGTCCTCCCTGCAATGTTAGGTGTTCATACTGTAATAGGTATTGGCGAGGCGATTGTCACAACTGCAGTATTATCTTCCATTCTTGCTGCAAGAAGCGATTTAATCATATCTCTGAACCATGGTCAAGGCAGACAGTGGAAGGAGGTTTAGAAATGGAGAGAGGATTTAGGCAGTTCATCTTTATAGCTTCATCCATAATAATATTAATAGCTGTTTTAATATCTCCATTTGCCTCTAAATCCCCTGACTGGCTTGAGAAAGTGGCAGAGGACAAGGGCTTTCTCAATATGGCAAAAAGTGTATGGAGATACTCCCCATTTTCTGATTATTCTGTAACTGGCATAGAAAATAACTATATTTCCACAGGGCTATCAGGTATAATTGGAATTGTAATAGTATTTGTTATAACTTTAATTGTGGCGAAAAAGATAAGTGCAAAGAGAGATTGATGGAAGAGATATCTGAATATCTGTTTATACCCATAAAGTAAAGTGAGGAAATGAAACATATACAAACTGTAGAAGAACTCCTGTTATTACATTTCATAACTCATTCAATTATAAAATCTAAAGATTTTGATTCTGCATTAGAGATTACACTTCAAAAAATATGTGAATCAACAGGCTGGATTTATGGAGAGTCATGGATGCCTTCTGCAGATGGGACGCGCCTTGAATATGGTAAAGCATGGTTCAGCAATAACAAAAAAATAGAAAGATTTAAAAAGGAGAGTGAAAGTTTTGAATTTTTATCTGGGGCTGGACTCCCAGGCCGTGTCTGGTCTTCTAAAAAACCCGAATGGATAAGTATTATTTCAAATGGAAATTTTCCACGCAAACAATTTGCTATTGATGCTGGGCTAAAAACCGCAATCGGTATTCCTATTATTGATAAAAATAATGTCATTGCGGTAATATGTTTTATTACATCGGAAATATTAGAAAAAGATGAACAAATAATAGAATTCATTTCAAATATTGCCCTTCAGTTAGGTGTCTTTTTTAATCATAAAAAAACAAAAGATTTATTGCATAAATCAGAGAGAGAAATCCGCACTATCTTGGATAACATACCAGATATCTTCTACCGCACAAATAAAGATGGTCAATTCATAATGATATCTAATGCCGTCAAGGGAATATTGGGTTACGAACCTGAGGAACTCATTGGTAAGCGGGTAGCAGACCTTTATGCTGACCCTGATGAAAGGAGCAAATTTCTTAAGAAACTTGAGGAGAGTGGAGGCAGAATCAATGGCTACGAAGCTCTCTTAAAGCGAAAAGATGGCAGTTATATATGGGTGTCTACAAATGCACAGTATTACACGGATGAAAATGGTAATATAGCCGGGGTGGAGGGTATTGTTCGGGATATCACCGAGCATAAGAAACTTGAAGATGAGCTTTTGAAGACACAAAAACTTGAGGCCATTGGACTTCTTGCGGGAGGAATCGCCCATGATTTTAATAACCTGCTTACTGCAATAATAGGTAATATAGGACTATCAAAGATGTACTTGCAACCCGATAACAAGATATTTGATTGGTTAACAACTGCAGAAAAGGCTTGTGGACAGGCAAAAGAGTTAAGCAGCCGCTTAATCACATTTTCAAAAGGGGGCCTGCCTATCAAAAATATAATCTCAATGCCAGATTTGATAAGAGAGGCTATATCTGAACTGCTCAATGGCACAAATATCCTTTGTGAATGTAATTTTCAGGATGACCTCTACCCTGCTAAAATAGATAAAATGCAGATAAAACAGGTAATAAGGAATGTTATCATAAATGCTAAAGAGGCTATGTCAAATGGAGGTTTTCTTAAGATAGATGCAAATAATATAACCATCACTAAAAAGGATAACCTCCCCCTGAAAGAATGGAGTTATATAAAGTTATCAATAGAAGACAATGGAAAAGGCATAGAGGAGGAGAATCTGGCAAAGATATTTGACCCATATTTTACCACTAAAGCAATGGGAAGTGAAAAGGGGAGCGGACTTGGACTTTCAATATGCCACTCAATTATTAAAAAACATGATGGATTAATCACTGTTGATTCTAAAGCAGAAGCGGGGACAACGGTTAAAATATACCTCCCATCTGCTGCAAAGTAGATAATGTATTTTCTCCTTCTCTTTATTGTAATCTAAATCCTGTAATTAAAACCTTAATAGACTTGACAATACTCCTATATTTTAATATCTTCTAATCACAAAAAGTGGAGGGCAAAAATGAAAATTGGAATTTTAACGGGCGGCGGTGATTGCCCCGGACTTAATGCAGTTATAAGGGGGGTGGTTAAGACTGCAATCCAGCAGTATAAGATGGATGTCGTCGGCATAATAGACGGCTACTATGGATTAGTCAATAACAAGGTAATGAAACTTACATTAGAGGATGTATCTGGAATCATGCCGAGGGGAGGGACAATCTTAGGAACTACTAATATATGTAATCCATTTAATTATTTTGCGGTTGTCAACGGGAAAAAGGTTTACAGTGATGTATCAGATAAGGTAATTGAAAATATTAAGAAAAATGATATAGATGTCATGATAGCAATAGGCGGTGACGGGACTCTTGCTATCGCACATAATTTTTTTAAAAAAGGGGTCCCGGTTGTCGGAATACCTAAGACAATTGATAATGACCTTTTTTCTACAGATGTCACTTTTGGATTTGATACAGCCATTCTTACAGCAACTGAGGCAATAGATAAAATACATACTACAGCAGAATCTCACCACAGGGCAATGATTATAGAGGTAATGGGGAGGAACGCAGGCTGGATAGCCCTACATTCAGGTATAGCAGGCGGCGCCCATATAATACTGATTCCCGAAATCCCATTTGACTATGACGCAGTAATTAAGAAGATTTATGAGAGAAAGGAGAATGGGAAGCATTTCAGTATAATAGTTATTGCAGAAGGTGCAAAACCAACAGGGGGGGATGTGGTTGTAAAAAAGATTGTGGAGGACGGCACAGAGCCAAGAAGGCTTGGCGGTATAGGAAACAAGGTGGGGGATGAGATTGAAAGGATGACAGGAATTGAGACAAGAGTTACAACACTTGGACATATCCAGAGGGGGGGAAGCCCTTCTCCATTTGATAGAATTCTTGCCACGAGATTTGGTGCAGAGGCGGTGGCTCTGATTGCAAAAAAGGAATTTGGGAAGATGGTCTCTCTAAGGACACCAGAGATTGTATCAATCCCGCTTGAGGAGGCTATAGGAAAACAAAGGTTAGTTCCCTTAGATAGCGGCTATATAAAGGCGGCAAGACTTATAGGAATAAGTTTTGGAGACAAATAAAGGGTGGTTTTTATGAAAATAGGAATTTTAACGGGCGGCGGTGATTGCCCTGGTGAAAATGCGGTTATCAGGGCAGTCGTAAAAAAGGCGGATAAATACGGATTCAGTGTTATCGGTATTAAAAAAGGGTGGCTTGGATTGATAAATGGAGATGTAGAGCCGCTGACTCATTCCTCTGTTTCTGGAATACTCCCGAGAGGGGGGACAATCCTTGGGACATCAAGGACTAATCCATTTAAAAAAGAAGAGGATGTCCAGAAGATATTATCCAATATAAAAAAATTCGGGTTTGATACTCTCATTGCCATTGGTGGTGAAGATACACTCGGTGTTGCAAGAAAGTTTTTTGAGAAGGGCATTAAAGTTGTTGGAATACCAAAGACTATTGACAACGACCTTTCAGGGACTGATTACACATTTGGCTTTGATACTGCTGTAAGTATCGCTACGGAGGCAATAGATAGACTGCATACAACCGCTGAATCCCATGACAGGGTGATGGTTATAGAAGTAATGGGGAGGCATGCAGGTTGGATAGCCACTATTGCAGGGATTGCAGGCGGTGCAGACTGCATTCTCATACCTGAAAAACCATTTGATATTGATAAGGTGTGTGAGCTTGTAAACAAGAGGCATAATAGGGGGAGGGGGTTCAGCATTATTGTTGCAGCAGAAGGTGCAATGCCTGTAAAGGGGACAAAGCTCATAACACAGGATGAATCTGTGGATGCCTTTGGACATATCAAACTCGGGGGTGTGGGAAATATAATCGGAAAGGAGATTGAGAAAAGGACAGGGTTTGAAACAAGGGTTACTATACTTGGACATATTCAGAGGGGGGGGACACCAACTGCATTTGACAGAGTCCTTGCAACCCGTTACGGCGTTGCTGCTATAGAGCTTATAAAAAATAATGAATTTGGGAAGATGGTGGCATTAAGAGGAAATAAGATAATATCAGTGAATTTAGAAGAGGCTGTAGCGAAGCTAAAGACAATAGACCTTGAGCTGTATGATATAGCAGAGATATTTTTTGGCTAATGATTTATGTATAGGAAATTATAAAAACTACCACGAATTTATCACGGATAAACACGGACAAGACAAATCCTTTTATTATTTCATTGTTTCTCTGTATTTATCCGTGTCCCTCTGTGGTTTTATTAGGTTTTTGTTCATGGATTTAAAGGTGTTACATCCTCAAATATTTTGTATTCAATTGAAATATCCTCTTTAAGCCCGTACTTCTGTTTAAGTTTATTCTTTGCCCTCTCTGTCATGATGTGATAAACGACCTGAACCCTGATTTCATCTCCAGCTGAATTATTATAATTGAATATATATTCTTTTGTTTCATGCGGTTTTATACGATTCTCATAGACCTCCACAATAATTGGCTTCCATATAATCCACCTCCCGATAGAATACTGCTCTGATTTTAAAACCCCCCCCTTTTTACTTATAACATCAAAATGGACTGTGATATATCTGTCAGGGTCGCCTGTAGGAAATTTATGTCCTGCCCCTGAATTTTTAATTTTCAGGATAAGGTCTATCATGCCATTATTTATTTTCTTATCCAGACTGACCATAAGTCCCCTCTTTACCATATCAGGACTATGCCCCCCTTGCCATAGATGCTGCTTGCCTTTTCTTATCCGAGAATCTACAGCCACTGGCCTCTCAACCTCAGGCATGTGGCAGGTCTGGCATATATATCCCTTTGCGGCATAAGGTCCTTCATGAAACTCCTCAGATGTATTGCATGGATTTGCAATGTAGAGCATGGTCTTTCCGCTCTGAACCTGATGGCATCTGTCACAGATAGCAGTAGATTTAAACATCGGATCATATTTTGTCGGATGAGGCGCCTCAGTGTTTCCATAAGGCCCAAGAATCACACCATCCCTCACATGACAGGCGGCGCATGTTATTCCCTCCTCTCTCAGTTCATGGCTAAAATCTTCATTTTTCTGTTTTATAGGTTTTTTGATATCCCCCTTTTCTAACCCTGTTATAATAAAATCCTGCTGATTCTGTAACGGTGTGTGGCAGTTCAGGCATATCCATATATTATTGTCCTTTCTCCAGTATGCCTGAAACAGGGGGTCAGTATATGCCTTTGCATGCATTGATGCAGCCCACTCTTCATATATCTCTTGATGACAGGCTGCGCATCCCTTTGAACTAAGGGATTCTATCCCTTTCGGAATATTTTTAATTAGTATTGGTTTTTCAAAGTCAGAACGGATTTTAAAGATAATGGGGGAATAGATATATCTCGAGTATATGATATAAATGAAAGATATAACCAATAAGAAAAGAAATGTTTTTTTCATCTGAAAATGCAAATTCCAAATCTCAAATAATACTTTTGGAAATCGGAATTTGGTGATTGGAATTTATTTGATTATTGGTGCTTGATAATATTGAGATTTTCATCTCTTTATAATGTTTATAAATGCCCATAATCCTATGAGTTCACCTGCTACTAATAACTCCCAATGATAATTATCAGGTATTCCTCCGTTTGTTGCCAGTTTAAAGTCCAGAATAAAAGAGATTAGTATTATTATTGCCCCTGTGATAATAAGTGCAATATCTTTTTTTTCTGCCAGCAATATCCTCCCTTTATCTAATAGATAGATAACAATCGTTGAGGCAATAGATATGGTAACAGCAACAGTTACTGGTGCTAATACTGGGGCAATCCATGGGACAGGGATAAGAAAGAGTATATCCCATGTAAATACAGACTCAGGCCAATTTAA
>MHDO01000116.1:9499-10552 GCA_001805005.1 Nitrospinae bacterium RIFCSPLOWO2_12_39_16
GACTCAGGCCAATTTAAAAATATCTTTAGCCAAACATAGTAAAATATATCCCATATACCAAATACAAATATTGAATACGAAGCCCTCTGCCATCGGCTCTTACCTGATATGAGACCAATTGTGGTAATCATGGCAAGTGTTGCCGCCTCACGCCCAATTTCTATTAGACCAATATTTAACGGTATTAATTTGAGCGGGAATTTAAAGCCATCAGGATAATATAATTTGCGGAGATAAACCACCACTGCTGATTCCACATAGGCAAATGAAACAGCAAGAAAGAATAGAGGGATAAATTTTTTCATTTTTAATGACTTATATTTTTATTATGAATTTTTTGGGTTAACAATATTATTCTCCCTCTCCATATCTGCCCACTTTAAAAAAGGGTCTGCTATAATCTTTTTAATCTTTGATTTTGTATTAAATACAACTGTAGCAGGATTCTCATCCATAAAAACCCTTTGAATCTCCTTCCCATTTTCAGTTATAGCCATGACATCTATTTCGGCAAATATATTTATTTTGCCTTGATTTACTACCTTTACAGTGGTTACAAAGGTGCCTCCTCTTTCTATGGAGTTTAAATCTTTAATTTCAAAATCAAGTCTTTCTGTCCCCCTTATCCACGGGTTAAAAAACCATGAGAAGGAATTTCCCATAATCCTCTCAACTGTCCCTTGAAAGTCACTACTATCTGCAATCTTATAATTGTATTCATTAAAAAAATTTCTAATTGCCTTCATAAATTTTTCTTCACCCATTATTTCTCTTAACATGATAAGCACATAAGCACCCTTTGCATAAACCATCTGGTTATTTATCTTAACATCTTCGCCATCCATCAGATTATCAAATGTAGTTATTGAATCTATAATCCTCTGTTCATCTGGATTAAAGTTTTCGTTTTTAATCTCTTTAAGAAGGGCATCCTTCCCATGGAGTTTTTCTATAGCCATAAGGGATGAAAATTCTGCAAATCCCTCCGCTATCCATTACCCGCCATCCCCTTTTCTCCTGAGTAAATCTACATAAACAGTCCCTCCCCACCAG
>MHDO01000117.1 GCA_001805005.1 Nitrospinae bacterium RIFCSPLOWO2_12_39_16
CATTAACCAACATGCCTATCATCACACTTAAGGATGTATCAGGTAAAAAAGTGCTTCCTATATGGGTTGGCATATTTGAAGCTAATGCAATTGCGCTTCAGATGGAAAAGGTTGCTACACCGAGACCAATGACCCACGACCTCATTAAGAACATAATTGACGGAATGGCTGCAAAGGTAAATCACATTGTTGTAAGCGATTTAAAAGACAATACATTTTACGCTACCATCTCCCTCTCCATTAACAACCATATAGTTAATATAGACTCCCGTCCCAGCGACGCCATAGCTGTGGCATTAAGGGTTGAAGCCCCAATATATGTATCTGAAAAGGTCATAGACATGGCAAGAGGGATAGATATCAAAGATGATATAAATGAATCGGAAAAGTGGAAAGACTGGCTTGAAAATCTAAAGCCTGAGGATTTTGGCAGGGAAGTATGACTGCAAAAAACAAAAATCAGATAAAGGCACTTGTTATTGATGACGAGCCTTTCATAAAAAATATTCTTACCATCCTCCTTGAGATGGAAGGTTACAGTGTCTCGCCTTTTGACAACGGACTGGATGCCATTAAAGAGGCGAAGAAATCAAAATACAATATTATAATCTCCGATTACTTCCTCCCGCATATGAATGGAATTGAACTGATACAAAAGGTAAGAGAATTACATCCATACATTGCCTCTATCCTTATCACAGGTGTCGGAGACGAACAGACTATCATAGATGCCTTTACAAAAGGACATGTCAATAGTTATCTAACAAAACCGTTTAGCAATGAAGAAATATTAAAGATTACACGGCTTGCCTTAAAGGAGCAGGAGATAAAATTAAAGGAGGATAGACTCCATGAGGAATTACAGGAACAGATAAAAGAGGCAACAAGACAGTTAAAGGAAAAAAATAAACTTCTTAAAGAAAAAGAAAAAAAGGCAAAAGAACTTTATGAAAAACTTGAAAAAGAGCAGAAGCTTGTCAAAAACAAAAATATTTTACTCCAAAAACTTTCTGTCACAGATGGTCTGACAGACCTTTATAATCACAGATACTTTCAAAGAAGGATAAAGGAGGAATTCATAAGGGCAAAGAGATACAGCTTACCACTTTCATGCCTGATGATTGACCTTGACGACTTCAAGATTTTAAACGACACCCATGGCCATCAGGTTGGAGACAGGATACTAACTGAATTCGCCATGGTATTGAATAACTCAATAAGACAGGTTGATATGGCTGCACGATACGGTGGAGAGGAATTTGTGGTTTTACTGCCGCAAATAGATACAGAGGGGGCTTCAAATATGGCTGAGAGATTCAGGATGGCAGTAGAACTGCACAGATTTTCCGGCACCGGTAAGCAATTCAATATAACTGTAAGCATAGGTGCTGCAACATATCCTGCAGGTGACATAAAGATAGAGAGAGACCTATTAAGGGCAGCAGATACAGCCCTCTACAGGGCAAAAAACACAGGAAAGAATCGTGTTGTTGTCCATACACCAATGGGAGAAAAAGCTATAGGGGGGGGAGGAGAAATCCTGACAATTGCAGAAAAAAGAAAGCTGCTTAGTGATATTACGATGCTGTTAAACAGAAATGTCAGCCTCAACGAGCTGTTAAAGATATTTCTCAACAGGCTTAAGGAGGCATACGATATAGGACCTGATTCGGATATGCTGTATGCAATTATGTTAATAGCTAAAAACGGTGAGCCATTTAATTTTATAAGCACAAGGGTAAACGGCAACTATAAGGAAGATATTTTAAAAAGTGCAAAAGAGGTTGTAAAAAGCAGAGAGATGTATCTATTTAATACAAAGGATAATGAAAATGTCTTCAGTGCAATACCGATTATTACAGACCCCGGAACCAGTGATGAAAGTGTGATAGGTGTATTAAATATAAGCACGACCATAGAAGACAAGAATTTCATAAAGGACA
This sequence comes from Nitrospinae bacterium RIFCSPLOWO2_12_39_16, assembly GCA_001805005.1. GTDB lineage: Bacteria > Nitrospinota > Nitrospinia > UBA9942 > UBA9942 > UBA9942. Next base: position 1,944 of record MHDO01000117.1, read on the forward strand.
TTTCAAATATATTATCAATAGCAATAAAGGGGGTAAAAATATAGAAACGAAGTCAGAAGTCAGAAGTCAGAAGTTAAAAGTTAGAAGCTCAAAGCTTAAAGCTCAAAGCTCAAAGGGTTTGCTTTCAGCCTTCAGCTTTCATCTTTCATCTTTCACTTGCTTTTTTGTTTCTTGCTTCTTACTTCTTTTCGTATTCTCTGTCTATCCACAAAACAGTCATGGAAAAGAAAATAAATATGATTTTCTCTACAATGAAGCAAGGAAAGACTACTACTCACTGGTTAACTCAAAGGAATTGCAGGGTGAGAGGACAAACTGGCTGAATTGCATCTTTAAATTTGAGTCTATTCACAAAAAATTCCCCAAAAGCCCTGTTGCAGATAAATCCCTCTTTACTGCCGCCCGCCTCTACGCCGAACTTTCAAATATATCTTCCGATGAGACTGACATTAAACATTCAATAGACCTCTTTGACAGGATTACAAAAGAATATCCTCAAAGCAACCTTGCAGACGATGCCCAATACATGATAGGTGAAATATACTATAAAACAAATAACTACCCTCTAGCCTATTCATCTTACAATGCAGTCATTGACAACTATCCAACAGGGGATATGGTGCGGCAGGCGAAAACCAAACTGCCAGAATTATCAAAGTTATACAACCCGCCTGACAATAAGTCACCAATCGCCAGTCATCTGTCACCAGACGGGGACAATCTTCCAATTGTAAGCAGCATTCGCTACTGGTCAAGCCCTGAATATACAAGGATTGTTATAGATGTTGACAGCACTGTTATATATACACAAGAGAGCCTTAAAAATCCTGACAGATTATTTATAGACATTCATAATTCCAAGCTATCATCCGAAATCAAAGAACCCATCTCCATCAATGATGGTCTCTTAAAAAATGTGAGGGCAGGACAGAATCAGAAAGATTTAGTAAGAATTGTCCTTGAACTTGACAGCATCAGCTCTTATAGTATCATCAATCTGAATAACCCATTCAGAATAGTTATTGATGTTGACGGCTCACTTAAAAAAGATGGACAAGAGGTTAAGGGGTTAAGTAAAGCCACTCAAACTACTGAATCCATAAACCCTCAACCCCCTTCTTTCAATAATATCAGCAGGATTGTAATAGACCCGGGACATGGCGGAAAGGATTCAGGTGCAATAGGGAAGCGGGGCTTGATGGAAAAGACTGTAGTCCTTGACATTGCAAAAAGATTAAAAGCTCTAATAGAAAAAAATACCAATTATAAGGCCATATTGACAAGGGAGACAGACATATTCATACCCCTTGAAGAGAGGACTGTAATTGCAAATATAAAGAAGGCAGATTTGTTTATATCTATCCATGCTAATGCCAGCAGGAAGAGAGATGCAATTGGCATAGAGACCTACTTTCAGGGCATACCAAGAACTGACGAGGAAAGAGAGACGGCGGCAAGAGAAAATATGTCAGGCATGGAGGATAGACTTTCAGGTGATGACAATCTTTTGGAATTTATCCTCGCAGATATGAGAAATACCCACAAGATAAATGAATCAAGCCAGCTTGCAGGGGTCATACAGGATTCGCTGATTAAAGGTGTAAGTTTAAAATATGATGACATAAAAAATCTTGGTGTAAAACAGGCAATGTTCTATGTCCTCCATAAGGCTAAGATGCCGAGCATCCTCATAGAGACCTCATTTATAAGCAACCCAAGAGAGGAAAAGAGATTTAGAGATTACGGATACAGAGACCAGATAGCACTCTCCATATATAATGGTATAAAGACATATATAGAAAAGACAATGATTGCCTACAGGACAGAATAAAAAAGCAAAACCTTAATAAAACCACAGAGGGACACAGATAAACACAGAGAAACAATAAAATAATAAAAGGATTTGTCTTGCCCGTGTTTATCCGTGATAAATCCGTGGTAGTTTTTATAATTTCTATGTCTGAACAGAATCGGATTAAGAGTATTGTCAAGCTCTCCTTATTTATCACTTCCCTTGCAGTCATCATCATAGCCATAAAAATTTCTGGGATTGACCAATTTCTTGAGAAGGAGAGGCTTCAAAATTGGATTAACGGCTTTGGCAGTAAAGGCCCAATCGCATATATGCTTCTATTTTCCCTTACACCATCACTCTTTCTTCCCGGCCTTCCTATAACTGTTGCAGGCGGTATTGTCTTCGGGGCACTATGGGGGACAATTTATGCATCTATCGGCTCTACCATAGGTGCCTGTCTTGCATTTCTGATTGCAAGATATTTTGCAAGAAATCAGATAGAAAATCTATTGAGCGGAAGACTTAAGGCTATTGATGAAGGTGTAGAAAAAAACGGCTGGATATTTGTTGCAGTTACAAGACTCATTCCTTTATTTCCATTCAATCTCTTAAATTATTCCTTTGGACTTACAAAGATAAAATTCAGAGACTATGCCATAGCATCTTGGATATTTATGCTTCCCGGAACAGCAGCCTATACCATATTCAGCAGTTCCTTACTTGATGCGATTCACGGGAGGGTTTCTAAGGAATTGATTATCGGTATTGTTCTTTTAGCCTTTATATCTGCCGTTCCGATTATTTACAGGGCTAAAATAAAATAACCAAAGGCTGAAATAAGGGCTGAAACTGGAAGGGTAACAAGCCATGACAGAAGTATCTCACCTACAATCTTTTTATCTATAGATTTCATTCCTTTTCTGATACCACACGCCAATATTGCACTTGATGAAACATGGGTAGTGGATACAGGGAATCCGAGATGAGATGCAGAGCCTACCAATATGCCTGTAATTATATTTGAGGTAAATCCCTCCACATGGTCCATCCTTGTAATCTTAAATGACAGTGTCTCAGTAGTCCGTAATCCGTAGAGATAACCTCCCATTGCCATTACCAATGCAAGGGAAATGAACACCCATTTATCTTCAAATAAAGTAAAAGGGAGGATTATCGCCGCAATCTTCGGCATATCATTTAATCCCCTCGCCATGCACACAAAACCGCTTGAAAGCCAGTGTATAGTATCAAGGAGATTCAACCTCATAGTTGTAACGAAACTACTATCACATGCTTTCTCCTCATCTACAACAACCTTTGCCTCAGATACACCTGTAGATACTGCAGCAGCACTATCACAGCATGGTACTAATACCTTTTCTCTTGATTCAAGACAGAGGCAGTAATTTACAGCCCTGTAAAGTGGTTTTTTTATAAAAGGAAATAAAACAAATGTTAAAGTAAAAGAGAGTAAAGGGCTTAAGAGAAGAGGCAGGAATATTTTATTCAATACAAAGCTCCACATGATGCCATTCCATCCTATAGAGACAATACCTGCACCTGCTATACTGCCGACAATTGCATGGGTTGTGGACACAGGCATACCAAGCCTTGATGCCAGAATAACCCATCCTGATGAACCGGCTAAAACTGACAATATAAAATTTGTATTCTTGAATATATCATTTAATACCAGGCCATTTCCAAAGGTCTTTACCATATTCACTGAAAACATGGATGACAATAATGAGCCAATTGCTGTCCAGAATATCCCCCAGAGGACAGCCTTTTTGTAATCGGTCACACCACTGCCTACAAGTGTAGCAATCCCTTTAGAAATATCATTTGAGCCATTGGCATAAGAAAGGAAAATAATTAAGGCAAATAAAATTGTGAATTCCATTTTTATTTTGTTATGGGTTACTACATAGTTTACCTTGATTCGCTGCGATTTACTACAGCTATTAAAGAACTGCTCCCCCGCTCTCGCAGCGGCTCATATAAATATCATATAAATTAAGGCATAGAAGAATATTAAGATAAATGAGAGGAGGACCCAGATGCCTATGGGTCTCCTCTGAATGTCCTCATCATAGACGCTCTCGCTCATCATCCTGAGGTGTTTAACCCTTGACTTCAGCTCTGCCAGTCCGTCTGTTCTATTACTCGATTGCTCCCTCAGAGAATCATAGAGCTGGGTGATTTTCAAACGTGCGTACACTATTGCCAGTAGAGACACAGAGAGCGGGTTTCTGCTGATTTTGCTCAGGGACGATGGAAGAACATCAAAGGCTGCCCTGTTGATCTTTGCCCCTATTCGTGCTGCCGAATTGTTTATAAACCACATAAAGGCTCTTACTCCCATCCTGTAGAACCAGTCTGTATCAACGCTTATTGTCGGCTCCGGGTCCAAACGTTTCAGGAGCAGGATAAATCCCAGCAGGGTAAACATCAATATGCCCAGAGTACCGGTTATGTGCTCTGCTGTATATGGCTCAAAGTGGACCGGATGTGGAAGAAGGGAGTAAAGCTGGCCAGGGAATACGCCTATTGCTATACACAGAAATGCTGCGATTCCCATTGCAAGGAGCATATTCTTCGGCGGCTCCTTGACCCTTATGCCTGAATCCTTTGCAAAGAACATATAATACGGAAGTTTCAAACCAAGAGATATAAATGTCCCTGAAGATGCCAGAGTCAGAAGCAAGGTAACAACCGCCCTATGGTCATGCTGTGATGCCGCAACCACCATGGACTTACTGACAAATCCGCTGAAGAGCGGGAAGGCAGAGATAGCAAATGCCCCGACCATATAAAGGACAAAGGTTATGGGCATGGTCTTGTATAGTCCCCCCAGTTTCGTAAGCTTGCGTATGCCTGTCATATATACGACAGCACCAGCTCCCATAAAAAGAAGTCCCTTGTACAGGATATGAGCAAATGCATGGGATACAGAACCGTTCAGAGACATCTCTGTCCCCATGCCAACACCAGCCACCATGTAGCCTACCTGACTGACAATATGGTAAGCCAGAAGCCTTCTGCAGTCATTCTCCATAACCGCATACACAACACCGTAGAGTGCCATAACAACGCCCAGCACAACCAGAAGTTCTGTGCCGGGGAATGCCCGTACCAGAACATACACCGCAGTCTTGGTGGTAAACGCCGACATGAATACGGCGCCTGTTACTGTGGCATTTGGATAGGCATCAGTCAGCCATGCGTTAAGCGGTGGTACGGCGGCATTAAGTATAAATCCGGTAAGGATAAGATAAAATGCCAGACTCCCGTCATGTTCAATGGGCCCGAAGATCATGGAACCGGTCGCTTTATAATGAATTATTATACCGCCAAGCAATAATACACCGCCGGTAATATGGATAAGGATGTACCGGAAACCTGCACTTACCGCCCCCTTTCCGCCTTTGGCAAAGACCAGATATGCTGAGGCAAATGCCATAATCTCCCAAAAGATGAAGAGAGTAAAATAATCACAGGCAAAGACCACACCAAGAGAACTCCCCACATAAAAATAGGCAGCCATGTGCTGACCGGGGTCATCAAGATGAAGGGCATAGACCATACCGATGAATGCCATAATAGTAAAAACATATGCAAACACGAGGCTGAGCTTGTCAACCTTGCCGAAGATAACATCATTCCCGAGGAAGTGGAATATCCAGTACGTTCCCTGAGACATGGAGGCAACATCGATAAGGGCCAAGGCGGGCATCAAAACAAGGTATGCCTGTTGCACCCTTCCTTTAAGAAACGGTATCAAGAATGCCCCGAAGATGAAAAATATGGCAGGGTGAAACCACTCAATCATAGTAATCTTCTTTCTTCATGAGTCCGCCCTGATGTCCCAGAAATTTGGAAAGCAGAATAATCAAAACACACGAGATAAATCCATACAGAGCTCCCCATCCGGGTATCTTATCCCAGAAAAATACGGCATGATCTCCACGCGGAACCAGAAAATCTGCCAGGACAATTATTGCAAGAGTTATATAAAGGAGCCTTCTGAGCCTCCCTGCATTGTCAGGATTACCGAGATAAAATACAATCTTTTTTATCATCTTATAACCTCCTTTGCCAGGGTCAGGAAATAATCGGGGTAGATACCGACGAGAATAGAGATAATCGCTGTTATTACCAGAGGGATTACCACCACGGGTATCTCCTTAACCTCCTCGTGATGGTCTGTATGATTTTCCTTCTCAAAAAATGCCTTGTAGGTAATTGGCAAAAAGTATGCTGCATTCAGCACTGAACTGAATAGCAGCACCACAAGAATGGGTATCTCTTTTGCTTCCATGGATCCTACGGCAAGATACCATTTGCTGATAAAACCGGCAGTAGGCGGCACCCCTATCATACTGAGCGAGCCTATAAAAAAAGCTGCCATTGTCCATGGCATCTTTTTGCCTATGCCGCTCAACTGGCTTATCTCTGTCTTATGCGCTGAGACATAGATAGACCCTGCACAGAAGAACAATGTTATCTTTGAAAAGGCATGATTGGTTATATGAATAATCCCGCCGACCATGCTGCTCGGCTTCAATAGCGCTGCGCCGAGAATAATATAAGAGAGCTGGCTTATAGTTGAGAATGCGAGCATACGTTTCAGATTGTCCTGTTTCAGGGCAATGATTGAGGCTATTATGATAGTAAAAGAAGAAAAGTAGGCGAGTGCAGTTCCGAGCCCGAGTTTGGTGAGAAGGTCAATCCCGAATATATGAATTACAACCTTGACAACTACAAAGACCCCTGCTTTTACAACCACAACTGCATGCAGAAGTGCGCTGACTGGAGTTGGTGCAACCATTGCCGCAGGCAGCCACGAGTGGAGGGGCATCATCGCTGCCTTTGCGATTCCAGCCATAAACAAAATAAAGGTAATGGTTAGAAAAGTATCGCTCACACCCATAGCAGTAGTGTCGATTAAGATGCCGTTATCCGAAAAATCGAGTGTGCCTGCCACAGTGTATGTCATAAATATGGCTAACAACAGAAACGCTATGGATGTGCCGAGGAGATATGTGAGGTATATCCTCGCCCCCCTGATGGCCTCTGGCGTCTCTTTATGAGCAACGAGGGGATATGTGGAGAGTGTGATGATCTCATAGAAGAGAAATGTGGTAAAGAGATTTGCAGAAAAGGCAACACCCATTGTTGCAGACAGCGCTATGGCAAAACATGCGAAATATCTCGTCTGTGCACGTTCATTCAATGACCTCATATAGCCGATGGAATAAAAGGATGTGATTATCCAGAGGAATGACGCTGTCAGGGCGAATAATATTCCCAGGGCATCCGCCCTGAATTGCAGGGAAAGACCCGGCGAGATGGAAATGACGGTATACTCTATGACCTTTCCTTCACGGATGGGTGAAACCATGGAGAAAACAATAGTGAATTTAATCACTGAGGCAAGGATTGTCCAGAATTCTCTGAGGTTTCTTGCCCTTTCCCCTGTAAGGAGGATAAGAAAGGCTGCAATCAGAGATACTATGACAGCCAGCAAGGGTTTTATTGAGCTTATAATCTCCATACTTAAAAACCCTCTGGAACTGTAAACTGAATTACAGCCGAGACAATCTTCCCGCTAAAGAATCCCAATATAAGTATCCCGGCGGCCATAGTGAGTAGTGGGACAAGCATACTCAGTGGAGCCTCATCTCTTACAATTCCCTCCTGCCCTACTCTGTCGTGGGCATGGCATGAAGGTGCGAAATATATATTTTCTATGACCCTGAAAAATGCTACTACAGCCAGTAAACTGCTGAGCAGGAGCATCCCTGCAAATATCCATTTCCGGGCATATATCGCTCCCAGTACCAGATACCATTTGCTGAAGAACCCTGCGGTGGGTGGCACCCCTATGACTGATAGGGCAGCAATGGTGAATGCCGCCATGGTAATGGGCATTCTTCTGTGCAGTTGTCTGAAGCCGTGGATGCTGGTTTTCCCTGTCTTGTGCATCACTACCCCTGCCACCATAAAGAGGCAGGCCATCATAAAGGCATCAAAAAGGATATGGAGGAGTGCCCCCGTAAAACCCATGCGATTTGTTACGCTCACACCGATCACTATATAGCCAACCTCGGCGATAAGGATGTAAGAGAGCATTCTCTTAACATCCGTTTGTGCTATGGCTAATATGCAGCCGAAGATCATGGCACCAGAAGCCACCCAGCCTAATATCTCTGTCACCGGAAGCATCTCTGCCGAAAAGTTGGGCTTAAATACGGTAAACATAATCCTTATCATGACATAGACGCCAACCTTTGTCATTGTGGATGCAGCAAGGGCGCTCACTGTTGAAGGGGCATAGGTATAAGCATCCGGAAGCCATACATGGAGCGGGAATAGTGCCATCTTTATAGCAACTCCTACTGCAAAAAAGGCAAAAGCTACCAGCACTACCTTGGAATGGTAGAGGTCGGGTAGTAGCCTCCCGAGGTCAGCCATGTTGAGTGAGCCCGTGGCTATGTAAAGGTAGCCTACTCCCAGCAGATAGAAGCAGGCACCGATAGTCCCCATTATCAGGTAATTAAAACTCGCAAGCAGAGCCTTATCCCTTCCTATTGCGATTAGGGCATAGCCAGCAAGGGATGTGATTTCCAGAAACACATAAAGGTTGAATACATCACCTGTTACCGTTATACCTAAGAGACCTGTCACCAGCAGGAGAAACACGGTATAAAAGTAAACAGTCCTCCCGGGCAGCTCCGCTTCAACACTCCTTTTTGAATATACCGCTACGAACAGACTTATAAATGATATTATGGTCATTACGAAGGCATTGAGGTGGTCCACCACATATTCTATCCCCCAGGGAGGTGCCCAGCCTCCGAGCCTGTAGTGGATGACACCATTATTTATGACACCATCCATAATAAAGATGGATAAGATTACGCAGAGGCTGAGGGTTGCAATCACGAGGGGGTAACAGAATCCCCTCCTGAACAGTCCGAGGAGGATGTTGAAACACGAGGCCATCAGGGGAATGACTATTATCAGGATTAGTGAGTGTTCGGCCATTTTTCATTCCTTAATATCTGCAATATCTCATCCTCTTCAAGGGTTTTGTATTTCCTGTAAATCATTATCAGCAAAGCCACTGCAACCCCGAAGGTGCTCACCATAACGACTATAGCAGTAAGCATGAGCACATGGGGCAGGGGGTTCATATACAGGGCGGAGTTCACGGCATCCACATGGCTATCCTGAATAATCGGTATTGTAGCTCCTTTTTTTGAGCCGATAGAAATGAAAAAGAGTATAATCGCCGTCTGAAAGATATTCATACCCACAAGCTTTTTTACCAGATTGCTCTTTGATATCATGGCATAAAAGCCTATCATCATAAGAACTATATATATCCAGTAATTAAACTTGCTTATGATGAAATCCATTATTCCTGTGCCTCTTCGTGTTCCCCGCCTGATACGAGGTTGAGAAATATTGAAACCATGACAGCCATTACCGTTATCCCCACTCCTATCTCAACACCGAATGTTCCGAGAGCCCTTGCCTTCGCTGGGCTTACGGAGAATATCTTATTTAGTATCCCGTAGTCAAGGTAATCTGCCCCTAATATCAGACATACGGCGCCAATCCCTGAATATATGATTACACCGAGGCTGATGAATATGGTATTGATCTTTTCAGATATCATCCTCTTTGTCTCTTTTATATCGTATGCGATTACCATCAGGATGAAACTTGCCCCTAAGATGCATCCCCCCTGGAAACCTCCACCAGGGCTGTAATGTCCGTGGGCGATTACATAGAGGGCATAAAGCTGGATAGGTGGGATGAGCAGCCTGGATATGGTCTGTATGATGATATTCTCAAATCTGTTGATCACCTATACCTCCTCAGGAGAAGAATACACACAATCCCTGCGGTAAAGATTACCGTTGTCTCGCCCAGGGTATCATAACCTCTATAGTCCGCAAGGAGGGAGGTCACGACATTCGGCGTTGCTGTTTCTTCTATGGACTTTTCGATATACCTCGGTGAGACATGGGTATTCGGCGGAGAATCAGTAGCACCCCAGTCAGGCATATCCATAGTGCCGTATATCAAAAGAAGGCCCGTCACGATTACTGCTATGAGTGCAAAGAATTTCAATCCTTTGTCCTCCTTGTTGTCTGGTGTATTGCTGCAATGAAGAATGCCGTGCTGATACCTGCCCCCACAGCAGCCTCAGTAAAGGCAACATCCACCGCACCCATCTCTGCCCAGAGGAGACACATCATGAAACTGTATGCCCCCAGGAGGATGGCTGAGCTTAAGAGGTCTCTCACAGTAATTGCAGCAATGGCGCATGCAGTAACAAGGATGAGCAGTATAATGTCAAGCTGCCAGATCATTTCTGTATCCCCTCCTTTGTCCAGGGCTTAACCCCGCATTCAAGGCCAGACTTTGTAATCGCATGGGTAGCAGTAGGATTGGCTATAAAGATAAAGATGGCAATAAACATTACCTTTATGCTTATCAGTATTGTCGGCAGTGAAAACCCATTATTCAGATAATAGAGCGCCAGTCCTGCAAGAGACAGCAGTGCCCCCAAAGTATCACCCTTTCCGGTAGCCTGCATCCTGCAATAAAAATCAGGAAATCGGATAAGCCCGATGGTTGCAGTAGTAAAGAAAAAAACTCCTGTTGCAATAAAAATTATGGCAAGGGTAGTCAGCACCTATTTAATCCCCACCTCCTTAAAGAATTTTGCGTCCAGCACAATACTCTTTCTTGTGCGGAAGAATTTTGCAGCAGCCAGTGTAGCAATGAAATTTAATAGTGCGTATGCAATTGAAATATCCACAAACATATCCATCCTCCCGTAGATAAAACCTATAAGGACAAGAATAATCGTTGTCTTTGTGCCGATAACACTGATGCTGATTATTCTATCCAAAATTGTTGGACCGAATATCCCGCGATAAAGACACAGCAATACCAGAAAGCATAATATCAGTGCGATTGCCAGAAAAAAATTTTCCATCTAATCCTCCATAAAGATATGTGCAACCTTTTTTTCCATCTCACCTGTGAGAATGTCCTCTGCAACCTTTCTGCTTATACAATGAACACAAAACTCTCCCTCTCTAATATCGGCAGTAATGGTGCCGGGTGTGAGGGTAATAGAGTGGGCAAAGGTTACCAGGGAGACATCCTTTTTTAATTTACTTTTAAACCTTATTAATTGAGGGTCTATTGGCATCTTAGGGCTGAGAACCAGATATGCAACATGAATATTGGAAAGGACAATCTGGTATAAAAGCCAGGGGATATATTTAATGAGCCTGATAACCTCTCTTAGATTCTTATAAAAGAACTCGTCACAGGTAAACAGGATGTCATGGGACAAATAGATTACAAGAATGCAGGCGACAACCCCCAAGGCAAGATGGAAGGTATCCAGCATGCCTGACAATATAACCCAGTTCAAGAAAAGTATAAAAAAGGAGATAATGTATTTCATCTTCCGCTCCCCGTTGCTACAAAAGCTCAATCTTCTCTCTGATTCCATTTACGACAGCATAACTCGTTTAAGTAGCTTCTTCATAATCCCTCCATTAACAGATTTTTAAGGAAGAGACCTCCTATAGAATTCTCATGGGATTTGCCTTTAAAACTTTATTTTTTTAAATAATACCCCATAATCTCCATTTGTTAAGATGGATATTGTATTACCCGATATTGTATTACCCTAAAAATGCTTCAACAACCCTTTAAAAAAATTCTCTATCTCATTTTGCCTTTTAATATAATAATCAGATTTTTAGTCTGTGCAAGTCTGTGGTTAATCAGGTTTTTGTTCTTCCTTCTCTCCCTTTAAATGCACGGTTCTCTGCGGAAATGGTATCTCTATGCCTTCTTTTTTGAATCGCTTAAAAATCCTTTTTCTCAGCTCATGCTGGACGAGATACTGGTCAACAAACTCCCTGACCTGACATATCAGGGTGAAGTCAAGGGAGCTTTCGCCGAATCCAGGTATAAATCTGACAAAAGGCTCAGGGTCTTTTATAAGTCCGGGAATCTCTCCAACAGCCTTTTTCGCCTCTTCAACAAGTATCTTCTCAACCTTTTCAGGGTCAGAAGAATAACTGACGCCTATTGGAATCGATAAGGACATCCTCTTTTCAGGCAGATAGTAATTTGTAACGATACTCTGGGCAAGCTTGCTGTTCGGAATTACGACAATGTTGTTTGGAAGCATCTTTACCCTTGTCGTCCTCCATGTAATATCTTCAACATACCCCTCCTGCCCTGTTTCAAGCCTTATAAAATCCCCGACCCTGATGGTCTTTTCAATGAGGATATGAATCCCGGCAAAGAGATTTGCCAGGGTATCCTGAAGTGCAAGGGCAACAGCAAGACCCCCTACGCCCAGCGCCGTAATGAAGGGTGTAATCGAGATTTCGAGGACACTGAGGATTATTAAAAAACCCAGAACAAAAATTACACCTTTAAGAACTCCATATACGAGCCCTGTGGCAGGAATTGGGAGGTTTGATCTCTGTATAAAACTACTGAATATCTTCTCTGAAAGATTTGCAGCAGCAACAGTAATGGAAAGTATTACAATTACATGAATCGTTTTGCTGAGATAAAAAACATATTTTTCCTGAATATCCGAGACGACAACACCGATGTAAAGACCTATGGCTATACACCAGTAAAGGGAAGGAGTCCTAAAAGCCTTGATTATTATATCATCAATATCCGTCTCTGTTTTTTTTGCCCATTTATGAAGAACTCTAAATGTAATACCCCTGACGATAAATAATAGAGATGCAGAAAGAAGGGTAGTCACAGCAGGAATTATCATCTTTTGTAAATTCATATCCATAAATACCTTCCTATTAATTCATAAATTAGCCACAGATTAACAGATATAAAAAAGATGACTCTTCTTAACAATTATTATCTGCATATCCATGACATTTGTCCCGGTTGGACCTGTTATTACATGATATTTCTCTCCTGACAGAAGGTCAAGCTTTTTAAAAAAGTTTAGGATGTATAGATATCATCGTTAAATATGCTAAAGGAGCTCAAAAGTCTAAATCGGAATTTGGGTTTTAAGAGAATATTGACTATCAGATACCTTTTGTTATATTGTTATACCAACTGAGCAGGAGGTAAGTCTATGACTAATCACTCAGGTTCAGATATCAATTCTACTTTTAAACCCATCTCAAGGATTTCAGCCATTATAGTTATCTCAATAGGCGGTATTGTATTATTTGGCTGGGCTTTCAATATTGCTATCTTACAAAACCTCATTACTCATATGCCAAAGATGATGCCGAATACTGCCCTTTGCTTTATCCTTTCAGGAATCTCACTCCTGTTATTACAGAAAAAATCTTTATTACTATTGCGAGGCGAAGCCGAAGCAGTCTCCGAACAGAATAAGAAAATTCTTCCCCCTCACATAAGAACTTATGCGCGGGGTCAGAATGACAGATTAAAGTATCGTATTGCTCAAATATGCGCAGCCATAGTCCTCCTTATAGGCATAATCACACTGAATGAATATATCTTAAAATTAAATCTCGGAATTGATGAGTTGCTTTTCAAAAATATAGAAATCCCAGAAATATCCTATAAAAATGTTTTCTTAATATTTTTAATCTTCATATCTCCTCCATTTGTTAAAATTATTGCAATGACATCATATAGGTGACAAAATCACCCTTCTCTTTTGGCGTGCACTCCCTCTCAAACACCCCTGTGCAGTTCCTCTTAAACCACTTTTCAACCTTTTCAGGGTCAGTAAATCTCCCTTTGTTTACAGCAGGGGAGAGGGGTTCAATAGGCTTGCCAACCGGTGTCTTGCCTTCCTTTGCAGGGTCATCCATGTGACAGGATATACAGGAAATCTCTTCTTTTTTTTCAGAGTGCATTCTCTTTATGTAATAAAGTTTTCCCCCTTCTTCTGCACTAAACGACTTCTCACCTGAGTCTTTCATGTGTTTATCCATAAGAGACTGCATCTGAGCATTTAAATTACCTGCATCTGCAATATTACTAAGAAGCAATACAACAAAAGCCAATGCCAATACAAAATATATCTTCTGTCCCATACCAAACCTCCTTTCCTATACTTATAAACCACAGAGGCACTGAGACACAGAGAAAAAATATAAAATATATATCCACAGATTTTCACAGATTAAAAAAATTAAGGTTTAAAAATCTGTGTTAATCTGCGTAATCTGTGGTTGATTAATTCTTTGTTTTCCTTCTCTGTGCCTCTGTGTCTCCGTGGTTAAGATTAAGTTTTTATTCTTTAGGTATATGAATATCCCTGTCCTCAAATGAGCCAATCTCAGAGCCGGAGTGACAGGCAATACAGTTGCTCTTACTATCTATAGATTTTCTCTTATAAACCTCGTCAGATATCTCAGAGTGTTTCTTCACCCAGTAGGGTATATCTGTAATCTTTATCGGGCTATCGCCATCTTTAATTGAATACATCAGCTTTTTAGAGGCTTCAGATACTGAATGCTCCGCTGAAGCTGAGACAAGATAATCAAGTATCTCCTTCTGAATATTCTCATTGAGGCTCACATCCTCACCAAAATGGTCACTGAGTCCTGACATGAGCTTCTCCCATGATGAGGCAGGAAGAAGGTTTGGATGAAAACCTATATGACATGACTTTGCACACTCATCTACCCATTTTTTATTATGCTTCAATTCCACAACAAACCCTTTGTCATCCATAACCTGCATCTTTTCCTTAGAAAAATCAGTCTTCCCTTCAGGGGGAAGATATACAAGCCCCAATCCTCCAAGTATAGCAACAAATATCCCGACAACAAGCCTTACAACAGAAAGCCCCTCGCCAGCCTTCATGTGTGATACCCTCTCACTCCAGGATTCCATATCTTCCTTATAACCTGTAAACATTGAATAGATAATATTCTCCTTCAAAATGAAGTGATGAATTAATGCAGCACTTATATGTGTAACTATCATTACAACTGCAATATCCGCTAAAATCAGATGGATAATCCTTACAATAATTGCAGTCTTAAAAGTAAAAAACCCCGCCGCTATCCCCCTACCCTCTTCTCCACCGTAAACAACTATCCCTGTTAATGATATTACTGCGGTTATAAGAAGCATAAATAATACTACCCAGCCTACAGCAGGATTATGTCCGAGGAATCTCGGTATATCTGATCTGAGCATCCTTAAAATATATGACTTAACCTCATCCCACCCCCTTATAAAATCTGAGAATCTTGCATATCTGTTTCCAGTGAACCCCCATAGTATCCTGAACATTATAAGACCGAGGGCGATATATCCTGCTCCTGCATGGTATTCAAGAAGCCACTCGCTCTCTGATGTAAAATATGCCCCTACATAAGCCAATACAAGCAGCCAGTGGAAAATGCGTGTAGGCAAATCCCAGACTTTAATTTTCATAATAAAATTTTAAACTTTTATTTATTAAAAGAGGATTAAAAAGAGGAGATTATAAAAGTAACCGCAGATGAACGCAGATGAACGCAGATAGAAAAAAGAAATGTCATTCCGAACCCTTCGTCCTGTCATCTGTGAAAATCTGTGTGTATCTGTGGTTTAATCAGGTTTTTGTTCCTTTGTGTTTTGCAAGTGTTGTCTCCCATATATCTGCGTGATGCTCCTCATCTGAGAGTATCTGCTCCATCATCAGCCTTGTCGTAGAATCGCCAACCTCACCACAGAGTTTTATTACTTTCTTATAATAATTTATTGCATCATATTCCCCTGAAAGGTCATCCTTCATCATTTTTATTAAGTCGCCATATTTTCTTATCTTGGCAGGTGCAAGTGTCGGGTCTCCTTCAAGAAAGTTTATCCTCTCAGCTATCAGGCCTGCATGTCTCATCTCATCCAGTGCTATCTGTTTAAAAATCGGAAGTATTGTCTGGCTCTCAATCCCCTCCCCTGTCCAGTGATGATGAAGGTACTGCAATACTGCACCAAGCTCCATTGATAATGCTGCATTAAGCGATTTAACTACCTTCTCATTACCTTTCATAATATGCCCTCCTTATAACCCAGCACATAACCTACTACGAAGAGTCTCTTCGCAGAGGATTATGTGCGGGGCAAATTATTGTTTATATCTACTGCTATCCAGAAGAACCTGATTCTCATTTGAACGGCTCTCCCCGATGCTTGTCACATAGACAGCAGGTTTATCCTGAACAGGACAGACCTTCTCGCATATACCACAGCCAATACATGCCTCTGGATTTATATAAGGACGCTTGACCCTTACAATTTTCCCATTTGGGGCGGGGACATCTGTCTCCTCAAGCCATATAGCCTTAGGCGTTGTAGGACAATGCTCCTCACAAACTATACATGGTATAGCCATTGCCCATGGAAGGCATCTCCCCCTGTCATAGAAGGCAGTCCCTATTTTTATAGGTTTTACCTTTTCCGAACCAACCTTTTCCTCTTCTGTAATTGAGCGGATTGCACCTGTAGGACAGACTGTTGAGCAGAGAATGCAGGTATGCTCACAGTATCCTATCCTTGGAATTAGTATAGGGCTCCATATCCCTTCAATCCCTGCCTCCAAAAGGGTTGGATGGAGTGCATTTGTAGGGCAGACCTTCATACATTCCGCACACCTGATACATCTTGCAAGAAATTTTGCCTCCTCCAATGCACCCGGCGGCCTTATGAGTTTTGGATTAAAATTGGTCTTAAATTCAGCAGAGCCCCTTGAAAAAAACGGAATGAACAATCCTGCAAAACCGCTTAAGGTAACCCACCTTCTTTTAAAATTTGGTTCCATTGATGTAGATGTCCTGTTTGGAAAAAACTTAAATTTTATTACATCCTCAGGGCATACCCTTTCACAGTTGAAGCACATAATACATTCATGGGATTTCCAATCCACCCTCCCCTGTGGTGAATCTGCACCCTGACAGTCAAGAAGACATTTATTACAGTCAGTGCATTTATCATGCACCTTCTCCATTCCAAAGAGGCTGAATCTTGAAAATAGTCCCAGCAATGCACCTGTCGGGCATATATATCTGCACCAGAATCTTGTCTCCTTTCTGTTTAAAAGGAGGGCAATTAAAAATAATATCCCTATTATCCATCCAAAATGAAAATTTAGCTGTATGAAACTCAAGATATAATCATGGGTAAAGGAATACATAACATCTCCTATTTTCTGAAGATAGGGATTGTTAAATGAATAAAGTTTATCAATTAGAAAAGAGAAAGAAAGATTTAATCCCGGAAGTATGGCTGTAGTAACTGAGCGGTAAAGAAATGTGATTGGGTCAAGAAGTCCAACCTGAAGGGATGTAAAAACTGCTGCAACCAAAAAGAGTATCAGTATGTAATATTTTATTATCTGATTTGGATGCCCCTTATTGGATTCAATTCTTTTGATGCCTTTTTTAGAAGGACTGACTGTGCTAAAAACCTGATGCAGTGTCCCCATCGGACATATCCATCCGCAGAAAAACCTTCCAAACAATATTGTTGCCGATATTAATACAACAGCCAAGATTAAATTTCTATAGAGAGAATGGGTAGATATTACTGTTGATATTGCAGTCAGGGGGTCAATCTCAAAAAAGAATTTTACAGGTGCATCTATTCTTATCGGGTTTGTAATATCCTTTGCAAACCCACCCCTGTATTCAGTCTGAAAAAGGAGGTAAAAGAAGAGGACAATAAAAAATATCTGTGAGATTCGCCTTAAATAAACGAGGAGATTTTTTTTATTCATGAAAATTATATACCCGCAGATTTCGCAGATTACCGCAGATTAAAATAAAATATTTTTTAAAAAAAATCTGTGAAAATCTGCGTAATCTGCGGATGTAATTAGTTTTTGTTCATGCGGATATTATCAAGGGCTGGAGTTCTGTAAAGTTTATATTTCCCAGACCCCTTTTATACGCCTCAACAATATATCCAATCTCTTCTGGTTTCTTGTCAAAAAGTGTTGCAGCAAACGCATCAACCGCTACAGGGTCTGTAGAAACTGCCACAGTATTCATCATTTTCACATCTCTAATACTCCCGCCCTGAGGTCCGTTTTTAATAAGTATCCTGTAGGCATCAATAATTGTGAGTGTCGGACGGATGAATCCAGCTAAATCTGCAATACTCATGTGAATATTCTGATGCAAATCCCTCCTCCTCCCGCCTAAAAGTCCATACCAGTTCTTCATCCCAAGGGTCAGTGTAGAATGATTATGATGTTTAGCAATTGGTATATTGATAACCTTGTCCGCCTCAAGTATGACAGTATATACAGGCCAGACCTTTAATACTTCACCCTTTATTGCTATCTTGCGAAATTTATAATCCTTGGGAAGCTGGACATCAGCGCCTGCATCCTTTGCACTTTTTCCAATACCGCTCCTAAAAAAACACCTGCGCGGGTCGTTGCATGACATATCAGTCACAATTACCTTCTTTGCCCCTGCATCATAGCATAGTCTGACAGTCTCAGCTACAACCTCCGGGTTTGTATTTGCAGCCTGCTCAGGAGCCCTGTCCCATCCTATATTCGGCTTTATCACTACAACATCACCCCTTGAGACAAACCTCTTCATCCCCCCCATCCCCTCAACTGCAGCCTTTACAATCCTTGCAGGTGAATCACCTTTTGCTATAGCCATCTGCGGTAATACATCCCCTGTTATACGAAAATCCTTCACCTTGGCAATAGATTCACCTGCCGAAATAACTTCATCTCTGTTGTGTAAAAGGAATGCCCCGCCTGTTACCGCCCCGATGGCAATTCCAGCATTTGTTACCCTTTTTAAAAATTCTCTACGGTCTATATTATTATCACCCATAAGCTATATCCAAATTCTTACTATAAAAATACCATAAAAAATATCCCCTGTCATTTAAAACCTAATGATTTTTCCCCTTTTACCGATATATGAAATGTGATATATTTTAAAAAACATTATTAAAATCAGCAAGAAAAGGAAATAAAGAGGAAGCAAAATGGTTAAGACACTAAAACATAAAATAAGAAACATATTTATTACAGGGCTGCTTGTAACACTCCCCTTAATGATTACTTTTTTCTTCATAAGGGTCCTTTTCAGGATGATTGACAGCCTTTTAGGCCCCACTGTAAACAACCTTCTCTCTACAATGGGACTCAATTTCATCATACCAGGCATTGGATTTATACTGACCTTTCTGATAATTTTTGCAGTAGGACTGGCAAGTACAAATGTTATTGGACGGAAACTCCTTGAAAGATTTGAAATATTTTTGGATAACATACCAATGGTAAAATCCATCTATTCAGGCGCAAAACAGGTCATCCATACTATTGCCACAGCCAAGAAGGCTGCATTCAGCCGTGTTGTGCTGGTTCAGTTTCCAAAAAACGGAATGTACTCAATAGGATTCATAACGAGTGAGGCACAGGGTGAGGTTCAGCATGTTACAAAGGAAGATGTGATAAATGTGTTTGTTCCAACAGTCCCAAATCCTACAACAGGTTTTTTCCTCATGGTTCCAAGGGGAGACATCATCTCCCTCAATATGAGTATAGAGGATGGTATTAAACTCATTATGTCAGGAGGAATTGTAACCCCAGCCTATAACAATGATAAAAACCTCAGCCCCCAGATTTCTTCTGCTGTTAATGCCCCTAAACAAGGGTAGTCATGAAAATTGATGATTACAGGGATTCTGAATTAGTAAAAAAGATTACACGGCTTATTTCAAAAACTACACCTTCCCGCAAGATTAAAATAATGCATGTCTGCGGAACTCATGAAAACTTTATTGGCAGATTTGGTTTAAGGTCTCTTCTCCCGGAAAATATTGAGCTTGTTGCAGGTCCTGGCTGTCCTGTTTGTGTCTGTCCGGCATCTGACATAAATACGGCAATAGAGATTGCATCAATGGATAATGTCATCCTTGCTACATTTGGGGATATGATAAGGGTTCCTTCAAGAATCAGCAGTGAAAATAATGAAAATGATTCTCTGCAGACAGCAAAATCAAGAGGTGCAGATGTAAGGATTATTTACAGCCCTTTAGATGCCCAGAAGATAGCAGAAAAGAATCCTGACAAAAGGGTTGTATTTTTCTCTGTCGGATTTGAAACAACTGCAGCAGGTGTTGCATCACTCATATATAATAATCCGCCTGATAATTTCTCTATCTTATCATCTCACCGCCTGATACCCCCCTCAATGGAACTCCTTCTCGGCATAGGAGATATACAGATTGACGGATTTCTCCTCCCCGGCCATGTAACTACAGTTATCGGCATGAAGCCGTTTGAGATATTTCCTGAAGCATATCTTATGCCTACAGTATCTGCCGGCTTTGAGCCTCTGGATATATTATCGGCTGTGTTAAGCATAGTAGAACAGATAAAGGAAGGGAAGGCATCTCTAACAAATAAATATACAAGGGCAGTTAAGGAAGACGGCAATCCAAAGGCTATAAAAATAATGAGCAATGTCTTTGAAGAGGTATCTTCATACTGGAGGGGGATAGGAAGGATACCGAGGTCAGGACTTAAATTAAGGGATAAATACTCAAAGTGGGACGCAAATAAAATATTTGATATAGAAAAGGGGGATAAAGATTTCTTTGATATTCACCCATCCTGCTCCTGCCACTTGGTCATGATAGGGAAGATATACCCGCCTGATTGTCCGCTCTTTGCAAAAAAGGCCTGCAACCCTGAAAATCCCTTCGGCCCCTGCATGGTCTCTATGGATGGGACATGCAGGGTATGGCACAGATACGGGGGAAAAACAAATTGACAATTGATAATTGATAATTGATAATTGAAGGGGGCAGTAGCTCAGTTGGGAGAGCGTCTCGTTCGCAACGAGAAGGTCGGCGGTTCGATCCCGCTCTGCTCCACTTTTAAAGCAACCACAGATTTACACAGATTTTCACAGATAAAAGACTTTTTTATTAAATTAAATCTGTGTTTCTCCGTGTTCATCCGTGGTTAAATTATGTTTTTATTCATGGGCGGTTAACTCAGCGGTAGAGTGCTATCCTCACACGGTAGAAGTCACAGGTTCAAATCCTGTACCGCCCACCATATAACTCCAAAAAACACTTTTAAAGATTTATAGCCTTTTTGATTTCCTTATTCGTAGGGTTATTACAGTTATGATGGTAAAAAGGGATATCAAAAGAGCTCTTTTGGGGTATTTAATTCCATAAGTTGTGGATGTAAGTATCTGCCTTAAGACATACCTCAAAATTTCATGCCCTCTTATGTAATCTGTAAGATGTGGAGATACCTTATAATATAAATTTACAAAGGCTTTACCAGGAGGATTTGTCAAAAGATATTTATTTCTGAAATCTATCAGAACCTGAACATGAGGGTCTGAGTATGAGCCAAAGACAGCAGTGGCTATGAAACAGCCGCCGCCACCACCGCCGCCACTGCTTGAGGAGGTTTTTGTCGTGAAACTCCATGTATAATTAGATGCCATATTGTTTCCAGCACTATCCTTCACTCCTGTTGTAATTGCGGCTGTATATGTGATGTTCGAGGCTAAATCAGCCGAAGGAGTGAAAGCAGCTGTCATAGTAGCGGAGTCATAGCTTACAGTTCCTGAAATAGCACTGCCATTTAAGGTAAAAGAACTTGTATTAATAGTTGATGAATCCATTGCCTCTGAGAATGTGGCAGTGATGGATGTATTATTCGCTATGTCCTTAGCGTTATTATCCGGGCTTGTAGAAGATATAGTGGGAGAAGCAGTATCCTTTGATAAAGAATTGCGGAATACCCCTTCACCCTGTGTTGATGCATATAATACTGTTCCATCAAAGGAAATGGCTAAGTCTTTTATTGCCCTTGTAGATAACCCCGACATTGCACTATCAGGAAATGGCGACCATGTTTCGCCACCATTAACAGATTTACATACCCCTGATGTCCAGTCCCCTGCATAGATAATTGATGTATTGTTTGGGTCAATGACAATGCCCCTTATAGATGGATTGCCAGAAGAGAATCCTGTGTTTTTTGGACCAGCCCATGTTGTCCCTCCATCCGTGGTTTTCCAGACACCGCCGTTTTCTTCACCGGCATATATAATCTGAGGGTCAGAGAAGTCAATAGCAAAAGAGCGAATATCTCTATTCCCAAGGCTTGACAATTGAGTCCATGTATCTGCCCCATTTGTAGTCTTGAATACACCACTGGTAGTGGCAGCATAGACAACATCAGGGTTTGTAGAATGGATAATTATTGCATTTATATTTTTACCGTCAATGATTGAAGCCTTTGCACTCCATGTTGCTCCACTGTCAATAGATTTATATATGGCAATACCTAAAGGAGGTGAGGAGTCTATTTTACTGCGATCCTTTGCTAATCCGGCATATACAATCTGCGGATTGGAAGGGGAAAAACTGAGTGCCTTAAATCCCTGCCTTTTGTTGGGATTACTTGCATCTGCAAAAGGGTGTCTCAAGACCTCAGCAAAATCATTTCCACCATCTGTGCTTCTTAAAATTCCACCTTGATGCTCGTCGGCTATGAGTATAATATTTGCATTACCATATTTTTGTTTAATGGAATACCACTCCGCAAAACCTGCTGCACTGCCATTGGTTATACCTATCCAATCTTCACCACTGTTAGTGCTTTTAAAAGGGCCGCTTCTTCCAATGGCATAGACAAGCGCGCTGTTTCCTAAGCTCACCTCCACATCATGAATCTCTGCACCTGTGTATCCCTTGCTCCATGATAACCATGTCTGTGCCCCATCTGTGGATTTGAAGATGCCGCCACCGTAGTTATTGGTATATAATGTGAGGGGGTTATCAGGGTCAACTACCGCATCTATCGGAAACCCCGCCCTTATTCCAGCAGGACCCCAAACCTCTTCTGACATTTGATATGAGCCCCATGTATTCCCGCCGTCTTCACTGCGATAAAAGGCAACGGCGCTTCCCGCATATATTATATTATGATTAGAGGGACTGAAATTTACCGTAGTCATAATATCGTTACCTATAACCTTTGTCCATGTATTACCACTATCTGTTGTCTTGAATAATCCACTGACGATATTATTATCATATAAACCTGAACAGGCACCGTTGCCTGTGGCTGCAAATAGAATACCGGGATTTGAAGGGTGCATCCTCAAGCTACCCACATACAGGTCTGTCAGTCCATTATTAATCTGGCTCCATGTGCTGCCACCGTCTGTGCTCTTTAAGACACCAACACCTCCACTGACCCCATTCGCACAATCAGAGTTGTATCCCTCCCTATCAAATATCCCTGTGGATGCATAGAGGATATTTGAGTTATCAGGATTTATGATAAGGTATCTCGCCAGGTTATCCCCTTGCCATATCTTTGTCCAGTTTTCACCTCCGTCTGTGGTCTTATATATCCTCCCCTTTACCCTTCTGAACTCCCTCCCCTGTATAGATGTGGTAACCTCTGCCATAACATAGACTATATTAGAGTTACCCTGCTGGATTGTGAAGCCGCGGAATACCAATTCATCTTCATCACCCTCTAAGCTTATGCCATTTACCCTCCTTGCCCATGTTGTGCCGCCATCATCTGTTCTAAACACACCAAAATTAACTCCAGCTACAAAAGTCCCTGCCCATATTCTATTGGAATTATTGGGGTCAATAGTCAGAGAAAAGATAGGGACAGAATCTTTGGTTGAGCCGTCTTTAGTATCTATTCCAGAATTGCTCTTAAACCATGTTGCCCCTGCGTTCGTGCTTTTATTGACACCGCTATAGTTGTCTGTGACAAACATAATATTTTTATTAGCAGGGTCAATTCTCACATCATAGCCAAGTCCACCCAATGGACCTCCGGTCTTCACCCATGATTCAAAAGAGTAGGCTGTTAGTGGAGAAAGCCACAAAAAGAGGAATATAACTTTTGATAAAAGAGATAGTCTTTTAAACATTGTCTTCTTAAAATTTAATTGCAGAGTTTAAAATCTTTCTTTGCAATTTCAAGGTCTTTTAATTGCCAGCCCTTGTCATCTATCCAAGGCTTAAATGCCCTGCGATAGATCACTCTTGACTTTACATTGATACAATCCTTTTCTGTGCCATTCAACTCAAATCTATAATGGGAAATATCTGTTCCCCTTGCGGGGATACGGTTATCTGATAGTATTACTGCCTGCCTCCAGTGCGGAATCGGAAACTTCACATTGGTATTGAATTCAGGGTATTTCCTTGAGGCATTAGCCAATACTTTTGCAAAACCTTTACCAGGAAGTCCTGCATAATTACCTTTCTCTATCAGACCAGCACCACCCCATTCAGGAACTACTGTGCCTCCGATGTATTTCAAATCTATTCCCCTGTTATCTTTTGCCTCCACCAGGAGAATCATGTTCCGCATAGGAACTCCGGTAGGGAAGTGATGACCTGCCTTCTCATTTGTTAGTCTTACAGTAGCGTCTATAATACTATTTCTCCTTTCCACTTGCAATTCCATTTTGATAGCATCTGATAAAAATTGTATATTACGGGAACCTGGATTATTATGAGTCGCTATAGTCTTTGGGTCTCTCTTAACACCGCCTTTTTCAGGAGGGGCAAAGTGTGTGGTCTTCCCATCAGGTGGCATATGACAGTCCTGACACTCCTTCCCCTCCTTTGAATACGGGCTATTCAGCCATTCATCAAACTCAGAGTAGATGGGAACATCCCAGAATTTTGCACTATGACATGGGGCACAGAAAAGACTCTTTTTGTATAAAGGTGAAAATGTATCAGGACCAGCTATGACATCATCGTAAGGTCCGTAGAAAATCTGCTCCCCCCGTGGTGGACGATTAAATTTAATTGAGAGGACACCAGGATAACCGCCGTCAGGGTGCAATTCTACATCCTTAATCTTGTGGCAGAAGTCACAGAATATACCCTCTTTTCCAATACCAATAACATTATTTAAGTCTGTTCCCCAAGGATTTGCAATTGACTGGGCAGGGGCATGACAGGTTGAACAGTTACCCTTTGAATTAGGAAAGTCTATTTTGAAGCCAGGGTAAACACCTGACTTGCCATTCATATCGGTCCCATTGTACATTGTCAGTAAGACAGGATTCCTCGCAGAATTAGAATGGGCATCCTCTCGCCATTGTGCAAATATGAATGATGAGTGACAATTTGAACAGTTATCTTTAAACCTGCTGTTGAATTTTTCATCTCTGGTGATAAATGCAATGATATTCCAGAAAACTATATAAAACTTTTGGAAGAGGGTAGGAGGGTCTGGATGAATCCATTGGTAGTCCTTATTATCGTATAAAGGCACAGATTTAAGTTTGATTATCACATCTTTCTGTCCACTGATTAATTTTAGTCCACCATTAATATAGCCTTCTTTCCATGCTGTCAGGGTAATCTCTTTTGCCGGGGTCAGCTTTAAAGTAAAATTACCTTTTGAATCAGTCATCGTTTTAATATCAGTAGCCTGAGCCCTGACTATAGCGTATGAGACTGGGTTATTTCTCACATCAACAACAGACCCGTTAATTTGATATCCATAAGCACCAGTATCAAAAAAGAGGATAAAAACTAAATAGAAAATGGATAACTTTAATGCCTTCATGGTATCATCACACAACTACTGTTATAATAATGTATACTTAAATAAGGTATTTTATGAATAATGTGGCGAGACCTAAGAAGGAAAAGAAGCCGATACAATCTGTTAGAGTTGTAAGGAAGATTGATGAGGCAACGGCAGGGTCTATCTTGAGCCATTTTAAAACCAGCGGAATAATTATTCCAAAAAAGTTTGCAATGAATAGATTTACCATCATGGCAAGACCTAATACTATCCCCAGCATATAGTTTCCCTTCCAGTAATATGCAATCAATGCCATTATTACCCCTGTAACGACACCG
>MHDO01000118.1:0-166 GCA_001805005.1 Nitrospinae bacterium RIFCSPLOWO2_12_39_16
AATCGGCAGGGTGTGAAGTTGTTTCTGTAAGTACGGATACAAAATATTCTCATCTTGCATGGCAGCAGTCTGAAAGACTCTTGCAGGATGTCAAGTATCTGATGGGTGCTGACCCTACAGGGACTGTTTCAAGACTTTTTGGTGTATATGACGAGGCAACAGGCCT
>MHDO01000118.1:238-9168 GCA_001805005.1 Nitrospinae bacterium RIFCSPLOWO2_12_39_16
AGGAAGAAATGTATCTGAGCTTTTGAGAAAGGTTGAAGCTAATATTTATGTATCAAAGCATTCGGATGAGGTGTGTCCTGCAAACTGGTCGGAGGGAAAGAAAACCCTTAAACCATCTGCCAAGATGGTAGGAAAGGTTTATGAATCTGTTTAGACAAAAAATATATAAGGAGGAAAGGGATTATGAATTTCGCAAATGTACTGGAGAAAAGAGAATTTAAAAATGAAAATGTAAATAAGGTAACTCAGATGCTGAAAAAGATGACCTGATTGCCTTTTTGAGGAGTCTGACAGATAAAAGGCTGGATGGGATTAAACCTCCAAAGCTGCCTTAAGAGTAAAATCAAGGGAGGGTAATAGGGGAAAATCAGGCATTCTCAGAATTTTCTCTGTTGTCAACAGAGGTAAGCCTCTATTTATATTTTAATTGAGTTCTATCTTTTTCCAGATGTCCTTTCCTATGCTGATAAATATCCCAATCAATCTTAAGTTATTATTTTTACAAATGATTAATATCTTCTCTCTGTAATGACTATTAAATTTCAGTCCAAAGCCGCATTCAGATGTGATAGTGCGTGGCTTTATAACAGTCTTAAAATCTATATTTTCAGATTTTAAGATTTTTTCTGCCCTCAATGTCTCATGGGTGTTTATAAATAAGGCTATATTCTCTTCTATCATGTGTGAAAATATATACAACGAAGTTCTCAAAATCAAGTGAATAAAACAAACTTGCTAAATTATTTCAAAGAAGATACCATGTATCATTACCGATTGTATGCCGAATAAGATACTGAAATATAAGGTATGAGAACGCAGAAGAAAGAGGACAGAAGACAGAGAACAGAAGATAGTCAACAGACAAAAATAATGTCTGGCTTCTGTATTCTGGTTTCTGTATTCTTTCTTATTGCAGGATGTGGTGGTCCTTTAAAGCAGCTCAATGTAAGTTCATATGAATTTTACCGCTCCCTTCAGGCGAATAAAATAGATGGAAATCGTATAGGTTTTCTTACAACCGCACTTTCAAGGGTGAGTGGTCTTGGAGAATACAAGGTTACAATCTCAGATATAATAGAAAAGGCATTTCAAAAAGAAAAGCCTAAGATAAATATCATCTCATCAAGAGAGACTATCAATAGCATTAATACTGCTGACCTCACAGATATCTATTCAAAGATGTTAGACTATTATGATACTACAGGAATTTTAAAAAAAGACTATCTGTGGAAAGTTGGAGATGCATTGAAAGTCAGGCATATCATCCAGCCCAAGCTTTTATCATTTACAGAATCAGTTTCTTCAAGATTCTCATTCTTCGGATTATCAATAGTCTCAACAAGAGAGACCACTGTAAAGATATCACTTCAATTATGGGATACCGTTACAGGAAATGTTATATGGGAAGGATCAGGACAGGCGACTGTTGCTATTGAATCAATGAGGGCGAAGCCTGTAACTTTTGAAGAGGTAGCAGAGGCTGCAAGTTTAAGCGTAGTCAAAAAATTTCCTTTTTGATTCTTTTTTTATTTAATTTAGCAGCCATTTTTATTGCCTCAATCATACTTGAGGGGTCGGCAAGATTTTTTCCAGTAATGTCATAGGCAGTTCCGTGGTCAACTGATGTGCGGATAAATGGTAAGCCGAGAGTGATATTTACTGCCTTTCCAAATGATTTCATCTTTATTGGGATGAGCCCCTGGTCATGATACATGACCACAATTGCATCAAACTTTGACATTTTTGCAGGTGTAAAAAGTGTATCGGCTGGAAATGGCCCTTGAACCTTTATGCCTTCTGCTCTTGCATCATTAATTGCAGGCATGATTTTCTTTATCTCCTCATTGCCAAATATACCACCTTCCCCCCCATGTGGATTAAGTGCAGAAACTCCTATCCTTGGATTTAAAAACCCCCATGATTTTAAAGAAGAGTTTGTAAGCTTTATAGTCTTCAGGATTTTTTTTCTGCTTATCAGACGGCTTACATTTTTTATAGCTGTGTGTGTTGTTACAAGCACAACCCTTATATCTTTACCGGCAAGCATCATGGCATAATCCTTTGTATTTGTAAGTTTTGCAAGCATCTCTGTATGACCGGGATATTTATATCCCGCCATGTGTATTGCCTCTTTGCTTATTGGTGCTGTAACAATTGCATCAACACTTTTATGGAGAGCCAGATTCACCGCAGCATCTATATATTTTACCGTAGCCTTACCTCCTGAACGGGATGGTTTGCCAACCGTAAATCTCTCTGGAATATTTTTTAAATCAATTATGCTGATATTTGAGGGGATGGGAGGGATGTTAAGAGAATCAGCAGTTTTTTTTAAAAATTTTTTATCACCTATTATTATGGGGATACTGCATCTAAAAATCTCTCGTTTTGTTAATGCCTTAAGGACAATTTCAGGACCTATTCCTGCAGGGTCACCCATCGTAATGGCAACAACAGGCAGTCTTTTCATCCCCTTCAGGCAACAGCCTTTTTAAATGTGCAATCTTTATTTCCACACATAATTTCTATATCTCCATCCTTTATTCTCTTCTCTATAAGGAATGAGTAGCCACATTGTGGACATTTTTCTGGAATCGGCTTATTCCATGTGGCAAATTTACACTTAGGGTAATTACTACAGCTATAAAATATTTTCCCTTTCTTTGTCCTCCTCTCTACAAGGAATCCATTGCACCCATCCTGAGGGCATAATATGCCAAGGCTTATAGGTTTCGTGAATTTGCATTCAGGATATTTAGTGCAGGCAAGAAATTTTCCATATCTTCCAATCTTGAGCTGTAATGGTGCGCTGCATTTTTCACACTTCTCGTTTGTAATTTCAGGTAATTTCTCAGTGACGCCCTCTTTTTCATTATCACCTTTAATGGGACGGGTGCTTTTACAGTTAGGATAATCTGAACACGCAAGAAATCTGCCGAATCTGCCCCATTTAATAACCATATTTTTGCCGCATTTATCACAGATTTCATCTGTAATCTCAATCTCTTTTTTTATATTCCTCATCATTGTCTCAGCCTTTGAAAGGTCTGAAGAAAATGGCTTATAAAAATCATTGAGTGCATCAATCCATCCCTTTTTCCCTTCTTCAATCTGGTCAAGCTCTTCTTCCATATTTGCAGTGAATTTAACATCCAATATCTTTGGGAAATTTTCTACAAGGAGGTCTGATATCAATGACCCAAGGAGGGTAGGGTGGAGTCTCCTCTCTTTAATTTCAACATAGTCCCTTTGAAGGATTGTGCTGATTATTGCTGCATAGGTGCTTGGCCTTCCAATCCCTTTCTCCTCTAATTCTTTTATCAGATTTGCCTCTGTGTATCTTGGAGGTGGCTGTGTAAAATGCTGTTCAGGTGTTATATTTATCAGCTCAGGCATATCTCCTGTTTTTAATGAAGGCAATATACCTTCTTTTTCACCCTGCTCTGATTCGGAGGATACTTCAATTGTTTCCTCATATACCTTTAAAAAACCAGTAAACCTTACAACAGAACCCGTAGCCCTGAAGAGATATTTTTTTGCCTCTATATCAACTGAGGTTGAATCAAGGATCGCAGGATTCATCTGACAGGCAACAAACCTGTTCCATATAAGCTCATAGAGATTAGCCGCATCCTTTTCAAGATATTTTCTTATATAGGATGGCTCTCTTAATACCGATGTAGGTCTGATAGCCTCATGTGCCTCTTGTGCGGTTTTTTTGCTCTTATAAAAATTTGGCTTGTCAGGCAGGAAATCACTTCCGTATCTGCTCGCGATAAAATTTCGTGCCTCATTTACTGCCTCAGATGACAGATTGAATGAATCTGTTCTCATGTAGGTTATTAATCCAACCTGCCCCTCATCTCCTATCTGAAGCCCTTCGTAGAGTTTTTGGGCTATCATCATGGTCTTTTTTGCAGAGAACCTGAGTTTTCGTGATGCCTCCTGCTGAAGTGTGCTTGTTATGAATGGAGGAACAGGATTCTTTTTCTTTTCCTTCTTCTGGACATTGATGATTTTATATGATGCACCTTCCAAATCGGAGAGGATAGACTTTGCCTCAGATTCATTTTTTATCTCAGCCTTATCTGTCCCTATGCGATGAAGTCTTGCCTCAAATGGTAATCCCCCCTCCCCCCCTTTATCAAAGGGGGGGTGAAGGGGGGATTTTAGATTTGCAGTTATAGACCAGTATTCCTCTTTTACAAATGAATTTATCTCCTTCTCTCTCTCGCAAATCAATCGGAGGGCAACAGATTGAACCCTTCCTGCAGACAATCCCCTTCTTACCTTTTTCCATAAGATAGGGCTTATCTTATAGCCGACAAGGCGATCAAGAATTCTCCGTGCCTGTTGTGCATAAACCTTGTTTTCATTAATTGTAAGTGGATTCTCAATTGCCTTTCTTACGGCATTTTTTGTAATCTCATGAAACAGGACGCGATATATCTTGCGTCCCTTCTTCTTGCTAAGTTTATCCCCATTTAGTTCATTTGCAATATGCCATGCGATTGCCTCTCCTTCCCTGTCAGGGTCAGGCCCAAGATAGATGGTATCAGCCTTTTCTGCTGCAGCCTTTAATTCCTGAAGTATTTTCCCCTTACCCCGGATTGTGATATATTCGGGCTCAAAATTATTTTCTATATCCACACCGAGTTTATTATGAGGGAGGTCTTTTACATGGCCCACAGATGCCTTTACAAGAAAGCTGTCTCCAAGAAATTTTTTTAATGTAGATGCCTTTGCAGGCGATTCAACTATTAATAATGATTTTGACATATGAACAAAGACCTGATTTAACCACAGATGGACACAGATTAACACAGATTATAAAGATTGAAAAAACAAAAACCAGAGAAAATCCTTTTTTTCTTCTTTTTTTATCTGTGTATATCTGTGAAAATCTGTGGTAAATATTTTATTATTTTTTTAATTCACTGCCGATTCCCATTCGTCATTGAAGAGCCTGTTAATATCTTCTCCCCATTCTGTCCCTGAGTGGTTCATCATGACCATGGCCGCAATAGATTTTATTTCATCCAGTCCTACTTCTCCATCTGTAAAATATTGTGCCCTTTCAATTATCTCCTCCTGCAATTCATTATCTATAAAACCAAACTCCTTTAATCTTATAAGGAATCCGTATGCCTCTTTATTAAGGCTTATCTTTTCATCACTACTCAGTATCCTTATATTATTTGATTCGTTTAAAGACTTTCTTAAGGGTGATTTTACCTTTTGTTCCCCTGCGATATCTCTAATCCATGAAAAGGCTGTATTGACTTCTTCCAGATTATATCCCTCAGATATGAGGTATTCTACAATCTCCTTTTCGTCATGAACCAGATTTTTACTTATCAATATCTGTCTTACTATAATTTCTATTATACTGAATATCCTTTCTCTCATTTTCAGCTTTAACTCCTCATAAAAATTTTTCCTGATGTCTGTCTGATTAAACCCTTTAACTCTAATTTTACAAGTATACCCGAAACAATACCTACAGGCAAATTGCTATGTTCTATTATAGTGTCAATATGCCGTGATTCTGAATCTATAAGTGAAAATATATACTTCTCATCTCCTGCCAAATCAGGCTCCTCAGTCTTATTTTTCTTTACAGGTCTTAAAAATGAACGGACATCAGGGGGGAATTCATCAATTATATCTTCTGCACCTTCCACTAATTTTGCCCCGCTCTTTATTAAACGGTTTGTCCCCTTACTCTTAAGAGAGTTTATACTTCCGGGGACAGCAAAAACCTCTCGCCCCTGTTCAACAGCATGACGGGCTGTTATTAATGAACCGCTCTTTTCTGCTGCTTCTATAATAAGGGTTCCGAGGGATAGTCCGCTTATAATTCTGTTTCTCTGAGGGAAATTCATTTTGTCAGGTCTTTCAGACATTGGAAATTCTGAGATAACTGCACCGTGACTGATAATTTCATCCATAAGTTTAAAGTTCTCAGGCGGATATATGACATTTAAACCACAGCCTAAAACAGCAATAGTCCTTCCTCCGCCTGCTATGGCAGATTTATGAGCTATGCTGTCAATTCCCCTTGCCATGCCACTGATAATAGTGATGTCTCTCTCTGACAGTTCCATGCTTATCTTTTCTGTGACTAATTTACCGTAAGTTGTTGGTGAGCGAGAGCCTACTACAGCTACAGCAATAGCATCATTTTCTATTATCTTCCCCTTTATATAAAGGACAGGAGGCGGAGCATAGATTGTTTTAAGGCTTGATGGATAATCATTGTCATTTGTTGTTATTACACTAACTCCGGATTTTTCAATCCTGTTTAATTCATCTTTTATTTCCTCCTCTAATCTAAAAGACTTTATGGAATTTGCCGTTTTTTCTCTTATGCCGTCAACCTCCATCAATTCCTTCTTTGATGCAGAAAAGATATTTTCAGGACTGCCAAAATGGGTAATAAGTTTTTGATAGGTTATACTTCCTATCTCATCAATCATATTTAATGCTATCCAGTAAGATTTATTGTCCATAAAAGCTGATTTTAACCACGGAGACACGGAGGCACGGAGTTTTTAATAGCAGTTTAATCTGGCTTATTTCTCTGTGTCTCAGTGCCTCAGTGGTTAATTTTTTTGGTTTAAATATTTTTGTTTTTATGGGTAGAGTCCTCTGATGAGCATTGCATCGGCAATCTTTTTAATCCCCATCATGAGTGCAGCAGTTCTATGGTTAACCTTTTCCTTTTCGGTGAGGAGCATCATATTGTTGAATGCATTTACAATAATATCCTTTAACTTTTCATTTATCTCCTTTTCCTTCCAGAAAAAGTTTTGTAAATCCTGAACCCATTCAAAATATGAAACTGTTACACCTCCAGAGTTTGCCAGGATATCAGGGATAAGAAATATCCCTCTGTCATTTAAAATCTGGTCAGCCTCAGGTGTAGTAGGTCCATTTGCACCTTCCGCAAGTATCTTGCATTTTACCCTTTTTGAATTATCTCCATCTATCTGGGCTGATAGGGCAGCAGGAATCAATATGTCACATTCCAGCTCTAAGAGTTCCTTATTTGTAACCCTATCTCCAAGTTTGCTATCTGATAAGATTTGATTATTTTTTGAAAATTCATAGAGCCTCTTTATATCAAGCCCATTTTTATTATACACACCGCCCTTAGAGTTACTTACAGCTATTATCTTGCATCCCATATCATAAAGAATTTTTGCGGCTACATATCCGACATTTCCAAATCCCTGAACAACCACTTTTGCACCATTTAAATTAATATTTATTCTTTTTGCTGCCTCCATGGTTACATAGACAACACCCCTGCCTGTAGCCTCATTTCTGCCGAGTGAGCCGCCAATATTAACAGGTTTTCCTGTGGCAATTCCGGGAACCGAATAACCCACCTGCATGCTGTAGGTATCCATTAGCCATGCCATTGTCTGTTCACTCGTTCCCACATCAGGACCTGGTATATCCCTGTCAGGACCGATTAGTGGAAATATCTCTGTTGCATATCTCCTTGTCAGTCTTTGAAGCTCTCCCCTTGACATCTCTTTCGGATTGCACCTTATTCCCCCCTTTGCACCTCCGAGTGGCAGTCCTATAACAGCACTTTTCCATGACATCCACATTGCAAGGGCACTGACCTCGCCGAGGTTTACATCTTCATGGTATCTTGTCCCTCCTTTGGCTGGTCCAAGCACCATGCTATGCTGAACCCTGTATCCCTCAAATACCTTTACATTACCATCATCCATTTTGATTGGGACACTTACAATTAGAGCCCTCTTAGGTGACCTTAATCTTGAAGCAACATTTGGGTCCAGCCCTAATTTTTTAGAAGCAATATCAAACTGCTTCAAAGCCATCTCATATACAGGTGTATGAAATTCAGGTTTCTTTCGTCTCTCTTTTTCCATAGTTTAAAAATTAACCACAGATGGACACATATAAACACAGAAATGTCATTCCCGCGAAAGCGGGAATCCAGTATTTAATCATAGATTCCTGCCTTCGCAGGAACGGCGTCTGAGTAAATCTGCGTTAATCTGTGGTTCACGATTTTTTAAAGTTAAAATTGTATCAGTGAATAGACTCCATAATCTTTAAGTTTTTCTCTTCCTTTTAAAAAACCAAGTTCAACGAGAAAGGCTAATTCAACTATCTCACCCTTTAATTCTCTGACAAGCCTCGTTGCAGCATTAACAGTGCCGCCAGTTGCAAGGAGGTCATCTGCAATTATAACCCTCTGCCCTGGTTTTATAGCATCTTTGTGTATCTCTATCTCATTTGTCCCATATTCAAGTTCATAAGCAGTCTTATTTGTGATATATGGGAGTTTACCTGGTTTTCTTATCAATATCACACCGGCATTTAAGGCATAGGCAAGTGCAGCACCAATAACAAACCCTCTTGCCTCTACTCCTACTACCAGATCAATATGTTTCCCGATATAGCGATGGCTTAATATATCTATAGCCTGTCTGAATGCCTTTGCATCACTTAAAAGTGTAGTAATATCCTTAAAAAGTATTCCCTTTTTGGGAAAGTCTGGAATATCCCTGATTCTGCTCTTTAAATTTGTAATCATCTCTTTTTCCATCTCACACCTCACAGATTAAGTTTTATAAATTATAAAATTTTGCCACAAAAGCACTGAGACACAGAGACAGAAAAAAAGATTAAAAAAAGAGGCAAGACGCAAGAGGCAAGAAAAAAAATCTTGCTTCTTGCTTCTTGTCTTTCTCTGTGACCTCTGTGGCTAATCATGTTTTTCTTCATCATGGCAAATAGGGCAGGGGGTTTACTGGAATCCTGTTCACCCTTAATTCAAAATGGATATGTGGACCACTTGCCCTCCCTGTGCTGCCAACCAATGCAATCTTCTCACCTTTTTTAATTGATTGTCCCTCCTTAGCAAAATTTTTAGAATTATGGGC
>MHDO01000119.1:0-6492 GCA_001805005.1 Nitrospinae bacterium RIFCSPLOWO2_12_39_16
AGCCCGAATATCATGTGCTCAATCATAAAGTTCAATTCCCACATCAGCTTTTCAACATCAAATCTGAGATTAAATGCCACACAGTCCCCAATCCTCTTATCACTCCCTTTTATCTGGATATTCAAAAGTGAATCAATAATTCTTTTATAATATTTGGATATCGTATTTGCATCCTTTTCCTTAATCCATTCTTCCAGTATAATGTCTCCGCAATCCTCCAAAAATAAAAACCCTTTTTTTTCATCATAATAATAAATCTCAGGGACTGTCACCCCGCATTTTCTTAAGTGCCTCTGAACATTTATAAATGGAAGTTCTGAATGGCTGGGGCTTGACAAGACCATCATAACTACTGAGCCAATACCATCCTCTTTTCTATAGCCGACCCTTAAATATCTCCTGTCAGAAGCATCTCCTTTTAAAATAGTAAGGCTTAAGTCCTTAACCCTCTCACCGGTTATATCTTTCAAGATGCCAAAGAAGTACCTCTCCTCAATTTCCTTCAGGTCTATTTCTTTTAACTCCGAACTCTGAACTCCAAACTCTGAACTCATATTTACCCCAGACTCCTTCTTATGACCCCTGCATTCAATATCTCCCTCCTGAATTCCCTCCCCTCCCTCCACATATGAAGAATATTAGACACATGATTTCTGTGTATAAAGTGGTCTGTACAGGTCGGCATAAAACTTGAGCCTATATAATCCTCCAATATGCCTACATCTGTTATGACATCCTTCCATGTCTCATCCGCAGCCGCCAGCATCCTTAAATTTTCCTTATTCAGAAAACACCCTGCCCTCTTTAAATCATTTTTTATATTTGGATATATGGATTCCAGTTTTGAGAGCATACCGTTTTTATCTGCATCATGAATCCCCCTTCCCGTCCCTATCAGTTCGGGCGGAATGCCAATAGAATAGAATACCGATGTAAAGGCAATAGCCCTCGGCAGTCTTACATTTGAATCCCTTATCCCCCTTGAATAACCGAATAATCCTGTATGCTGTATCCTCTCCCTGTGAGATGGGACATGCCTTGATACTTCATTTATTGTAGATGCCAGCCTTTCAATGGTAGAACAATAAGGCTTCCTGAAGATGCCATCCAATTCTAAAATATCATTCATCTCACTATTAGAAAATATACGGGGTGATTTCAATGCTATGTCCCTCTTCAACAACCTTATTGCCGATGCTGATACCTCTCTCGGGAAATCATATCTAAATGCAGATTGAACTGTAACAGTCCTTACACCTGCATATTCATTCATAAAATTCTCAATAGCATCAGGCGACAGCCCGCCCCTGAATTGTAAAGAACCTGCCCCTATTATTGGATATACAAAGACCCCTGTTTCATTCTGAAATTTATAATATTCCGATATTGCACCCTTAGCCGCTATGACAGCTGGAATCATTCCTGAATTTAGTGCAGGGTCTGACCTTGCTATAAATGGCCTTATATACTCCACACTGTGCCTGAATTTCTTCTCAAACCTGTCAATATATTCTAAAAGTATTTTCTTTGAATTTATGAGAGAGCCTGAACCCTCTATTAAAGGGATTATATTTATCTCTACAGGGCCGCTCAGTCTTGTTGAAAATACTTGGCATGTAAGTCGGACAGTCTTATAGTATTGCTCCTGTATATGAATCAGTTTTTCTGCATTGTCTGTCATTGGCAGTATTACCTCAAAGACAGGGGCATGGGAAAAACCTAACTCTCCTGCCGCATCAGTGCCGGTAATTATTGCCATAAATGCCCTCGCAATCCTGAAGCCGGGTTCCTCCCATATATTTGGTATCCTGAATGTCAGAAATTTACTTGAGCCGAGGTGGTTTATGCTGAAATAGTCATAGTATTGATGAAAGAGCCTGTCCATCACCGCCTCATCTACAAATTTCCCCTCCCAGTCCCACATATACTCATCACAACCCATATCACAGAATGAGCGGTAGCACTCCTCCACCTCATCTGTAGTAGAGATAAACTCTGTCTTGTGCCAGTAAGGGACACTGGCATTATCAGGGTGCTGGGTAGCCATTACAGATGGTATCTTCCTGCCAGCACTGCCAGCAAGAATATGATTTTCTTTTTCAATTACCATAAAACATTAATTAAAATCAGCCACAGACTTTCACAGACTAAAATCTTTTTAAGATTTTTTTATCTGTGTTTGTCTGTGTAAATCTGTGGCTAATAATCTCCCCTATCAATTCAAGGTTCTTCTGAAGGGCGCCTCTGTTTTTCATTATAACCTGATACCCCTTCTCACCAATCTCAATCATCTTCTTCCCATTATTTATAAGTCCATCTACCTCTTTTATCAACTCCTTTTCATCATTAACCTGAATTCCCCCTCCCGATAATATCATCTCTTTTGCAATCTCCTGAAAGTTCATCATATACTTACCAAAGATAACAGGCTTTTTGTAAAATGCAGGTTCTAATATATTCTGCCCGCCATGCGGTATCAGGCTTCCGCCAATGAATACAATATCAGCAATACTATACATAAAACCAAGTTCCCCGATTGTATCAATAATAATTATTGGATTTTGGATTTTGGATTTTGGATTTTGGATTTCGGATTTTCTCACAGATGCCAACCCCTTTCTCTTTACAATTTCCTCCACATCCCCTACCCTGTCAATATGACGAGGTGCAATGACCAGACGAAAATCAGCGTGATTTTTCAAAATATGAGAATACAATCTAATAATTGTCTCTTCTTCACCCGGATGCGTGCTTCCTGCAATAAATATTCTATCATTGTTATTAACTCCAAGTGTATTCTTAATCTCTTTTACCTTTTCTTCTTCAATCTCTTTAAACTCACTATCATATTTAATATTACCGGAAACATTTACATTCCTTTTATCTGCACCAAGGGCTATTATCCTCTTTGCATCTTCTTCAGTCTGCATACTGAACAATCTGACACTTTCTAATACACTTTTCATAAACAGACTTATCATTCTATACCTCTTAAATGACCTCTCAGATATACGACCATTAATAACCGCCACAGGAATAGCTTTCTTATTCGCTTCTCTCAGAAAATTAGGCCAGAGTTCTGTCTCCATAATTATACAGACTATGGGATTAATTGTATTCAATGCCCTCTTTACTGACCATGAAAAATCAAAAGGGAAATATATAATATAATCTGCCTCTTTTATCCTCTCCTTTGCTATCTGCTGTCCTGTATCTGTTACAGTAGAAAGAATAATTTTAGCATCTGGATACTCTCTTCTCAAACCCTTTACTAATGGAGTTGATGCTATAACCTCACCGACTGATACTGCATGAACCCAAATAGGAGATTGATTAATTAACTCTCTTTTAATTTCATCTGAATAATATCCCATTCTCTGCCAGAATCCAATCCTGTATTTGCCCTTCACCAAGTTCAATAACCACCACGGAAGAATTAAGATAATTGAAGCAGTTAGAAACAAATTGTATAAAAGATACATGTTCTAAATATATCTCAAAACAATATCCACAGGCAATAGACAAGAATATAATTTTGTGGTAAGTTAAAAAACTATGCCAACCAATATAATTAATGGAAAAGAGATTGCATCTTCAATAAAGTTTGAGATTGCAGAGGAATTGAGAAAGATAAAAAACAATACAGGGAAAGAGGCGGGGCTTGCTGTAATACTTGTAGGTGATGACCCTGCATCAACTGTATATATCAGGAACAAAAAGAAGGCATGTCAGGAAGTAGGAATAAGGTCTTCTGAATATCATTTACCAAAGGAAACACAACAGGATACGCTATTAAATCTCATAAACTCTCTTAACAAAAATCCTGAAATACATGGAATACTCGTGCAGTTGCCGCTTCCTAATCATATACAATCGGATAAGATTATTGATGCTATAAATCCTGATAAAGATGTGGACGGTTTTCACCCTGTAAATGTTGGGAAATTAGTTGCCAACACCGCATCTTTGATTTCCTGCACCCCCCTCGGTGTTATGACACTCCTTGATAAAAGTGAGATACCTGTAGAGGGCAAAAAGGTAGTAATTGTCGGGAGGAGTAATATTGTAGGTAAGCCTGCCGCACTTTTATTTCTTCATAGAAATGCTACTGTTACAATATGTCACTCAAAGACAAAAAACCTGGCTGATTATACAAATAAGGCTGATATATTAGTAGCTGCCATTGGCAAACCAGCCTTTATAAAGGCTGATATGGTTAAAAAAGGGGCTGTGGTAATTGATGTAGGGATAAATAGGGATGAGGCAGGATTAATTGGAGATGTAGATTTCCCATCGGTAAAAGAAAGGGTTTCATATATTACACCCGTTCCAGGCGGTGTAGGACCCATGACAATAGCAATGCTTATGAAAAATACACTGACTGCCTTTAAAAATACACTGGACAAAACATGATTAATCCGCAGATTACGCAGATTACACAGATTTTAAAATATCCTGTTTACCCTGTGCATCCCTGTTAATTGATTCTTTTTTATTGTTTTTAATCTGCGGTAATCTGCGAAATCTGCGGATATAAATTTCCATGAATCAAGAAAGAGAAGTCTATACAGTCTCAGAGCTCACCCGTGCCATAAAATTTGTTCTTGAAGAGGATTTTCCTGAAGTCTGGGTTGAGGGGGAGATTTCTAATTTCAGGGTTCCCAATTCAGGTCATGCCTATTTTACCCTCAAAGATAAGGATAGCCAGTTAAAGGTAGTTTTATTCAAATTGAATAAGAGGCTATTAAAATTTGAGCCTGAAGACGGACTCTCTTGTATAGTCAGGGGAAGAATAAGTGTCTATGAGCCGAGGGGCGAATACCAGCTAATTGCAGATTACATGGAGCCAAAGGGGATAGGTGCATTGCAATTAGCATTTGAGCAGTTAAAGGAAAAACTCTTTAAAGAAGGTCTCTTTGATGAGGCACATAAAATACCAATTCCACAATTCCCGCAGAAAATAGCCATTATTACATCACCGACAGGTGCTGCTATAAGGGACATACTCCGTATTATTGACAGAAGGTTTTCCAATGTCCACATTATCATCTACCCTGTCAAGGTTCAGGGTGAAGGTGCATCGGCAGAAATAGCAAGGGCTGTAAAGGAATTAAATGCACTGCCTGATATTGATGTAATGATTGTCGGGAGGGGCGGAGGCTCTATTGAAGACCTCTGGGCATTTAATGAGGAAATTGTTGCAAGGGCAATCTATGATTCAAAGATACCTGTAATCTCTGCTGTAGGGCACGAGATAGACTACACAATAGCAGACTTTGTTGCTGATTTAAGGGCACCAACGCCATCAGCAGCAGCAGAGCTTGTTGTAAGAGTTAGGAAAGAGGTAGTTCAAAATATTATAGGTTTGGAAAAAAGGTTAATAAACTCAATTCAGAATATGGTTGATATACTAAAAAGCGACCTTACAGGATTGCAGGAAAGAAGGGTCTTAAAATCACCTTTGGATAAAATATATGAGCTCCAGCAAAAGATTGATGATATAGGCTTAAGAGTAAGGAGGTCTCCACTATTAATATACGAAAAATTTACGGAGAAGACATTTCATCTCTCAAGAAGCCTCTTTATACTCAATCCGGAGGTCAGGATACGGAGAATCAAGGAAATATTATCAGAACTTACCAAGGGACTTGAAACAGCAGTAAATCACAGAGCAGAAATACTTGATAAAAAATTAACAGGCATGTCAGGCAAACTTAATGCCTTAAGCCCTCTGTCAGTCATGGAGAGGGGATACAGTATATGCAGGAGAATGCCTGACATGAAAATCATAAAAGACGCAATAGAGGTTGAAAAAGACGGGCAGGTTAATGTAAGATTATCCAGAGGGGAACTAATTTGCAGAGTTGAAGAACAAAAACCCTAATGAAACCACGGGTAAACACAGGTTAAATTTTTAAAAATCTCTTTTTATCTGTGTGAATCTGTGTCCATCTGTGGTTAATATTTTTTATGTCTGAAATAAAATTTGAAAAGGCGCTAAAAAGACTGGAAGAGATTGTTGAGAAATTAGAAAAGGGCGATTTAGACCTTGATAAATCCCTTGAGATCTTTGAGGAAGGGATTAAGATGTCGCGGATATGCTCCCAGAAACTAAAAGAGGCAGAAAAAAAGATAGAGATTTTGACAAAAGATGAGACAGGAAAATTGAAAGCTGAACCATTTGAACCTTCCCCTGAAACAGAAGAGCCCTCCTAACAAGAGTGATTTGTTAAGCTGCTATTAATTCTAATTTTTCTTTTGTTGAAGAAGGAAGCCGTACAGGAGCAAAATACTCTGCAGGATATAAATAATCCTCGCCAGACTCATCTATGACTCTTATCTGATGATGTTGCCCGGCTATTCTGTCAGTCAATACTTCGTATAGTTTTCTAGTCTCCAGCGATGATTCATAGCCGCGATTATCAACGCATATCATAAAATGTTTTTTCATAGCCATCCCTCCTATAGATACCTCTTGATTTTCATTTCTTT
>MHDO01000119.1:6529-6868 GCA_001805005.1 Nitrospinae bacterium RIFCSPLOWO2_12_39_16
TCAGAATTCTTGCCTCAACTTGAAAATAAGGTGTTGATACTTGGTGAGAATCTAAAACAAGGTTTAACTTATATTGGCTGGGGCTTAGTTAAGAAAATTGTTTTCGCAGATAACATTGCTTCTTTTGTTGACTCTATCTTCTCCAACCCTATGGGTCTAAGCTCATTCCACATAATAATTGGAACCTTAGCATTTGGAGTGCAAATTTATTGTGATTTTTCAGGATACACTGATATTGCTATTGGCGCTGCAAGGATATTCGGTTTTAAACTCCCAAAGAACTTTGATAAGCCTTATTTTGCGCGCAACCCTTCTGATTTCTGGAGCAGATGGAACATA
>MHDO01000120.1:0-4030 GCA_001805005.1 Nitrospinae bacterium RIFCSPLOWO2_12_39_16
AAATTACTGTCGGTCAGATAATAATCATTTGTAACAGGATTATAAATCCATAGAAATATCTCTGTTACACCCATAGTATCTGAAATCATTCTTATTAAGGTCTTATATACCTCTTCTACAGACCTCTTTGAACTTATCTTTTCAATTGTCTCCATCCATTTATCCCTGAACTCATATTTTTGTCTGTAGAAATGCCTGATAATAAACAACTGCACCTTCCTTTTCAGCTTTTCAGCAAAGAGAAGAAAAACCAGCGATAGTATAGAGACAAATATAAAGAGAGGTATAAAGAAATAATCAAAGGGTGTTTTGAAATACTTTATACCATAGGTAACAATACTGACAGACAGAAGGTATAAACCAACAATCAAGACGGTGAGTGAGTTATATATAACATAACGGGATATAGATATATCCACATCAAGAAGGCGATTCTTCACAATAAACAATGCTATGATGGACACAGAGATAATAACGGCTGCTGAAAAAACAGGGATAGTCTGTGCTGTCAATGAAGAAAAGAGCAGCGCCTGGGTAGAAAGAAATATAGAAAAAGCTAATATAGCCCCAACTCCAAAGAGGACATACTTTATATGCCGCCTCTGAATACCCTCCGATGAACGAAGGGTATTCTCAAGATGAATAAGATTAAGCACTAACCCTATAATAAGGTATATATAGAAATACCTCCCGAAAGGTCCTAAAATAAAGTAGGTATTAATAATATCTATGGATTCAGTATCAGGGGATGGAATGGAAACAAAAAGGGGTGATGTTGTCAGGATGCCAAAGATAAATGAAATGACAGCCATAGCAACAAGTATTGGAAGCCATCTAT
Source organism: Nitrospinae bacterium RIFCSPLOWO2_12_39_16 (assembly GCA_001805005.1). Lineage (GTDB taxonomy): Bacteria > Nitrospinota > Nitrospinia > UBA9942 > UBA9942 > UBA9942. Next base: position 839 of record MHDO01000120.1, read on the forward strand.
GTAATATATCCACATGATTTGCCCTTGCAAAATTAAGACTAAATATCAGCCAGGTTACAGGTAAGAGTGCCTCTCCAACTAAGGTAATATGGATACCAGAGGATATAAGTGCAGGTTTAAAATCTGATAAGAGTATCAATGCATGTCCAGTTTCAATTATAACGAGGCTTAACATTCCAAGGACAAATCCTATATTTGTAGGATGTCCGGGGTTGCGAAAAATTATAAATATCCCCAGACTGATACATAGGAGAATGCTTAATGCAGGCAGTATAGCGAAATAACCAAGCACAGATGCTCCTCTACAAAAGAAACTGAATTATTACTCTAATGCTCTATAATTCAAGATGTTTCTACAAAATAATATTACAAATTAATGGAGATATCAAGAGAACAAAAACCTGATTTAACCACGGATTAACACAGAGGGCAAAGCCCGAAGCTTGTCCTGAGCGTAGCGAAGGAACTCAATGAGATTCCTCGCTCTACTCGGAATGACAATTTCGTGGTAATTTTTATAATTTCTTTGACATCAAGAAAAACGCTGAAGGAAAAAGAGGCGGTAGCGGAATAATTGACAGCCAACTTTTAAGTTATTACCATAATCAATCTCTTGAATATCCATAATCCGGCAAAACCTGCTCCCAGTAGTAATACAGTTGAAGGCTCTGGAACAGGGGTGCAGTCATGACAACTCTCGGCATCATGGGAAAACGGCGCAAAACTGGAGATATCCACATCACCATTATTCTTAATGGTCTCGTTGTAAAGGTCAAAATGGATTATATAATCAGAGTCAAGATTAGAGGTATCAACTGTAAAGGCGGCATAGTACATGCCCGTCCCTGTTGAAGGTATTTCCCCTCCCGAGTCTGCTCTATCAGCAGTATTATATTGACTTATCTGATCGCCGCTGAACTGAAATCCAAATTCAGAAAAATATGTTTCAAATATGCCGTGTCTGCTGAGGTCGCCAGGGTCAAATCCCTGCGTGACAACAGTCTCCAACGGTGGGACTCCGTATGTCATGTCCCCTGTTACTTCTATATCATTCCCCTGAAAAGTGAAAAAACCAATATCTACAGGTTCAGACGTTCTGGGTGATAACGCAGCGGATATATAATAAGTATCACCAAGAGAATTATGACTGTTAGTTATTAAATACGCATATATGGTGAATGATGAATTCGCTGATACAATAGTATCCGTAGACGAATCATAGCTGCCCCCCCCTATATCAAGTTGTAGTGTGGGTATCGCTTGAACATTAACAGCATACAGATTAGTAATAATACCGCTTAAAATAATCAATAATATCCTTTTAAATCGCATAAAGTTACCTCCCTATAATCTATTACAGTAATAAGCAAATATTATACCATAGACAAAATAATACCTGCCATGCATTGCAACTAACTGATTATTAAGCATATTTACTCTATAAAAAATTAGTCAAGGAAAAACCTGCTTTAAATATAGACATAAAATTGTAAATTGATTTTACACTTAAATCGCATTATGAACAAAAACATAATAAAACATTGTAAATTGGTTTTACACTCAAATCGCATAAGAATTAAAAATAATATTGTTTCTCTAATTTTTAAAGCCTGTTGAACCATATTTCAGAGACGCTATAAAAACCCTATGAATATATCCCCCGCTAAAAGAACCCAATCCATCCGCAAAAATATCAAAAGCTGAAGCATCCCTCATAGGCACAAATGATTGATGTATCTCATCTGTGATTCCATAAACTGATGCAGCAATCCACCCAATCAGAACATAGCGCCTGACGCCTGAACTTTTTAAACTGTCCGTCATTAAAAAACCTAAAATTGCATACTCTATAAAATGGATAATCTTATCAGCGTCATAAGGTAGTTCATATTTAATTGGTTTTGAAAGAGAAGAAAAATAAAAAATTAAAACCATATAAAAAATTGTCCCCATCCAACCCAAAATTATTTTTGTTTTCATTTATCTTCCTCATGCCATAATCACCTTATTGCTTTTTATTCCGCTCTTACCTATTAGATTCCTCGTATCAACTATAAGGTTAGAGTTTTCCACAATGAATGTTGCATTGTAATCTGAATGGTCAGTTGCAATAATTACACAGTCATATTTTGCCATGTTATCGGATGTCAATTCAATTGATATTTTTTTAATCTTGTGCTTTCTCGTCTTAGGCGCCTTTGGAACATAAGGGTCATTGTAATCAACAAGTGCACCCTTTTTTTCCAGCAGCTCAATCAATCTGAATGAAGGCGATTCCCTCGGGTCATCAACATCTTTTTTATATGCAAGTCCTAATATCAGTATCCTTGCCCCTTTTATGCTTTTTCCATTTTCATTTAATGCCTCCATGGTCTTTTGAACCACATAGTAAGGCATATGTGTATTTATCTCCCCTGCAAGTTCAATAAATCGTGTTGAAAAATCATACTCTCTTGCCTTCCAAGTGAGATAGAACGGGTCAATCGGAATGCAGTGGCCGCCAAGTCCTGGTCCGGGATAAAATGCATGAAAACCAAACGGTTTTGTCTTTGCTGCCTCTATTACCTCCCAGATATCTATTCCCATATTGTTAAACAGCATCTTGAGTTCATTCACAAGGGCAATGTTCACTGACCTGTAGATATTTTCAAGGAGCTTTGCCGCCTCTGCAACCCTTGTAGAGGATACTGGCACTGTCTTTACCACTATCTGGCCATACAAGGTGTTAGCAATTTCAAGGCATTTTTTTGTATATCCGCCTACTATCTTCGGGATTGTGCTTGTTGAAAAATCTTTATTATTCGGGTCTTCCCTCTCAGGTGAAAAGGCAAGATAAAAGTCTTCTCCTGCCTTTAATCCAGATTCCTCAAGTATCACTCTCATGTCTTCATCAGTAGTACCCGGATATGTGGTTGACTCAAGAACTATGAGCTGTCCCCTGCGAAGATACCGGGCTATTGTCTTTGTTGTATTAAAGACATAAGACATATCAGGCTCACGGTATTTATTTAATGGAGTTGGAACACAGATGATGACGCAGTCCATTTCCGACAAACGGCTGAAGTCGCTTGTCGGAGTAAAAAGTGATGAGTGCTGAATAATAAGTGATGAATTGATGTGCTTGATATAACTCTTACCCTGTTTGAGCAGCTCTACCTTTTCATTATCCACATCAAAGCCATTTACCTGAAA
>MHDO01000120.1:4042-5154 GCA_001805005.1 Nitrospinae bacterium RIFCSPLOWO2_12_39_16
TTACCTGAAAACCCCTCTTGCAGAACTCTATAACAAGCGGCAGTCCAACATAGCCAAGCCCCATGATGCCAATCTTAACCTGTTTTGTTTTAATCCTTTGAATCAGTTCCATTATGCCTCCTTTTTTATTGTAAAAAAATTATAAAAACTACCACGGATTTATCACGGATGGACACAGACTTAATAAACCCTTTTATTATTTCATTATTTTTCAGTGTTTATCCGTGTCCTTCCGTGGTTTTATTAAGTTTTTGTTTTTAGTGTTAAGTTTCGGACCTCTTCAATAACCAGAGGATAACCATCAGTATTATGATTATCGGCATAAAGAAAACTATACCACCGCTTTTGTGAAGCGCACTGTGAGTAAGGAAATTGCTGTCAACATAGTTTCCTAATAAAGTAAGCACTGTAACCCGAATTCCATTTTTAATGATTATAAGAGGTATAATTGAGAGAAGCAGAACAGCCTTTCTCCACCAACTCCTTAGAAATATTTGCTCCAAAAGGACGCCGATAATCACAGTAGCCATACTTGAGCGGATTCCACTGCACTCTTTTGCTACCTCAACACTCACATTTGAGAGCTGGAATATCAATCCCTCCCTAAAAACAGTTATCCCTATCAGCTTGAAGAATATGGAAGCAGCTTCAGCAGTTCCAACCTGCAGGAAAAAGACTATCTTATCTATTATATATGTTGGAATAGGAATCATAAACGCAAGGAACAGGAGAGGGAATAAGGCATTTCGGAAAGTCTGTGTCCCATAAAAGAAAATTAAACCTCCTGTCCAGGATATCAAGGCTGAAGAGACTGTGACAAATAAATAATCATTTTGATTCAATTTGATTTGTTGATTTATGCCGAGCAGATAGAATATAATTCCGGCAATGGTCAGAATAGTTCCCGCAGCAAAAGAATATTTCTTATTTACAAATATGGTCTTTCTCTTTGAATACACAAAATATCCGCTTATCAGAGGAATTAAAACCATATGGGAGTAAAGCTCATTGCTAAATGAAAGAATTATCAGGCGGCTAATCGCTGAGTAGAAAATTATCAGTATTGTGACACTGAAAAATAAAAATAGAATATTTCTTGGTATCATAAATCT
>MHDO01000121.1:0-3705 GCA_001805005.1 Nitrospinae bacterium RIFCSPLOWO2_12_39_16
CTTTATCTGAAGCGGGAGGGACATTGACTTATAGAGTGCACCATCAAGCCTGTATCTGACATAAAATATTTTTTCAAATGGTTCAATATGTATATCACTAACCCCTAATTTTATTGCCTTTGTCATTATTCCATTTACAAGCTTTATAATCGGTGCATCTCCTGCACCAAATGCCTCTTTAACCGCTTCCCCTTCGTCCTTTTCTATGTCAATTTCTTCAGTAACCTCGGATACCAGAGAACCAAAGTCATCCACCTCTTCTAAAATCACCTTCTCCTCTACCTCTCCTCCAGATTTTTTAAGGAAACTGTTAAACTCTTCATCACTTATCTTATAATATTTTTTATAGGCTGTGACTATTTCTTTTTCTGTTGATAATGAGACTTTTATAGATAATTTTGTCTTCATCTGTATATCTTCTATTGCCCTGTTATTTGTGGGGTCTGATGTTGCAATGGTGAGGGTTCCATTTGTTATATTGATAGGGAAGACAAAATGCTCTTTTGAGGTTTCATAAGGGACAAGCTTTACAACATCCTCACTGACCTGCATTTCAGATATGTGTGCAATAGGAAAATTAAGCTGGCGGGAAAGGAAATTGATTATCGTTTCTTCATCAATAAACCCGAGAGATATAAGTGTTTGTCCCAGTCTTCCACCGCTTTTTTTCTGAGCGGCAAGTGCCTCGTCAAGCTGAAACTTTGTAATCTGTCCATCTTTACGGAGGAGATCACCAAGTCTTTCAGACTTGACTTCGTCTCTTACTGTCTTTTTAAAACTTGATTTTTTTTCTACTACCTCAGGCATATGCCTCTTTTAAATTTCATTTTAAAGATAATGGTGGAGAATTGAGTTTGCACAAAATTTATTATAAAACAAGATGTTAATATGTCAAGCCTTTATCTCAACAATATGATATTATTAATCTCATGCAAAAAAAGACATTCAGATATATTATTGCAATCAATCTCATTATATTTATAGGCAGTATTGTCTTATTATTTTACTTTGGCAGTTTAGAGACCCCTGAAATACCCCCTGAGGTTGAAAAGGCGATTGAATCAAAAATATTCAATCCTGAGCCTAATGATGTGGGGGAGAATCTGACAGGTGAAATTACATATACAATAAATGCCTTTTCACTTAAAGACTGGATATATTTTGATTTTTCAAAAGGGGCTGTTGTAAGTATTTCTGACAGGACATCTTCTGATTGGGATATGGGATTCAGGAGGGCAAAGATAATTTCAAACAGCGGTGCTTCAAATCCAAGCGGCAGGGGCGGGATAGCGGCAATAGAAAATGCAGAGTTTGTATCTGTCATGGAAGCCCCAGAATCAGGGTATATGATAGACATAAGTAAAAATGCCCTTGAGACAGAAAATCCTGTCATAGACAGGTGGTATCTTTATAACTACATGACACATGAACTTAAGCCTAAAAAAAATATTTATATTATCCGTACGGCAGATGGTAAATATGTAAAAATTCAGATAATGAAATTTTACTGTGAGGGTTTAGCAGGGTGCTACACAATAAAGTATGTCTATCAGGGGAACGGGAGCAGAAGATTTACCCCTTAAAATGATTATAACCTTCCTTTGTTAGAGGGATAGCTTTACCATCAGTATTGACAAGGTTTATCCCCCTCTTCGTAATCTCACCAATCATTGTAATAGGTGTTTTCATGTTTTTCCATAATGATTTTAGTTTTCTTACATTCTCAGGCTTTACAGTAAAAAGGAGTTCATAGTCTTCTCCACCGTAGAGGGCAAGATTTATTTCGGATTTCGGATTTCGGATTTCGGATTTTAATTCTCTTGATATAGGGATATTTTTAATAAATATATTTGCACCAACATTACTCTCCTCGCATATTCTTCTTATATCTGATGCCAGTCCGTCGCTTATATCAATCATGGATGTGGCAAGCCCTCTCACAGCAAGAAATCTCCCTTCCGTAAGTCGTGGAGATGGCATTAAATGCCTTTCAATTAACTTCTTCTGCCACTGACCACTTTTTAATATTTTCATTCCTGCCGCCGAATTTCCCAAATACCCTGTCACAAAAATCTTATCCCCTGCCTTTGCACCTTTTCGTAAAAGCATATATTTTTTTTCAACTTCACCAAGGATTGTTATATTTATAGAGAATTCATTTTTTGATGAAGAAACATTCCCGCCGATTACAGAGACTTTATATCTCTGAGCCCCTTCTTTCACACCCATTAAAAACTCATTTATAAACTTAACAGAAAAATTTTGTGGGACTGCTATGGATAGCAATACATAAAGAGGTATCCCCCCCATTGCAGCAATATCACTTAAATTTATATTAATGGATTTAATTCCGAGTTGATAGGGCTTAGTATAATCAAGGTTAAAGTGGATACCCTCTACAAGGGCATCTGTGGTGGCAATAAGGAGGAAACCTTTTCTAAGTTTAATGGCTGCACAATCATCTCCAATTTCTACAACAATATTTTCATTGAGGCTTTTAAAAATATCTCTTGCATTTTTTATCAATCCAAACTCACCAAGCTGGCTTAATTTCATTGAATCTTTTTCAACTGCTCCAACACATATCTCCTTATCTCCTGTGGCTTTAGGAGTGTCCTTACTATTTTTCCATCTTTAATAAGGGGTTTGAGGAGGGCTTCGTTTTCTCCATCGCAACCACATCTGCCAATTTTTTCATGTAAAGGCATCACTGTATATTTAAAACAGGATTTACATCTATAAACCTGTTTACTCCCTGATTTTTTTCCCCTCTTGGCAACAGGCTTTCCTTCAATCTCCATTATGTCAAAGGAGAAATCTATTGTGGAGGCACCGCTGATAGCTGTCCCTATACCATAGCCATCCACAACTTCATTCAATCTCTCAATTTCATTTTCATTTATACCTCCGCTCACTATTATCTTTACATTTTTATATCCACGATAATCAAGCTCCCACCTGACTTCTCGGCATATCTCAAGCAAATCCCCTCGTCGTGAGCCTGGCGTGTCAAGTCTTACACCAAATAATTTATCACCCATTACTTCAGCAGCCTTTATAGATTCAAACTTTTCATCACAGAATGTATCCACAAGACACACCCTTTTTACCTTTGACTCTATTACCTCGTGGAATGCCTTAACTGCCTCGGCAGAGTCTCCTATCATTAAGACAAGGGCATGTGGAATTGTCCCTGAAGGGTCTTCCCCAAGGAGTTCAGCACTTTTTATTGCTGAAACTCCGTCACATCCTCCGATAAAAGCATTCCTCTCAACCATTGGTGTAATGGCAGGGTGCATCCTCCTTGCACCAAAGCTTATAAGTAATCTATTGCCTGCTGCCTTTCTGCACCTCGCTGCCTTTGTGGTAATACCTGATGCCTGACACAGAAATCCGAGGAGTGCTGTTTCGTAAATGCAATAGTCTGTGTATATCCCATCAATTACCAAGACTGGTTGATATTCGTTAAATATAGTCCCCTCATCCATACAATAAACATCTACAGGAAGCCCTTTTAACAATTCTGCTATTTCTTCTATGCCTGAAAGGATGCCCCATTTCCAGTCTTGTGGAAATCCTTTAAGCCTTACCTCTGCCTTTGCTCTCTTGATAATACCCTTTGTCTTGAGTATCCTTACAGTTCGGTCAAAATATATATCTGTAGTCTTGCCTGATTTTATCTCTTCTTCTGTGGCAATGTGAAAC
>MHDO01000121.1:3714-28069 GCA_001805005.1 Nitrospinae bacterium RIFCSPLOWO2_12_39_16
TCTAACAACATTTATAGGCAGATTCTACTGATTTTTTCATTGCTATTTTTATTCTTGACATAATGGGTATGGACATAGATAATAGTAAAAATTTTCAAGGGAGGGGAAATGTTTAAAAAGAGTCTAATATCTTTGTTTTGTGTTGTTTTAAATTTTATTGTTTTTGTCCTGCCTGTATTTTCTGAAGAAGCCGATAACGAGTTTGAAGAAGTGGGTACAGCGGAGACATTAGGTGATAATAAATTGGCACTTGTGCAGTTCAGCCTTACATCAACCACTGGGAATGCCGATACCACATCAATATTTACAGGGACCGAACTTTTCTATGGTTCAGGGGGGAATAGTATTGGATTTGATGGTAATCTATATTACGGCGAGCATTCACAGAAACTTATTGTGAAGACATCTGAAGGAAGACTTAAAGGGGCGCATGATTTTGATAAAAGTCATTATACATACCTGCTTGGCACATTAAAACATGATGAGTTTCAAAGACTCAATCTTCGCTCTTCATTGGGGATAGGATATGGATATAAACTGATAAGTGATGCTTATGAGGAATTAGCTCTTGAAGCAGGTGTAGGTTTGCAGGGGGAGGATTTTGGTGGTAATCGAAAGGATGATTATTATCATGAGGGGAGGATCGGCATAAACTATACATATAAGTTTTCAAAGACAGCGAGATTTGCGACTAAAGACGAATATCTCCCATCTCTTGCAGGTGCAGATAATCATAGGATAAGGGGCGAGTTTAAATTAATTGAAAGCCTGTATAAAAATCTTGCAGTCATTCTTAATTTGATACTTGATTACGATGGGTCGCCGGTTGAAAGTGCTGTTAAAAATTTAGATGCGAGGATATTTGCCGGGGTTGGCTATAATTTCTTCTAGCTTTTAATACCTATTGCATTTTTTGCTGCCGATGGTATTAATTCATTAAAAGCCTCTTTCAGAAACTCTGCCGTTATCATACGATAACCTTTCTTTTTAGCCTGCTCCTCAATTGCCCTCTTTGCTATTTCTCTTACAAAAGATGGAACCTTTTCCATTCTGTCTCTTGCTTCTTTTGTCCAGCCTAAGCCTTGTGAATCATCCTCTAAATATTGTGCAAATTTTTCAATTATTGCCTCATTTTTTGATATCCTCTTGGAGAGGAAGTCCTTTATATTGTCTATTACCTCTTTTTTTCTTGCACTCCTAAGCTTTTCCTTCGCCTTATCAAAGGCATCCATCTTCAACTCCTCAAAACCTATCTTTTTCATCCTCTTTGAGGCAAGCATCATTGATTCATTTCTTATTTCTGTAAGGAATTCAGAGTCTATAATTTTCTTGCCCCTCTCTTTAGCCCTTTTGACCATTAATTTTTTTATGCCGGGTTTTACAAAGTCAGGGGCGTTTTTAACTCGCTTTAATGCCTCATCGGTCCATGTAATCTCTTCTTTTGTATCAATTGTCATATATTACTCTTTCAAAAAATACCTCTCGTCTTATTCTCGCCCTTAAAGGAAGAGTGGATGGTATCAAATATCTTTATATCCCATGCAGCCCTTGTAAGCATAAAAAATGTAAAGGCATGCAGTATAAACATAAAAACCATCAGTGTTGAATAAACTGGTACTGCTATTAATGAAACAACAGTCCTGATAAAATATATTATAACCAATATTGATGTAAATATCCTATATTCTTTATAAATGAGATATGGGAAGATAATGATAAATACAATACCGAGTGTATAAAAGAGGTAATTAAATATGCCAAAATCGTGTGGAGGCATCCTGAAGGTGGCAATGAAGAAATAGGCCACTGCATTCAAAAGATATACGAATGCTGCCTGGTGATATTTAGAGGAACACCCTTTACTACTTATAGGTTCTTTATTTTTTAGTCCGTCCATGATTATTCTAAAAACAATTTTATTATATTATGTAATTATAGAATTATTCAATGAAATTTTAATTAAAGAGGGGTGAAAAATGAAAATAGGAATAATCGGATTGCCATATTCAGGAAAGACCACTGTATTTAATGCCCTCACAGGTGCAAGTGCAAAGGTCGGCGGCGTGGCGGCTGCTGCCAAACCAAATATAAGTGTTGTAAATGTGCCTGATGAGAGGATTGATATGCTGACAAAGATGTTTAATCTAAAAAAGGTTGTCTATGCGGATTTGACATTCATTGATGTTGCAGGGCTTACAGGTGAGGCAACGGAAAGGGGGAAAGATATAATTCAATCCATTAAAACTGTGGATGCCATAGCCCATGTGGTAAGGTTATTTGATAATGGGAAACCGCCAGCACTCAAGGCGGATATTCAGAATATTGAGTCTGAATTAATGCTCTCAGATTTTGCAGTTATTGAGAGCAGGCTGGAGAGGATTGAGAAACAAAGGAATATAAGGTGAAAGATGGAGATATAATGAATTTTAGATTTAATGTATGAGTTTGTCTAAATCTTTTTTGTTTTTTTTTGTCATTTTTGATATTATAGCAATATGGGATTTACACCAGATGTGTCTTTTATTATGGCATTTTTGGCAGGGCTTCTATCATTTGTATCCCCCTGCGTTCTCCCTGTGATTCCATTCTATATCACATTCATCACAGGGCTTACTTATGATGAGCTTACATCTGCTGATACTGATAATAAAAAAGAAATAAAATGGCTCACAGTTAAAAACTCCCTCATCTTTATTGCTGGGTTCTCCTTTATATTCATAATGCTTGGGGCAGGTGCTACATCTGTGGGCAAGTTCTTTCTTGCAAAGCAGGATATTATAAGAAGGGTCGGCGGGGTTATTATAATAATATTAGGATTATATTTTATGGGTGTCCTGAAGCTAAATTTTCTTATGTCCGAAAGGCGGGTGCAGATTCAGAATAAGCCTGCAGGCTATCTTGGAACATTTTTTGTAGGCGTTGTATTTGCAGCAGGGTGGACTCCATGCATCGGTCCAATACTTGGTTCTATATTACTTATTGCCAGCACAAAGGAATCAGTAATCACAGGCATAGAGCTTCTTGCGGTATATTCTGCAGGCTTGGGGCTCCCCTTACTCCTCACATCCTTCGCAGTCAATTCCTTTCTTGCATATTTTAAGAAATTAAACAAGTGGATGTGGCATATCTCTGTAGTCAGCGGCGTATTTCTTGTAATTCTCGGCGTCCTTCTTATGACCAATTCCTTCACCATAGTCACCTCCCTTCTATCAAAGTATAATATAGGCTGGGATATTAAAATAGGGCATTAAAATTATGATTGATACACATGCCCATCTTGAGATGACTCAGTTTGATGGGGATAGAGAAGATGTTATTAAAAGGGCAGTTAATTCTGATGTTTCCCTTATAATTGATGTCGGCTCTGATTTAAAAGGGAGTAGGACTGCCTTAGAACTTGCCCACAGATATGATTTTATCTATGCATCAGCCGGTATCCATCCCCATGAGGTAAAGGAGGTAACTCCTGATACCTATAAAGAGATAAAAAAACTGCTCTCTGACCCAAAAGTAGTTGCTGTAGGTGAGATAGGGCTTGATTATTATAAAGATTATTCGCCTTACGATATCCAGAAAAGAGAATTTATAAATCAGATAAGACTTGCAAGGGAGTTTAAAAAGCCTGTAATTGTCCACAGCCGTGATTCAAGAGATGACATGCTCAAGATATTAAAAGATGAAAATGCGTCTGAAATGGGCGGCATCATGCACTGTTTTTCAGGTGATGAGGAGATGGCTAAGATATGCATGAATATGGGATTCTATATCTCCTTTGCAGGACCTATTACATATCCAAATGCAGATAGGTTGAGAAAGGTTGTAAAATCTATACCAATAAACAGATTGCTTATAGAGACCGATTGTCCATATCTCGCACCACAGCAGGTAAGGGGAAAGAGGAATGAGCCTGCCTATGTGAGACATGTTGCAGAAAAGGCCGCAGAGATAAAAGGTTTGAGCCTTGAAGATGTTGAAAGGGTAATAAGACTAAATGTCCATAACCTTTTTGGGATTGGAGATGTGAATGAGATTAGCAGGATTACATATAAAATAAGAAATTCCCTTTATCTGAACATTACTAATAGATGCACAAATCAATGCTACTTCTGTGCAAGGACTACAGAACCATGGGTTCAGGGATATAATTTGAGACTTGAGAAGGAACCATCAGCAGAGGATATTATTAAAGAGATAGGCGACCCAAAGAGATATGATGAGGTTGTATTTTGTGGCTATGGAGAGCCAACCCTGAGACTCAATATTATTGAAGAAGTATCAAAGAAGGTTAAAGAGATGGGTGGAAAGATAAGACTCAATACAAATGGGCATGGCAATCTTATAAATAAGAGAAATATCCTCCCTGAGTTAAAGGGGCTTGTTGATACTATCTCCGTAAGTATAAATGCGGAGGATAGTGAAAAATATAATAAGATATGCCACCCAGTATTTAAGAACAGCACTTACGAGGCAGTTAAAGAATTTATCAAAGAGGCAAAGAAATATATCCATGAAGTGGTAGTTACAATTGTAGATGTCCCTGAAGTGGATGAAGAAAAATGTAAGGAAATTGCAGAGAAAGAATTGGGTGTTAAATTCAGGGAGAGGAGATATAATGTGGTGGGGTGAAAAGAACTTACCCTTTCACCCTTATAAGCTCATCCCCACTTCCCTTTACTTATATGCCCCTGTATCTCTGCCTTTATCATCTGCTTTATAGTCCAGGAGCAGTCCTTCATCCTCTTGAATATATCCATACAGGTTGGGTCTAAGTTGTCGGCTATCCCGCTGTCGCATACAGCAGATACCTCATCTAAAAGTGTATAAAGCTTTTGATGGAGGGCATTTGTAAGTCTTGACCTCTCAACAAGTTGTGCCTTATCATCAGGCAGTTTTTCAAATTTTTCCTTTGGTGCACCACATTTCGGACATTTATTCGGTGCATCCGCACCATCATGTATGTAACCGCATACTCCACATTTCCATTTATTCATAAAAACCTCCCTGAAAAAAATTAAAACTTTTTAAATCTATCCTTCTTTGCCTTGCAAATAGGGCAAGTATCCGGCGCCTCACCCTCAACGGTATAGCCGCAGACATCACAGATAAAAACAGCCCCGAGTGATACATCCTTGCCGCCGCCTACTGCATTTTTAGCCTTTTTATACATCTGTGAATGTATCTTTTCTGCCTCAAATGCACCATATATACTCTGTATAGCCCCTTTTTCATTTTGAAGCTTTGCCACTGCATCATAGGCGGGATACATCTCCTCAACCTCAAATGTCTCTCCATCTATTGCAGACTGCAGATTTGAAGATGTATCTCCAAGATCATGAAGGGTCTTAAAATGATTTGTTGCATGAACCTGCTCTGCAAAAGCTATTGCCTTAAACAACCTTGCCACATTCGGCTTCCCCTCCTTCTCTGCCTTTTCAGAAAATATAAGATATTTCATATGTGCCTGACTCTCCCCTGCAAATGCTGCCCTTAAATTTTGCTCAGTCATTTTTCTCATATCTTCATCCCTCCTTTCGGTATTGAATATAAGCCTGAAGTTTTATAAATGCAAGTATTTTCATAATTGTAAATATACTTTGACCCTAAAATTCTATGTTCTCTAAACAAGGCTTTTCTAATTATATTTCTTTTGACATCTCCTATCAATATATGTTAATAATTTTTCTGTGTGTCTGCCACCAGACCTGATTTTAGCATTATTGCAAGAAGAAGTAGGATATAAACAATAAAATCACCAATAACCAAATTACAATAAACAAATATTATTTGATTATTGGTTAATGGTAATTGGAGATTATTTTGGTATTTAGTGCTTGGTTATTTGTTTTTCTCATTGGGAGGATTAATGGCTGAGAGTTATATTCAATCCCTCTTTGCCGAAAGGCTCGGAGGGGGAAAATTTGGGAAGGATACAAAGATATACAAATTTGAAAAGATAAAGAGAGCTAAGAGGGCTGCAAAGGAAAAGAATCCCAATGTAGAACTTATAGACCTCGGAGTCGGAGAGCCTGATGAAATGGCTTTCCCTGAGGTTGTTAAGACAATGCAGGTTGAGTGCACAAAACCCGAAAACAGGGGTTATGCAGACAATGGCATACAAGAGTTTAAGGATGCAGCCTCAAAGTATATTGAAAAGATATATGGGGTATCAGTTGACCCTGTAAATGAGGTGCTCCATTCCATAGGTTCAAAGCCTGCACTTGCAATGTTTCCTGCCATTTATATAAATCCCGGAGATGTTACACTGATGACAGTGCCGGGCTATCCTGTAATTGCAACACACACAAAGTGGTATGGCGGAGAGGTTTATAACCTCCCATTGAAGGAAGTAAATGAATTCCTTCCTGATTTAGATTCAATACCAAATGATATAAGAAAAAGAGCAAAGCTTCTTTATTTAAACTATCCCAATAATCCTACAGGCGCTGTTGCCACTGAAGAATTCTACAGGAAGGTTGTTAAGTTTGCAAAAGAGAATAATGTTGTAGTAGTTCAGGATGCCGCTTATGCTTCATTAAATTATAATGAAAAACCTTTAAGTTTTCTTTCAATTCCAGGTGCAAAAGATGTAGGTGTGGAGGTTCATTCTCTATCAAAGGCTTTTAATATGACAGGATGGAGATTGGCATTTGTAACAGGCAATCCCCTTGTGGTAAGCGGGTTTGGGTTTGTGAAGGATAATTATGATTCAGGACAGTTTATAGCAATACAAAAATCAGGTATTTACGCACTGAAACATCCTGAGATTACTGATTCCATCTGTGAGAAGTATAAAAGAAGACTTAAGATGATGGTAGAAGTATTGAACTCAGTTGGGTTTAATGCAAAGATGCCGGGCGGTTCATTCTATTTATATGTAAGGGCGTCAAAAGGTATAAAAGGCGGTAGAAGGTTTGAGCTTGCAGAGGATTTCTCCGAGTATCTCATAACAGAGAAATTAATCTCCACCGTTCCATGGGATGATGTCGGACACTATATTAGATTATCTGCTACATTTATTGCAAATGGAGAGAAAGAGGAAAAGAGGGTTATGGAAGAGGTGAGGAAAAGGTTGTCAGAGATGAAACTTGAGTTTTAAAAATGTCTGTCTTTATTGGTATAGGTTCTAATGTTGGTGATGCGATAGATAATTGCATAAAAGCCGTAAAAGAGATAGGATTGCTAAAAGGTAATAGAATAGTGGCGGTTTCTTCTCTTTACAGAGCCGAGCCGATCAGTCATATTAAGCAGGATTGGTTTATAAACTGTGTGGTAAAAATTGAGACTGACCTGACACCTTATTCCCTATTGTCTGGTTTACAGGATGTGGAAAAAAGACTTGGAAGAAAAAGGGATATTAGACATGGCCCAAGGACAATTGACCTTGATATCCTTATATTCAACAGTTTGATAATAGATGATGATAAATTAAAAATTCCCCATCCGAGGATGCATGATAGGAGGTTTGTCCTTGAGCCGTTGGCTGAGATAGATGAAAATCTCATCCATCCTATTATAAAAAAGGGTATTAGTTTGCTGTTAAATGAAGTTGGTAAAGAGCAGAAAGTAGAGCCTCTATGGAACTGGATAAAGCCCGATATATTGCTATTGAAGGTCCAATAGGTATTGGAAAGACCAGCCTTGTGCAGCTGCTTGGTGAATATTTTAATGCACATACAGTATTAGAAACTGTTGAAGACAATCCCTTTCTTAAAGAATTTTATAAAAACAGGGAGAGATATGCCTTCCAGACTGAGATGTTTTTCCTGTTAAGCAGATACAGGCAGCAGATGAGCCTATCACAGTATAACCTATTCAACAGAGTTACAATTACCGATTATATATTTGACAGGAACAGAATATTTGCGTATATTAATCTTAATAATGATGAGATCAGGCTTTACGAGGATGTATATTCCATATTGAGGAATAAAATCCCGAAGCCGGATCTGCTCATATACCTGCAGGCAGATATTGATACACTGAAGAAAAGGATAAATATGCGTGGCAGGGCTTTTGAAAAAAATATCAGTGATGAATATCTTGATGGGGTAAATAAGGCATTCAATAATTATTTTTTTCATTATACACAGTCACCGATTTTAATTGTAAATGCCAATGATATTAACTTTGTTGAAAGGAAAGAGGATTTAAAGGATTTAATTAAAAAGATTTTATCGCATAAAAAGGGTAGAGAATATTATTCACCACTTGGATCCATTTAGCTGGACCGGGATGGAAGGTATTTTCGGTTGTATCAGCAGATAGTAACAGGAGACCTTAATAAAGGCTCTAAGTTACAGGTTAGGCGTAAGGGGTTGACCCCAACTGTTACGATAGAAAGTTAAGCCTTCTGAACCAGTTCAGAAGGCTTTTTTATTTTCGGAGGTAAGGAAAATGAAAAAGAACAAGGTTACAATTATTGATATACAGAAAATGAAGTCTGAGGGGAAAAAGATTACCGCCCTGACTGCCTATGATTATCCCTTTGCAAGGCTTCTTGATGAGGCAGGTATAGATATCATTTTGGTCGGCGATTCGCTCGGGATGACTGTCCTCGGTTATGAAAATACCCTGCCTGTAACTCTTGAGGATATGATATACCACACAAAGGCTGTGAAGAGAGGGGTTAAGTGGGCATTTCTTGCTGCGGATATGCCTTTCATGTCCTATCAGGTCTCTATTGATGATGCACTAAAAAATGCAGGGAGGCTGATAAAAGAAGGTGGGGCAGAGGCAGTAAAATTAGAGGGGGGGATTGCCATGCAGGAGATTGTAAGTGCCATTGCAGAGGTGGGCATACCTGTTATGGGGCATATAGGGCTTACGCCTCAATCAATACATAAATTTGGTGGTTATAAGGTTCAAGGCAGAAAATCTATAGAGGCAAGAGAGATAATTGAGGATGCAAAGGCGTTGGAGGATGCAGGGGTATTCTCAATCGTCCTTGAGGGGATGCCGCTTGAACTTGCTAAAGAGATAACACAGAAAGTAAAAATACCCACTATTGGGATTGGTGCAGGGCAGTTCTGTGACGGGCAGGTTATGGTTATTCATGACCTTCTTGGGCTGGCAGGGGAATTTAAGCCAAAATTTGTGAAGAGATATGCTGAGGGAGGAGAGATTATCAAAAATGCTGTAAAGGAATATATCAAAGATGTGACAGATGGGAATTTTCCTACAGATGACCACAGCTATTTTATGGAAGAGAGACATCTCCGTCCTGTTCAGAAAGGGACAAAAACCTAATTTGAGCCATATACTTTCACTGACTAATAAGTGGTTCAAACGGTTTTAAAAGTCTGTGTAGATCTGTGGTTAATTTTATAATTTATGAAAGTAATCAGTTCAATTATAGACATAAAAAAAATCTCTTCGGATTTAAGAAATAGTGGAAAGAGTATTGGTTTTATCCCTACAATGGGTGCACTTCATATGGGACATACTTCCCTCATGGAGAAGGCAAAAAAGGATAATGATGCAGTTATACTCTCAATATTTGTTAATCCGACCCAGTTTACTGCTGGAGAGGATTATCATAATTATCCAAAGGATATTGAGAAAGACAAGATAATAGCATCCAAGAGCGAAGTGGATTATTTGTTTTTGCCATCAGCAGATGAGATGTACCCTGAAGGGTATAAGACTTTTGTAAATGTAGAAGATATTACAGAACCCCTGTGTGGTAAGTTTAGATTAGGACACTTTAAAGGGGTTGCAACAGTTGTATTAAAGCTCTTTAATATAGTTAAACCTAAGAGGGCGTATTTTGGGGAAAAAGACTACCAACAGCTGTTGGTTATAAGAAGGATGGCAAGAGATTTAAATTTAGATATTGAGATTATAAATATGCCGACAATAAGAGAGAAAACTGGACTTGCGATGAGTTCAAGGAATAGGTATTTAAATCAAAATGAGATGGTATCCGCTGCTGCTATATATAAAGCACTTAAGATATCTCAGGAGATGGTAAAGGATAGCGAGAGGATATCCCAAAAGATAATAAACGAAATAGAGAGGGTCATTAAAAGCGAAGACGGTATAAAAATAGAATATATCTCTATCTGTGACCCTGACACACTGGAGGATATGAAAATAATTAACGACAGGGCGCTGATAGCCATTGCTGTCAGGATAGGGAATGCCCGTCTTATAGATAATTGTATGGTGGAGGTAAGATGAAGAGGATAATGCTCAAGGCAAAAATTCATAGGGCACAGGTTACTGATGCCAATATAAATTATGAGGGGAGTATTGAAATAGACAGTGAATTCCTCAAGACTGTAGACATATTACCCTTTGAACAGGTTCAGGTCTATGATATAAATAATGGGAATAGATTTGAGACTTATGCCATAGAGGGTAAAGCCGGCAGCGGAATTATTAGTGTAAACGGTGCTGCTGCCCGCCTTGTAACAATAGGTGACCTTGTGATTATAGCATCGTATGGGGTAATGGATGAGAAAGAGGCAATTGGGATTAAACCAAAGGTTATTAAACTTGACGGCAAGAATATATTAAAAAAATAACCCCGAACTTTAAAACCCTAACCACTCAACCTACCGCGAAAAGTTCGGGGCATTGAGCCATTTAATGACTGTCTCACTCATATCTGGGTCTTAGCACAAGATCGGCTCATCCGTCCCTTGTTTGCCCAAACTCTCAATGGCTCAACTATAATATAATACCTGATGTTGAATCTGTCAATAGCCTAATGAGTTTAATAGATATAGAGATATATACAAAAGATGATTGCCACCTTTGTGAATCTGTAAAGGATGTACTGATGAGTGTTGCCAGAGATTACCCTTTAAGGATTACTGAAATTGATATTACAAAAGACGAAAAGGTTTATATAAAGTTTAGAGAGTCTATACCTGTAGTTTTTATAAACAAAAAGAGGGAATTTATCTATAAGGTTCATGAGATTACCCTGAGAAAAAAGCTTGATAAGCTGATTAATTATCAAGGTGAGAAGCCATGAAACTAAAAATCATCCTTTCATTAATCTGTTTTTTGTTCTTCAGTTCTTGTCAGAGTTTCAAACCTCATTCGGGCATAGTTGTTTTGCAATCTTTCCATCCCGATACTATTTCAATCAGAAATATTGCTGTCCTCCCTTTCAGAGACGGCAGCCTCAACCCTCCTGAAAATGGCACTGTGATATGCCACTTAACTGGTCAGACATTCAAAGGGGGAAAGGTAGAACCTGATTCAGGTAGAAATGTTGCATCATTGTTTTATCATGTTTTATTAAACAATAAAGCTATCACACTTATCTCTGAAACAAATGTGAATCTTATGTATGATACTATGGATAAAAATCTCTTAGATACTTATAATATTTCTCTTGGGAAAAGTTTTGGTAATGCACTAAATGTAGATGCAGTCTTAATGGGGGTTGTCTTACGCTATGAGGAGAGAGATGGAACATCGTGGGCAGTAAACAGACCTGCCTCTGCTGCATTTACCGCAATTTTGGTAGATGTGAAATCAGGCGATATTTTATGGAAAATAAGATTTGATAAGACACAGGAAGCACTTTCTGAAAATGTCCTGAATATAAAAAATTTCCTGCGGGGCGGTGGAAGCTGGCAGACTGTGGAACAGCTTTTATCAATCGGTATTGAGGATGCCCTTCAGAGTTTTCATATCCGATAAAATTATTTTTTTGTGTTTTTTGCTGTGGTAAATTTCTTTAATTGTTTCCTGTAATATATATCTTCAGGCTTTAACCATATCGCCTTATTTATGGTTTCAATAGCATTATCAAACTCCCTTTTTATATAATAGAGGTCTGACAGGGTATCCAGATATTCAGGTGAATTTGAATTTATCTGGATTGCCTCTTTTGATAATTTAATACCTTCATCTATATTTATATTCTGTTTTACATATAACCTTGCCAGCCTGTTCAGGGCAGGTGCATGGTGCGGGGATATTTCAATTGCCTTTTTGCACTCCTGAACTGCCTTGTCATTTGCCCCTTTGCGGCCATATATCATGGCAAATCCAAGGTGAGCTCTCACATTCTTTTCATCAACTTCTATAACTTTATTGAATTCTGCTGCTGCTGTATCTAATTTCTCTATGCTTAAAGCCTTAAAACCCCTATTATTAGCTGCCTCCAAGTGAACTGAGTTTATCTCTTCTACTTTTTTATATTCATTTAATGACTCACCTTCTAATCCTTTTTTGTAATAAATATTGGCTAAATTAAGATGCCCCTCTATATTTTTATCGTTGATTATTATTACTCTTTTAAACATTTCAACTGCCTCGTCTTCTAACCCCTTGGAAAGGCTTATTTCACCAAGATTGTAAAGACTGCCTTCATGTTCAGGTGAAAGCTGGACAATATTTTTATATTCATGGTAGGCATCATCCACCATATTTTTTTTCTCATACAAAGCCACAAGGTCAAGATGCATCTCTAAGTTTTTGTTATCCTTTTCTATAGTCCTTTTTAATATGGTTATCAATTCATCATCCATCTCTTTCTTTTTATACAATTGAATCAGCTCATTGTAGGGCTCTAAATTATCAGGGTTAAGATTTATAGTTTTTTTATACTCTGATACAGCCTCATCTTCTAATCCCATTTCCATAAATGCCCTTGCAGTTGTCAGGTGTATATGAGGGTCTTTTAAGTCCAGATGTGCTAGTTTGTTAAATGCAGTTATTGCCTCATCTGTCATTCCACTCTCTTTTAGTGACACGCCTTTCTGCATAATCTCTACAGGGTCTTCTCTCTCTATTAGGTTATTAAATTTATCTATGATATTTAAACTGATAGAAATATTAGATAAAGCAAAGATGATTAACAGACCTGCTAAAACTCCGGCACCAATTTTTATGCGTCTTTTATTTATAGAGTGCAGATAATTATTTTTTTCTGAAGATTCCTGGCTTAATATATCCTCCTTCGCTTTTCTGTCTCTCTGCATCTCGCAACTTCCATTAAACTGAGCCCCTTCTTGTATATGCAACATTGGTGTCTTTATATTGCCGAGGAGCTTCCCCTCTGCATTAATATCTATTTTATGATTTGCCGATACATTTCCAGTAACTTCCCCTGAATTAAAAAGACTCCCTGCTGATATGTTTGCATTTATTATCCCTGACTTCCCAATTATAAAGGTATCGTTGGTTATTATCTCACCCTCAAATTTGCCGTCAAAACGGAGTGCCCCGTTAAATTTTAAAGTCCCCTTCATAAATGTCCCTTCACCAAAAAAAGAACTAAGGGATTGGGTATTATTACTTTCTTTTTTCATATAGGTTTTTGTTATTTTACCGGATTCAGGTTCTCATTAAGTTTTACTGCCTCATCAATCAGCATTATTGGTATATCATCCTTAATTTCATACATAAGCTTACAGGCTTTACAGATGAGCCCGTTTCCATCCTGTGTAAGATAAATATCCCCTTTACATTTGGGGCATGCTAAGATATCTAAAAGCTCCTTATCTATTGGCATAATACCTCCCCCTTTAAATTGACAATTGACTATTGATGATTTAACTGCTGAAAATACCTCATCCACAGAAATCAATTTCATACACTCAATTGTATCACAAGCTCTTTTATAACATCCACTGCACTCAATCTTCTTATGTATTATAAAATGATTATCTCCATAGGGGCCGTTTCTTAAAGGGTCAGTGGGGCCATAAATTGCAACGGTTGGTATCTTCAGTGTCGCAGCTATATGGAGAGGTCCTGTATCCCCGCCTATGAAAAGTTTACATCTTCTCAAGAGTACAACAAGCTGTTTCAATGTGGTAGGTGGTGCGGCAAAGGGCATACATGACATTGAATCCGCCACCCCATTTACCATATCCTCCTCGCCAGGTCCCCATGTAAGAATGATATTAGCTCCAACTTCTGAGATAATGCGGTCGCACAGCTCGGTATAATTTTTTATTCCCCATTCTTTTGTCTTCCACCCTGCCCCTAAATTGACTGCAATAATTGGCTTTCCATTTATACTGTTTTTTAAGAGAAAATCATTTATATATTTGTCATCTTTCAGTGATGTGCTTATAAAAAATTCTCTTTTAATTTCTTTAAAATCAAAAAGTTTGAGGAGGCTTAAATTTTTATCAACTATATGAATAGCCTCCTTCTTTGGAGAGACTTTTTTATTGGTGAACAAGATATTTAAAAATTCCCTGCAATTTTCTGAATCAAACCCAATTCTGGTCTTTGCCCTGCTCAAATATGAAATGACACCGCTCTTGATAAGTCCCTGAAGATCTATTGCGGTATCAAATCTCTCTTTTCTGAGTATATTTATGACATCCAATAATTCCTTAATTGTCTTCCTGTTTAGAACCTTACGCCATTGTTTAGTATTTATAGTGATAATTTTATCAATATCTTTGTTCCCCTCCAGTATTTCCCTTGCCTTATCTTCAACAATCCATGCGATATATGAATTAGGGAGGTTATGTCTGATGGTTCTGAGGACAGGAAGGGCATGAACAACATCACCAATAGAACTGAGCTTAACAATAAGGATTCTCATATATCAGTAAGCAGTAGGTAGTAGCAATAGACGAAAGGTTTTTTCTGCTTACTGCTTAGTGTCTACTGCCTACTTTCTTTATTATCTCCGTAGATGACCTCTCTTTTTTGTCCCCTGTAATTGCCACCCTTCCACCGTATGCCCTAACAGTATCAACCTCCGGGACACTATCTTCAGTGTAATCTGTCCCCTTTGCATGGATATCAGGCTTTAAAGTCAAAAGGAGACTTGAAACGTCTGGTTCATTAAAGATCGTTACATAATCAACATACTCAATAGCGGCTACGATTTCAGCCCTTTCATTTTCAGGTGTTACAGGCCTTCCATTCCCTTTGAGTTTTTTTGCAGAGGAATCACTGTTTATTGCCACTATGAGCATATCACCCAATTCTTTTGCCTCTTTCAGATACCTTATATGCCCCACATGAAGAATATCAAAACAACCGTTTGCAAATACAATCTTTCTCCCCTTTTTTCTTTCTTTTTCAACAATGACTTTAAGGTCATTTATTTTTTTTAGCTTATTCATATTAAGTGTTAGTTATTAGTGCCAGTGTTTCACTCTCTATGGCATTTTTAATCTCTTCAATCGTTACTGTGGCAGTTCCACTCTTCATAACTACAATGCCCCCTGCATAATTCGCAATTCTAGCCGCCTCCTTCATTGAGGCATCTGAACATAGTGCGAGAGTAAATGCACTTATAACTGTATCCCCGGCACCTGTCACATCTGCCACCTGATCAGTCCCATAAACATCTATATCTGTAATTCCGCCATTCCGCTCAAAGAGGGTCATACCTTCCTTACCCCTTGTTATTAAAAGCCCGTCGCTCTTAATCTGGTTTAGAATCTTTCTGCCATATTTGTTTATATTATTTCCATTTAATGTTGTATTTAGTGCAAATTCTACTTCCTCAGTATTTGGTGTAGCTGCTGTTATGTGACGATATTTTAGAATATCAAAGCGTGAATCAACAGTGATTACCTTTTTACCACTTTTTGCCAGCCTGTTTATCCTATTTAAGATTTTTTCAGAAATGGTCCCGAGCCCATAATCTGAAACGAGGATGGCATCCATCATCTTGGACATCCCATTAAAAATTTTTAATAGTCTTTCTTCTATTTTTTTGTTTGCTATATTGCTATTCTCTCTGTCTATTCTTATTACCTGCTGTTTGGTAGTATTAGAGCCTCCTGCAAGGATTCTTGTCTTTGTGGGGGTTAATCGCCCCTCATCTGATACAATCCCCTCTGTATCTATTCCCTTTTCTTTCAAAAGGGCAATGAGTTTTCTTCCCATATCATCATCTCCTACAATGCCAACTGGGAACACCGTCCCTCCAAGAGAATGGATATTATTTACGGCATTTGCACCGCATCCCGGCAGGACAGTCTGGGAATCATACTTAAGTATAAGGACAGGCGCCTCCCTTGACACGCGGGAGGTCATGCCGAGTATATACTCATCAGCCACCATGTCGCCAATCACCATTACCTTCTGTTTTGAAAACTTCTTTAAGATATTTTTAAATCTATTTTTGTCCATTTTTTATATTCTCTAAAATCCATTTAACAGCATCATACAGGTCATCTGCAACACAATCAGGTTTCTTAATCCCATCACTCAAGTATTCAAGTTCCCCTTTCCCATAGCCCGTAAGCACCAGAATCCCCTTTGCCCCAACATTGTGGGCAAGTGCAACATCGCTTAACTTATCACCAATTACATATGACCTGCTTATATCTACATTGAGTTCATCTGCTGCTGTCTCTATCATGCCCGGATTTGGCTTTCTGCAATCACAAATTTTCCTGTATTTCTTATTTTTCCCATCAGGATGATGGGGGCAATAATAGATTTCATCCAGATAGGCGCCTGATTTTGAGAGGAGTTTTTTTAGTCTTTCATGTGCCTTGTGTATAAGCTCTTCAGGAAAATACCCCCTTGCCACACCTGCCTGATTCGTAATAACCACTGCCTTTAACCCATTTTTATTAAGGAGCTTAATCGCATTAGATGTCCCTTTAATAAGTTTAAGTCTGTCTATATTGTTTAAATACCCAACCTCCTCACTGATAGTCCCATCCCTATCTATAAATACTGCAATGTTTTTATTATTTGATTTCATCAGGTGGCTAAAAAAGGTTTTACTCTATGTCAACATAGATGGTCTTTTGCATCTCAAAATGGTTGGCAGTAATTGCAGCGGTCCCTCTTGTTGCACCTGTAAGGGTGATATAAAAATAATATGCCCCTGCAGTAATCGGGCCTGTAGTTGTAGTTGAACCTGTTAATGTCGCCGACGAAGATGATGCGGAAAGTGTGCCATGTGTATTTATTGAATATGCTACATTTATAATTGCAGATGTCCCTGTAACACCTGATACACCATATCCACTCAAAACAGAACCGTCAGTATTATAAATCTTTGTAGTTATAGTTGCAGTATTACCGACACCAATCTTACTCTTATCACTCCATATATCCATGGCATTTCCCTCATATGCTGGACTGCCAAAACTGACTGGCCCTGTAATCTTATTTGCCTTACTTGAATCACAGCCTATTCCAGCAATACATATAGTAATGAGAAAAATTAATGTAAC
The DNA here is from genome assembly GCA_001805005.1 of Nitrospinae bacterium RIFCSPLOWO2_12_39_16. GTDB lineage: Bacteria > Nitrospinota > Nitrospinia > UBA9942 > UBA9942 > UBA9942. The sequence continues at coordinate 20,850 of MHDO01000121.1, forward strand.
TACTATTTTTATCCTCATCACTGCCTCCACACAGTTTCAGTGTCAGTTTTTAGTGTCATCATTTTCTCTTACTTACACTCCTTTAATTTATTAATACCTTTTTGATTAATCCTTGGGCTATATCACTCCGAATTTCAACAGAACCAATTTTCCTCATCAAAATAAATCTAATCTTTTCTTCCTTTACCTTTTTATCTAAAGAGAGTGAATTTATTATATTGCTAACATCTAAATCGGCAATTACAGCTGGCAAACCTGCATTCTTAATTAGATTAACCACTCTCTCATAATCTTTATTACTGCATAATCCCGATTCCAATGACATCTTTACGGCATATACCATGCCGATTGCCACAGCCTCGCCATGCCTGTATCTCTTATAGTCTGTCAGTGATTCAATTGCATGCCCAATGGTATGCCCAAAATTTAATATTGTCCTCAAACCACTCTCTCTCTCATCTTTTGCCACCACATATGCCTTAATCTCGCATGCCCTTTTTATTGAATATATGAGTATATCTTCATCAAGGTTAATCAATCTTTTTATGTTGCCTTCCAGATATTCAAAGAAACCTTCATCTTTGATAATACCATATTTTATAATCTCTGCTACCCCGCATAAAATTTCCTCTTTTGGCAGAGTCTTAAGTGTATCTATATCAATAAAAACCGCCTTAGGCTGATAAAATGCCCCGATTAGGTTCTTCCCCCTCGGATGATTTACTGCTGTCTTTCCACCAATACTGCTATCCACCTGTGCAAGCAGGGTTGTTGGAATCTGTATATATGGAACCCCTCTTAAGTATGTTGCCGCAACAAATCCTGCTATATCGCCTATAACCCCGCCGCCAAAGGCAATGAGCGGGGATTCCCTTTCCATCTTTATATCTATGAGTCTGTCATAAATCCCAGCAGCAGTCTTTATTGTCTTATATTCTTCACCATCGGGTATTTCAACAAAATTTACATTAAAACCTGCACCTGTCAAAGAATTTTTTAATGCATCACCGTAAAGCTTGTTTATTAAAGGATTTGTAATAACAACTATCTTCCTGCCTGTTTTAATATTTTTTAGTCTATTTCCGCATTCAAGGAGGAGTCCTTTATCAATATAGATTGAATAACTCCTCTCCCCAAGACCTACATTTACTACCTCCATTATGACCTTATTATCTTCGGCGTAATAAATATCAGGAGTTCTTCGCCGTCATCCCTATCCGACTTCTTTTTAAATAACCAGCCGATTATGGGTATCTTCATGAGCCATGGAACCCCCGCAACATTCTCCTGTTTTGTAGTTTTGTAAAGGCCGCCGATAACGGTTGTCTCCCCATCTCTTATTAACACCTCCGTATTTGCCTTCTTTTTTATTATACTCGGTGTTCCCTGAACCTGATTTGCAAAATCTGCCTCATTTTTTGTGGCTACTATCTTCATAGATACAAAATTATCGGGTGTTATATGAGGTGTTACTGTCAGACTTATAGTAGCATCTATAAACTGAATCTGTGTCCCTGACTGGGATACAGTAGCATAAGGTATGCTTCTCCCGCTCTCAATTACAGCCTCCTTGTTGTCAGAAGTGGTTATCTTTGGAGTTGAAAGTATCCTTGCCTTTCCTGTAGCTTCTAATGCCGATAAACGGAGGTCAAGCTGGGTAGCACCTGTTACGCTTCCAAGTGTGGCGCTTATTGCACCTCCACTCCCCAAGCCGGCAGCAGCGGGGAGACTGACCGCACTTGTTCCTACTGAACTTCCTGTAACGGCGACTGTATTTGGGAAATTAACATCTGATGCAAGGTTAAATTTTCCACCCCACTCTATTCCAAGTTCCTTTGAAAAGTTTTTGTTTACCTCTACAATTCTCGCCTCTATAAGCACCTGAGGCGTCCTCTTATCCAGTTTCTCAACGAGGGACTTCATCTCTGTTATTTTTTTTGCTATATCCTTGACTATAAGAGTGTTTGTCCTTTCATCTATGGTAATATCACCCCTCTTGCTTTTTATTTTTTCAAGATTTTTTGTTAAATCTCCTGCCTTTGCATAGCTTATGGAGAATATCTCAGTAATCAGCTCTTCTGTCTCTTCTTCAACCACCTTACCCTCTATAGCTGCCTTTTTAGCCTCATTAAATGCCTTTTTTTCTTCCGCTATTTTTGCAGCAGGTGCGATCCTTATAATGCTCCCCTCTCTTATCATATCAAGTTTATTCGTTTTTAATATTACATCCAGTGCTTGTTCCCATGGGATGTTGATTAGCCTCATGGTAACCTTTCCCTTAACATCTTCTGAGGTTATTACATTTAACTCACTGACTTCAGCTATAAGCCTTAGTATATTAGTTATATCTGCATCCTGAAAATCCAGAGATATCTTCCTGCCATTATATTTCTTCCCCCCCTCTAAAGAAACATCGTTTATCTTCGCCTCTGCTGAAACTGATTGTTTTGCCTCTATCTTCTTTGAAGCAACTCCAGGAGGTTCTATATCCAATACTATATCTGTCCCATTACGAGAAATATTGTAAGAAGAAATTTCTGTAAGTTCTGCAACTATCCTTACAATAGGTTGTGGTTTATCTTTATGCTGAAATGCGCTTACCTTTTTCACAAAGGTTGATACCTGTGTTGTATCTAATGCCTTCTGTCCCTGAGGCAATATCCGGGCATCTTCCACATCCATGGAGAGCCTCTTTAAATCCTCTTTCTTTATCAAGGTAAATTTTGGTTCTACGCTGTCGGTTTTTACAATTATTCTTGTCTTGCCATCTGATAGCCTTTGAACGTCAATAGAATTTACAGTGATTATTTTTCCTGATGCAACAGTTGTCTCATTGTTCTCTTCAGTAGATTTACTTTTTATAGAGACTATTATTTTGTTTGATACAGGTTTTGATATTTCATGGGAGATGGGGGCACTTAATCCAATCTCAACCCTTGTAGTATTGCTCTGTTCAAAATAGTGTAATGCAACCGCTCCTACAACCCCTCTTTCAACCTTAATCGGGCTTTTTATATCACCTAACCCAACATTGGACAAATCAATAATCAATCTTGAAGGGTCATTTAGCTTAAATGCGGTATATTGAAGAGGGTCTGTTGTCTCGATTGTAAGCTGAACCATATCAGCCGATGGCTCTGCATAAACCTTTGTAAGGGCAGCCTTTTCCCTTTTTGATTGATCAGCCTTCTCTTCAACCTTTTGGGAGGATGCGGCATTATCAAGTTTTTTGCTTTCTGTCTTTGAGGTGGCACACCCAGAAAAAAAGTAAGCAGTAAGCAATAAACAGTAAGCAGTGAAAATTAAGAAACCTTCTTTTCTGACTTCTGGCTTCTGACTTCTTACTTCCAACTTCTGCATCTCATCCCTCCTTCTTTAACTTTAACTCAACAGTTCTTGTTTTTACCTTTTTATCTACATCCTGATATTTCTCTTCAACTGTGACAGTATCGGCAGTTAGATTTCTCACTATCCCCCAGCTTTTGCCTATATGTGTCCCTTTCTTTATCGTATAACCTTTGCCATCAGGTGTCTCAACCAATGCATATCTGCCAACCCCACCCCAGATTATGGCAACTACCTTTATGGATGCCAGCTCAAACTTCTGTAGTGGTGTAAGCGGAATCTTTTCCAGTTCTTTTTTAAATTTATCTTCTTCTTTTGCCTCTTCAATCTTCCTTCTCTCTTCCTCCTGTTTTATCTGTTCTTTTTTACCAAGTATGAGTGATCTGAAAGGGTCTACCTTGCCTATTGGATTATATATATAAATATCTTCACTCTTCACCTTTTCTTCTGTCGGTTTTGCCTGCCTTGATATATCAGCAGGTTCGTCTGCAGGTATAGTGACTTGCTGTTTTTCATCAACCCCATATGCCGGTTGAGTATACCACAGTATAGTAAAAAATAAAACGGGAAAAGAATAAAGGACTTTGATGTATATGGGCTTATTAAGAAATCTCATTTTTTCTTTTCCTCTTTCTTCATAGGTTCTGGAGGTTTTTCACTATACCTAAATGTAATAGCAGAACATTCCATTTCAATTAAGGTCTTTCCATTATCTTCTTTAGGATTGGCTATTTTCACATTTGATATAGTAACAATTCGTGGCATCTTGCTCACTTTATCAAAGAATTCCAGTGTATTATGAAAGCCTCCGTTGATTTTAATCTGGACAGGAACTTCTGCATAAAAATCCTTCTGGCTCTCTGTTCCTGGCTTAAAGGTAAGCATATCTAACCCTGACTGCATACCGAGATTTGATATTACTGTCAGAAGTCCTGGGATTTCCTTCTCCTCAGGCAACTGGGACTTTGCAATAGCTAAGTCTATATCAAGTTTTTCTATCTCTTTTTCAAGGAGAGGGAGCCTCTTTGCAATCTTTTCATTCTTTTCAATCTCCTGCTGTAATTTAGCTAACTCTCCGTTCAATTTTGTAATTTCCTTATCTTTGCTCATATGAATAAAATAGTAGTATGGGGCGAAGAGGATAACCTGTAAAACCACTATAATAAGCCATCTTTGGTATAAAGGTATGCCTCCAATCTTGTCATAAGGTATCTTATCAAGCAGTTTTTTAAGTGCCTCCAACTTTGCCTCCCGCCTCCTGTGGTTTTCCCTCTAATTTTTTAGCTTGAGATAATTCTATGACTGTATTCAATGTAAACTTTTTCACCTTTTCCCCTTCTATAACGATTTGTTGTATTTCAAGCAATTCTACATTTGAAAAGTATTTTGAGGTGTCAAGACTTTTCATGAAATTTGCTATCCCCGGGTCAGAAAATGAATAACCATCTATTTTAATATTCCCTCCACTTTCCATAATTGATGTAAGCCATAAATCAGATGGTATTAAGATATTTATTTCATCAAAGACTCTGGTAGGTCCAGACCGTATTTTTTCTAATCCCCCTATAGCCTTTAAAATATCCTCAAGCCTATTTTTCTTTTTTTCTTTATCATTAATCTTATTTATAATTGTATTTAAACTATTGAGCTTTGCCTGAGCATTACTTATATTTGTATTTATTCCCTTAATTTTATCATTCTGCGAATACCATAAAAAACTGCTTAATCCAACAGTTGCTATCATCAGAGCCACTGCCAGAGACATCTGCTGCTTGATCCTTCCCCTCTCTATCGCCTTCCTGTCAAATATCAGATTTATCTTTATCATAACTTGAAGCAGTGTCAGTGTCAGTTAAAGGATTTTTTTGCTGACACTGTTCACTGACACTGACACTGATTATGGTTTTGTCTTATCCCCGAGCCTTCTTATAGCGAGTCCTATGCCTATTGCAGCAAGTGGTGCCATATCCTGTATATATTGAAGGTCAAATATCTTTGGATTTATTTTTATGTTCTTATAAGGGTCTATTATTTCAGTTGGTATATCAAAGTTCTCTGTCAGAATTTTTTCTATCCCTGGTATCCTTGCACATCCACCGCTTATGACGACTTTGTTAATATTTTTTTCGGTAGATTTTATGAAGTTATGAAACATCTTGTTTATCTCATGAGATAATTCCCCAAGGACTGTTGTAATAGTATTTGCCACATCCTTTTCAGATACGCCGTTCAGCCCTATCCCCATCTTGAGCTTCTCTGCACCTTTATGATCTGTATTGAAGTTTTTCTGTAATTCATGATTGATCCGGTTGCCTCCGCCTGGTATATCCCTCGTAACCTCTGTTACGCCATCCACCAGTATATTTACATTTGTAAATGAGTCTCCCATATCTATCAGTGCCACTACCTCACCGTATGGGATGCCGTAGTTTAGTTCATATCCGTTTTCTATGGCAAATACATCCAGGTCAACAATGATTGGTTTTAATCCTGCATCAAGTATTGGTTTATTGCGATTCTCTATCAATTCTTTCCTTACTGCCACGAGCAGAACATCCATAGTTATCTTTGGTTCATCTTCCCCTTCTTTTTTTTCGTTTTTTTCAGGTGTTATCTCCTTTATAATCTGAAAATCCACATTTACCTCTTCTATAGCAAAGGGGAGATACTGCTCTGCTTCAACCTTGATAGATTCTGCCAGTTCATCCTCTGTCATCTTGGGAACATTTATCTTTTTTATTACTAGTGATTGGCCTGATACAGCAGTAACAACCTCTTTTGTGCTAATCTTTTCCATCTTGAAGAGGTTTTTTATTGCATTAGTTACTACTTCAGGTTTCTCTATTGTTTCATCCACAATAGTTTCAGGGGGGAGGGGCATAATTCCAAAATTAAGAAGTTCAAAGCCCTTTTTCCCCTTCTTCAGGCGAACCAGCTTTATGGAATGTGTTCCTATATCAAGCCCTACTAAATCCTTTGAACCAAACATAATATTACCTCAATCTTTAAATAGTTTTCCTTTATCACTGAACTTTAACCCAAGGGCTATTATTATTTTCCTCTTTGTATCCAGCCTGCATGGATACCCTTTCTCAATCCTGTCTATAGTCTGAAAGGACAGCCCAGTTTTTTTTGCCAACTCAGCCTTGCTGATCAACCTGGATTCCCTGATTGTTTTTACACTATTAACACTCCTCATTTAGACCTCACGAATGATATTACCTCTTTTAATTAGAGTTTCGGAATAATTTTGAGGCAACTTTATCATAGCCATCCTGTGCTGTCAAGTATAATTTAATAAAATTAATGTTAATTATATCAAATCAGTATCAAATTATACCTCTCGGTTTGTATCCCAATTATTATCTCACGTTAATCTCAAAAGAATCTTATGCGTTAAAAAGAGATAAGAAAAATCTATACAGATAAAAATAAGGAAGATAACAGAAAAGATAGCTCAGAGACTGAGGAAAAGACCTAACCCAAAAATGCAATTGGAATTAACGCAGAAACTATATGATTTTAAATACTAAATCCGACGACTCGCTTTGTGGGCACCTTGAAATTAAATTGTTTTTATTTGATATTTTTTTCATGCTCAATTATTTCTCCTATTGCTATCTCTTTTCTGCTTTCTAATACTATGGCAGTGGATACTCTTTCCTTTGGTTTAATTATCCGAAGGCTACCGATAACAACCTTTGGAGCCTCCATCTTTTCTCCCCTTTTAGCCTTTTTCCCTATTTGCCCCTCACTTTTAAATATGGTGAATCTATCACCCGCAGATGCGCCACTTTCGGTTCCTACATCAACATAAACAATATCTCCTGTAGCAACAGTATCCCTCTGGTCTTTGGCATCAATGATATAACCTT
>MHDO01000122.1:0-6373 GCA_001805005.1 Nitrospinae bacterium RIFCSPLOWO2_12_39_16
TATCCAAAACCTACTCTCATATCATTATCCTCTCATGTTTATCAGATATACGGCGGTAATTGCTATTACGCCTCCTGTAATTGTAGATGTTCTTGGCTGTTCATCTAAAAAATACCAGCTAAGGATAACTGCACTGGATGGAACCATAAAAACAAATGAGCTTGCCTTAAATGAACTCAGACGGCTTGAGGCAAAAAAATAGACTGTTGTTGCAAAGGTGCTTGAGATGACTGATAGATAAATCATATTTAGCCAGAAAAGAGAGCCTTGCTCAAAGACAGTTAATATCCCATGAGGTAGGGCAATAAAAAAGAAAAGCACCGAGCAAAAGACATTCACGAAAAGGCTGAATATGAGAGGAGAAACTAAATTGCCTGCCTTTTGACTAAAGATAGTCAAAAGTGCCCAAAATACAGCACAGAATAAAAAATAGATATTCCCAGTAATAAAAACATTATTGCTGTTAACTGTCCATATATTAAGAAGTATGCACCCGCCGGCTATTCCCAAAATCAGCCCTGCAAAATCTTTTGCAGATACCTTCCGATTAAAGAAGAATATTGAGAGAATGAAAGTTGATAGGGGAATCATTGTTGTAACAAGCACTCCGGCAGCACCAGCAAATCCATAGATTAATGCTTTAAAAAATAGATAGAGATAAAGCCCAAGAGAAAGGGAGCCAAAAATTGAATAAACAAGTGCAGATTTGCTTATCTTTAAAGGTTCTTTCCAAAATAACAGAATAGGGATAAAGGAGATAGATGTAATGAATAATCTCCAGAAGACCAGTGTCTCAGATGGGAGGGTATTGGCAATCGCCTTTGCCGAAACCCAGCTCCCGCCCCAGATTATCATAGAGATAACTATTAAGAAACTGAATAGACTGGTTTTGTTTGAATCACTCATTGGCTAATTTTATCTGCTTCTTTTAGATGAAGCAAGGGATAAAAACTTTCCCCTTGTCCCTCTGCCTTCTCTATCTACAGTCAAACCCAACTCTCTGATTACACACAGCGTATATTGAGGTAGATGTATTTTTGTGTGTCGTGAGGAGTATTCCATTATGGAGAGGTTGCTGACAAGTGTTATTAAGTCCGATTTGACATCCACATCTGTCAGTTCTTCCAGAATAAGAAGCGGCATTTTTTTCCTTTTGGCAATTTGAAGAAGGTTATCACTCTCATTTCTGGAAGTAAATATTCCTTTAAAATTAATTGCGGATTGCAAATTGCAAATTGCGGATTTTAGACCAATCAGGTATACACCACCTTCACCACTGGGACCCAGAACCATCGCCCCATTAAAGTTCGGAGTTCGGAGTTCGGAGTTTGGAGTTGACAGAAATTTAAATGCCTTATTTATGGTAGATGGCTGTATATGGGGGGAGTCACTGCCGAGTATTACTATATTATCACTGCTTTTATTATGAATATTTTGTAGGGCATTTGTGAGTCTGTCATCAAAGTCATTACCTGATTGAGGAAATAATTCAATTGAAGATTGAAGATTGAAGATTGAAGATTGAAAAACTATGTCATACATTACACCTCTTGAATCTTCTGGATAGTAGGCTATATATATCTTTTGTGCCTTTGAGAGAGAGGCTGAGATAATTGTATCTTTTAGAAAGGCGGTATACAGTTTTAGGATATCATCATCAGTCAGTGGGGTATCTTTTTTAAGGCGTGTCTTTACTTTCCCATTTATTGGTGACTTTGCAAAAATGAGGAGTTTATTCACAATAGCATCTTTTCAACTATCTCATACACCTTTTCCAGCGCCTCGGTAAGTTTTGAAGGATTTTTTCCTCCTGCCTGTGCCATGTCTGCCCTGCCGCCTCCGCTACCCTCCACAATAACCGCAGTCTGTTTTATTATCTCACCTGCATTGAGTTTTGATATCAAATCTTTTGTAACTCCTGCAACGAGAGAGACCTTGCCATCTGTTACTCCCCCTGCCACTACAACACCCGATTTGATTTTAACCTTTGTAGAATCAATAAATGACCTCAAGTCCTTAATATCAAAATTCCCAAGATTTTTGGAAAGGACATTTATCCCTTTTATAGACTTTATCTCTGACATTATGTCCCCACTCATTTCCTTTGTCATCTTTTCTTTTAGTTTCTGCAATTCCCTCTCCAATTCCTTGCTTCTATCTAAAACCTTCTTTACTTTTGCCAATTCTTCATGAGGAGGTGATTTAAGTATCTCTCTTATCTCTGAAAGACGCTCTTCCTCATCTCTGACATATCTATACGCATTCTCACCTGTGAGTGCTTCTATCCTTCTGATGCCTGATGCTATACCGCCTTCATGGATTATCTTAAATAATCCTATATCCCCGGTAGCCCTCGTATGAGTCCCACCGCATAGCTCCATACTGTAATTACCCATCTTCACAACCCTTACCTCTTCCCCATACTTTTCGCCAAAGAGTGCGGTAGCCCCTCCCTTGATAGCATCCTCCAGTCCCTTTATTGATGTCTCCACAGGATAATTCTCCCTTATCTTTTGATTAACTATTTCTTCAACCCTGTGCAGTTCTTTTATATTCGGTGCAGAGAAATGGGTATAATCAAAACGGAGTCTGTCAGAGGCTACAAGCGAGCCTGCCTGTTTTACATGGTCTCCGAGGACATCTCTCAATGCAGTGTGAAGCAAGTGTGTGGCAGAGTGATTTAATACTGTTTCCATTCGCTTATTCTGATTCACTGATATTTTTACTGTATTGCCAACTTTGATGCTCCCTTTCTTGACAACAGCACTATGGATAATCAGGCTTTGCAGAGGTTTTTTTGTATCTAACACATCTATATGGGTATCATCATTCCAAATCTTTCCTGTATCACCCACCTGTCCGCCTGATTCACCATAGAATGGAGTCTTATCAAGGACTATCTCAACCTGCTCACCTTCTGATGCAGATTTAACCATGTCATTACCTTTTATTATGGAGAGGACTGTCCCTTCTGATTCCAAGTGCTCATATCCAATAAATTGAGTCCCTTTTATTTTATGACCTATATCTCTGTATATAGACTTAATCCCCTCTTCTCCAGAGCCTTTCCATGATGCCCTTGCCCTCTCCTTCTGCACCTCCATTGCCCTGTTAAATCCAGCCGAATCAACTGTAAGCCCGCTGTCTCTTGCTATATCCTCTGTGAGGTCAAGGGGGAATCCATAAGTATCATACAGCTTGAATACTTCTTCACCCGGCATCATTTTTTCCTTCTTTGTCTTCAGGCTTTCAACCATGTCATTCAGCATCTTCATCCCAAAATCAAGTGTACTGCTGAACCTCTCCTCCTCTGTAGAAATCACCTTTGAAATATACTCCCTTCTATCAAGCAGTTCAGGATATGTATCTTTCATCAGGTCAATTACAACATCAGAGGTTTTAAATAAAAATGGCTCGCTTTTCCCCAACATCCTGCCATGTCTTGAGGCTCGGCGAATGATTCTCCTCAACACATAACCCCTCCCCTCATTTGAAGGCATGACGCCATCACCAATGAGGAATGTCATTGACCTGCTGTGGTCTGCAATAACTCTGAATGAGATATCCATGTTACTATCTCTGCCATATCTCTTTTCAAAAAGCCCTTCTGTATAAGTTATTATCGGTTTTAACAAGTCGGAATCATAGTTGCTCTTAACCTTCTGCACTACAGCAGATAGCCTCTCCAACCCCATTCCCGTATCTATACTCGGATTTGGCAACGGAGTAAGCTTGCCACTCGCATCCCTGTTATACTGCATGAATACAAGATTCCATACTTCCATAAACCTATCGCAGTCGCATTCAACATTACATTCAGGTCTGCCGCACCCTATCCCTTCCCCCTGGTCTATGTGTATCTCAGAGCAGGGACCACATGGACCTGTATCACCCATACTCCAGAAATTATCCTTCTCACCGAGCCTTACAATTTTATTGGCGGGTATTCCGATTTTTTCATTCCAGATTTTAAATGCTTCATCATCATCTTTATATACAGTAATCCATAGTTTCTCTTTAGGCAGTTTTACAACCTCTGTCATGAACTCCCACCCATACTCAATTGCCACTTCCTTGAAATAATCTCCGAAAGAAAAATTACCGAGCATCTCAAAAAATGTGTGGTGCCTCGCAGTTCTTCCCACCACCTCAAGGTCGTTATGCTTTCCCCCTGCACGGACACACTTCTGTGATGAAACAGCCCTCTTATAATCCCTCTTCTCCCTTCCGAGAAATACATCCTTAAACTGAACCATCCCTGCATTCGTAAAGAGGAGTGTAGGGTCGGCGGAGGGTATGAGTGAGGAGCTTTTTACAAGCGTATGCCCTTTTTTCTTAAAATAATCGAAGAATCTTTTTCTGATTTCGTGTCCTGTCATAAAATGATGATAAAAATTTATATGTTACCAATTCTAATATCTTTCAAACCTGCCGTCAAGTAAGAGAAGATACTTTGACATATCATGATAAATATTATTATAATTAGTACCACATAAATATGGCTAAATCGTAAAAAAACTTTTTTATAAAAAAACACTTTTACGATACTATCAAATATGTTTATCCTGAAAAAGATATTAACACCCTTTCTTCTACCACCTGGAATCTTTATTGTCTTTTTAATATATTCAGGCATACGTCTTTTATTCAAGAAACAATGGAATGGAGGTATTGTAAATTGCTTGGCAGGTATTTTCATCTGGACACTTTCTATATCGCCTGTAGCTGATGCCATTATTACAGGACTTGAGTCTAACATTGAGATACCAAAAAACCCACAGGGAGATGTTATAATACTTTTAGGAGGTGGTTCAAATATAGGGTCCTCTGATTTATCCGGCGTTGGTTCTCCCACAGGTGATGCACTTGCCAGGATTGTAACTGCCGTGAGGCTTCAGAATAGGCTTAACATTCCTATTATAGTATCAAGCGGACAGGTCTATAAAAATAAACCATCCGACGCACCCATTATAAAGCGTTTTCTTGTTGACCTTGGAGTTCCTTCAAATAAAATTATACTTGAGGATAAAAGCAGGGATACAATTGAAAATGCAAGATATGCAGGAGAAATCTGCAAAAAAATGGAATTCAAAAAACCTATACTTGTAACATCGGCATATCATATGAAGCGCTCTGTTCTTAGCTTTAAAAGGGTAGATATAGAGGTCACACCATTGCCGGCTGACTTTAAAACATGGAAAGGCATGAAATATGGATGGGAAGATTATTTCCCGTCTGTCTCATCATTAGGCGATACAGGCAGAGCTGTGCATGAGTATATGGGGTTATTATTTTACAAATTAGCATATTAGCACATTATATCTTCCTCTGAATCAACCCAAGATTTCCTCTTTTCCCAATAGATACTACATCCTTCAAGGTTATCAAAAAGAAGAATTTCATCTCATCTCTCTCTTCGCTATTTACAAAATATTTTCTGTCAACCACATCAAAGGATACCTCCCAGCATCCTGATGAATAGGTGGCACTATAGTCGTTTTCAATAAATTTTTTATTTAATTCATCATATCTTGCACTGTATTGGAGATTTAGTTTTTTTGTCAGATTAACACCCGTAATACCTGTTAGAAAAGTTGATTCAGGTTTCCTTGTATATCTCCTCTCAGTAGTCAGATACAATATATCTTTATAATTAACTCCGATATCCATGTTAGCTGTATTAATCTGACTTTCATAGACATTGTATCCTGCATCAAAATTAAATATGAGAGGCTTTATGATGTGGGTATCAAGGTCAAATCTTAAATCTGAAAATGGGCGGCGAGGGACTACCTGCAGGTTGTCATTTCTATTCGCCTCGGTTATATCATACTGCTGGCTTATCTCAAATCTGACAATCTCATTGGTGCTTTCGGTTTTCATTAAAACCCTGTTTGTCAAAAAATAGGAAATGATACTTTTAGATGTTACAGAATCAACAGCATCTATCTGTATTATCTCTCCCCTGTCTTTCATATCCATATCAGGCAGGTAATTGTAAATTACCCTCGGCTCAATAATATGTTTCAGAGGAGATTTTGTATTAAATATCCTGAAGAGCTTTGGTCCCTCCATCTTCAATTCAATATCATAGATATCTCTCGTAAAACCATCCCTCTTGTTTAAGCCACGGCTGTAATAGGTCTCCCTCAAACCCAGAGCAGGTGTAAGTGTAATCCATGGGTATCTATCAAGTGTATAAGTAATCCTTGGATAAATGTCAGCCCTCTCCAATTCTATCTTATTTACACCCTTCTCATTCCTGAAACTCGTAAAGGATGAATCCATGCTGAAAAAGAAGGGTAAATTTCCAATCCTCTCTTTCTGATTTACAAATACAACCTCTGGTGACTGGGCATATACCTCGCTATAA
>MHDO01000122.1:6381-9131 GCA_001805005.1 Nitrospinae bacterium RIFCSPLOWO2_12_39_16
TCGCTATAACCCGATTCCACACTCTCCCTCTTTCGTCCAAGAATCTGAAGACTCCTTGAAAGCCAGTTTTTTGTAAGCCTCATATAGGAATCTGTATACCTCCTCGTTCTCATGCTAGTATCATCCTCATATTCCCTGTCAGGATTGGCTCCACTCACAATGTCAATCTTAACTGCCCCCTGAACATTGTATGTAAACAGATGATTGTGGTCAAAATTTATCTTATATAATTCCCTTTCCGTATCCCTCTCTTTTAAATAAGAGCCCAAAAAATTACCTGAGCTGTTTTTACTTAGGAAATACCTATACTCAAGCCCCTCCCGTAATCCTTTTTTCTCAAGATAATCAAGATAAATTGTTGCATCCTGATGGTCTGTTATTGCCCAAAAGAAACTATTGTTTATAAAAAATCCGTCTTTATTGCTTGAACCAAAGGAAGGGGCAAGAAATCCGGTCGCCCTTTTTGTCTTAATGGGGACAATCCAAAAAGGGAGGTAAAAAACCGGAATATCTTTAATCAAAAGGAATGAGCCTGTTAAAAAGGCGTAGTGTTCTAAGCGCAGGCGCGATTTGCTAACCCTGAATCTCCATGCAGGTGTCTCCTCACAGCATGTTGTAAGTGTCCCACTAAATATTGTATATCTGTCCGTGCCAACCTTTTCTAACTTTTCACCGGTAAAATAATATTTTGACGCTATAACCCCCTCGGTATTATGCAATATACCAGTTTCAGCTTTCATATTGAACTCTGCTGATTCAGAATATATCTGGCTCTCAGTATCAGAGAGAACCACATTCCCATTTATCAAGCCATCACCTGTCTCAGTGTTAAATTCAACTGCATCACCAAAGACAGCTCTATCTTTATGCCATATCTCCACATTACCCTTGCCATCCATAAGGTTTTTATTTTTTATGAACTCAAGCCTATCAGCTGAAATAAAAATCTGCTCCTTTATATTTTTAGAAAGGGTCAGTTCCTCGGCAAAAGAATATTGAATTATAAATACTGAACAGCATATAGTTAATAGCAGGCAGAATATTTCTTGATTTTTTCTCATTAATGGTTAATTATGGCATGAGACATTTCACATCTCAAGCCATTTTGGATACCCATTTTATCGCCTCTCCAATTGTAAAGAATGAGCCTGTGATACAGATGATGTCATCGCTTTTGGTATAGCTTTTTGCCTTTGAAATCGCTTCAGATATATCTTCAATTATTTCTACATCCTTTTTATATTTTAAAGACTCGGTTTTTAAGTCCTCAGCTATCCTGCCTCTATCAGTTTTTGGTTTTGTGATAATTATATAATCTGCAATCGGAGCCAGGAAAGAGATAATCCCTTTGTAGTCTTTATCTTTTAATATTCCAATAATTAGCATAAGCTGATTAACCCGTATTCCGTATTCTGCATTCCGAAATTTCTTCAGTTCTTCCGACAGAGCTTTTGCGGCAGCGGGATTATGTGCACCATCTAAAATAATAATGGGATTCTCTGATACAATCTCAAGCCTTCCGTTCCACTGGACTTTTTTCAATCCGTCTCTGATATTTGATTCATCAATCTTAAATCCACTTTCTTTTATAATAAGTGATGCCTTTATTGCGATTGAGGCATTAATTATCTGATATTTGCCAAGAAGTGGAATCTTAAAATTTTGGATTGCGGATTTTGGATTGTGAAATTCAAATTTTGAGCTCCTTATTCCGCATTCCGCATTCCGAAATCCGAAATCCCTCCCGATTCTGTAAAGTTTAGCATTTTTATCCTTACATATAGATTCTATTATTTCAATTACATCGGGCTTACGGGATGACAGAATGACAGTTCCTTTTTCCTTTATAATCCCCCCCTTCTCTCCCGCTATTAATTTTATGTCTTTACCAAGGTGTTCAGTGTGTTCAATATCAATCTCTGTAATAATTGATACTACTGGATTTAAAACATTTGTAGCGTCAAGTCTTCCCCCCATGCCAACTTCTACAACTGCAAAATCTACTTTTTCTCTTGCAAAATACATAAATGCCATAGCAGTTGTAAATTCAAAGAAAGTAAGTTGCATTGAGTTTTGAGTTCCCAATTCATAATTAATTCTTTCAGTTAGGTCAATTACATCCTCCTCTGCTATCATAAATCCATTAATTCTTATCCTTTCCCTGAAATCCTGTAGGTGAGGAGATGTATAGAGACCTGTTTTATATCCTGCAGACTGTAATATTGAGGCTGTCATGGCGGCAGTAGAACCTTTGCCATTTGTCCCTGCTATATGAATGGACTTAAACTGATTGTGAGGGTTTTGAAGGAGATTGAGGATAAGAGAGATATTCTCAAGACCTAATCTTATTCCGAATTTTTCAATACTATAAAGAAATCTGATTGTATCATCATAGGTCATTTCAGGAGTACCGGTGTTAGTGATTAGTGTCAGTTACTGTCACTAATCACTAACACTAACCACTGTTTTTATTTCTTTTCCTTCTTTTTTTCCATCATATCTTTATGGGACTTCATCATCTCTTCCATCTTCTGCTGATGCTCTTTCCACATCTCGTCATGCTTCTTTATCATTTCTCCTGCCTTTGCAATAATGGCATCACATTTATCTTTTGCAGCCTTATCGGCAACTGAACCCTTGACAACAGCAGCCAAATCAGCAACAGATTGCATTACATCGGTCATCATCTTATGATGTTCTTCTCTGTTATCCTTCATGCCTCCCATCATTTCACCATGCATCATCCCACC
>MHDO01000122.1:9138-10537 GCA_001805005.1 Nitrospinae bacterium RIFCSPLOWO2_12_39_16
GCCTCCCATCATTTCACCATGCATCATCCCACCCATACCCTTCTCTTTTTTTGCGAAGGCATAATCAGTAGATATTGATACTGCCAACAATATTAATCCAAATATCTTTAAAACCTTCATATATTTCACCTCCTTTCACCTTTTTTATTCTTGTATTATCATATATCCCTGCTAAATAATAAGTCAAGGATTACCTTATATATGCCTCTGTGACATACCTCCTCATCATCCTGTGGCTGTTGAAGTAATAGGCATTCTTGCCTATTGCATTTTGCATCATCCTTATCCAAGTATGCCTATCATTATAAAACATCGGCATAATAGTTTTTTCCAATTTGGTATAAAGGTCATCAGCATCTTTTGTATCCAGATTTTCAGTTAGTGTAACCTCAGAGGGCACCGGTCCTATTGCCCAGCCTGTATAACCTTCTATATGCCCCTCTATCCACCAGCCGTCAAGGACACTGAAATTTATAACACCATTATGTGCAGCCTTCATTCCACTTGTGCCTGATGCCTCTCTTGGTCTCAGAGGCGTATTCAGCCAGATATCAACACCCGAGACAAGTTTCAATGCAATGTCCATATTGTAATTTTTCAGATATACAATATCTATACTCCCTTTAAGTTCCTTTATATAACTGTGTATCCTTTGTATAAGTTCCTTACCGGGATGGTCGTTTGGGTGCGACTTGCCAGCATATATAATCTGTATCTTGCCTGTCTTCGCTATTTTTTTGAGTCTGCCTATATCGGAGAATAAAAGGTCAGCCCTCTTATATGCAGTTGCCCTCCTTGCAAAGCCTATTGTTAAAGCATCAGGGTTCATTTCAATTCCTGCGGTCACTTTTATATGATATAGCAGCCTTATCTTTGCCCGCATATGGGCATCCCACAACTCTTCATCTGGTATTTTTCCAATCCTCACAAACAACTCAGGCTCGTTTGCCCAGCCCGGAATATATTTATCATAGACCCTCGCAAGGCTCTCGCATGTCCATGTATATGAATGAACGCCATTTGTAATTGCATGTATCTCATAGCCCGGAAAAAGATTCTTTGAGACTTCTCCATGTTTTTTTGCAACACCATTTACATATTTGCTTAAGTTTAATGCAAGGAGTGTCATATTGAGATTATCCCTGCCTGCAAGTTCTTTAAGTATATCAAAAGGAATTAATTCTCCCATTACATCCCTGATTAAATCATACGGAAATTTATCATGCCCTGCCTCTATAGGTGTGTGGGTTGTGAAGACGCATAGATCTTTCACCCTTTCTGTATCCCACACAAATCTCTCATCCCAGACAGATTCAATATCTTTTTTGAATTCTAAGAGAAGTTCAAGTGTAAGGAATGAGGCATGTCCTTCGTTCATGTGGTATTTCTTTATCTTAAA
>MHDO01000123.1 GCA_001805005.1 Nitrospinae bacterium RIFCSPLOWO2_12_39_16
AAAGGCAGGATGGGTTAATACAGGGATATAATTTGCGAGGAGAGGTTCACCCCATGCCCTGATACCTGATATTATTATTATTATTGTCCCTCCAGAGGAAAGACAAAAGCCGACCCATGATAAAGGGATGCTGAACAGCTCACCTTTCGAAAAGATTGTGCCTGCCAATATCCATAAGACGCCTTCAAATGCCAGAAACCATATTACAACAGAAAGTACAACATGGGTTACAAGTGCCGTATGAAGATAGTTTTTTACAGGGAGGATACCCTGTACAAATGGTGTCCTTGACATTGCAAGGAGAAAGGCAAATATACCTGCAAATATAAGAGTTGAGACAGCAAAGAATAGCCATGCATAGATTAATCTTGAAGTCTGCCTGTTAATTTTATTGAAAGTAAAAATTTCCATAAAATTTTAAACCAATTTTTGTGATTTTGGAAGACCTCTCCTCTAACTCGCCTTTAAGGGGGGTAAGTGAAATGTAGCAAAGGATATTAATGAACTAACTAACGGCAACCGCAGGGGGTTTCACCTGTGAAACCTTTCTTGCTTTTTTCCTTTTTTCTGCCCTCTTCTTTGCCTTTAATCTGTTTTTATGCTGTATCCTTTTATGTTTGCTCTTTGACCTTGCCATAAATAAAAAATAACATTCCTATAACTAAAGTGTCAAGTTATTTTAATGCATAGAAAATTATAAGAAGTGTCAGTGAATAGTGTCAGTGTCAGCAAAAAATACTGACACTCCCACTGACACTGACACTATTAGGTTTTTGTTACTGATTTTTGTTGACCTTGACATGGCAGTTTTTAGTGAGATATAGTTATGAAAACATGGAAGAAAGTTTCATGGCGGACAAATCAGATGTAATAAATTACGATGATGTTTACAGAATTGTAATTAAGGTAAGGAGAGAGGATATTGTTTATCTAAACGGCATCTTTGAATCTTATGATAATCTGGCTGTTATAAGAACTATAGACAGATGGGAGTCGCTTGTTGAGATTCTTGCATCACCATATTTTGTTGCAGATGTAAAGAAGATT
Organism: Nitrospinae bacterium RIFCSPLOWO2_12_39_16; assembly: GCA_001805005.1. Taxonomy (GTDB): domain Bacteria; phylum Nitrospinota; class Nitrospinia; order UBA9942; family UBA9942; genus UBA9942. The sequence goes on from MHDO01000123.1 coordinate 1,048, forward strand.
TTAGATGAATTAAAGAAAGAGATTCAATTAGAGATAATAGAGGAGCCGAAATGATTGAGCAATCAGTTATAAAAAAGATATTGAAAGAAACATTGGCAAATGGAGGGGAACTGGCAGAGTTGTTTATAGAGGATTCAGCATCCACCAGCATAGTCTGTGAGGATAATAAGATTGAGCAGGTGATAAGCGGCAGAGACATCGGGGCGGGTTTGAGATTGATATATGATAAAAAGACTGCCTATGCATATACAAATGATATTAATGAAGATTCTCTCCTTGCTCTCGCAAAAAGGATCAGGAGTGCCGCGAAGGGGAATAAAGAGACTGTATTGGATATGACTGTGAGGAGACCTCATATTGATTTCCCAATCTTGAAAGATGTTGAGGATGTTGCTGCAGGTAAAAAGATTGAAAAGGTGAAGATTGCCAATGAAACAGGAAGAAGGTTTGATAAGAGGGTAAGGCAGGTAAAGGTCATGTATCAGGATGGGAGAAGGAAGGTAATGATAGCAAACTCTAAAGGAGAACAGGCGGAAGATGATAGATGCGGTATTGTATTTGTTATGCATGTAATTGTATCGGATGGGGCAACAATTCAGACAGGATATGAGTCTGCAGGCGGGTTTATGGGTTTTGAACTTTTTGATGATGAGTCTCCTGATAAGGTGGCAAGGGCGGCGGCAAATAGGGCAATTATGATGCTTGAAGCTGAGAAGGCTCCAGCAGGAGAGATGGCCGTTGTCCTCTCAAATGAGGCAGGAGGGACAATGATACATGAGGCAATAGGACATGGACTTGAGGGGGATTTTATTCAACAGGGGTTGTCTGTCTATTCAAAAAAACTGGGAGAAAAGATTGCCTCTCCTCTTGTTACAGTAATAGACGACTCTACCCTTCCTGCAAAAAGAGGTTCATTCAGATTTGATGATGAAGGGACTCCATCACAGAGGACAGTCCTTGTGGAGGACGGGATACTTAAACAATTTATGTATGACAGACTGAGTGCAATGAAGGGTGGAAAATCTTCAACTGGAAACGGGAGGAGGATGTCTTATAAATACCGCCCTATACCGAGGATGACAAATACATTTATTGCCCCCGGTAAAATGGATTCTGCCGAAATCGTGAAATCCGTAAAAAAAGGACTCTTTGTAAAAAAGATGGGTGGCGGAGAGGTAAACATAGTCAATGGAGATTTTGTATTTGAGGTAAGTGAAGGGTATATGATAGAAGATGGAAAAATCAAACAGCCAGTCCGGGGTGCGACACTGACAGGAAACGGGCCTGAGGTTCTTAAAGAGATAGATATGGTGGGGAATGACCTCGGTTTTAGTATAGGGACATGTGGTAAAGACGGTCAGGGTGCCCCTGTCTCCGATGCCCAGCCGACACTAAGGATACCAAAGATAATAGTAGGCGGGACAAAAACCTGAAGCAAAGATTGACTTTTATTACAATCTGTGAGATAAAATAATAAGGTTATCTTGGTCAAAAGGAAAATATAATGTTCAGACGAATTCAATTTTACCCTTTCTGCATATTTCTAATCTTGATTATTATCTCAATTTCAGAACAGGCATTTTCTCAAACTCAATCATCCCATCTCAAACAGGGGATTGCCAACCTCAAAGAAGAAAATTACGAAGAGGCAGTAGAGGATTTTAAGAAAGTAAGGGAATTAAACCCCTCCTCATCAATGGCAGCATACTACCTCGGCATTGCCTATAAAAAGATTCAGGATTATAAAGAGGCAAAGAATAACCTCAAGGACGCATTGAGCCTTGAACCAAGGGTCAAAGAGGCGGTTGTTGAACTTGCCGATGTCCTATATCAGCTATCGGAGACGGAAGAGGCATTAAAGGAACTTGAGCTTGCCGAAAGTCAGGGCATAGAAGAGACACCCCAGACCACATTTCTGAAAGGTCTGGTATTGCTAAAACTTGGGAGAGGAACAGAGGCAATAGAATCCTTTAAAAAGGCAAAATCTTTGGATGAAAAACTTGCTACCTCTGCAGACTACCAGATAGCAATTGCAAACATGCAGGAAGGGAATCTACAGGAGGCAAGGGAGATATTAAAGGAGATTGTAATCCGTGACCCAAATGCAGATATTGCCCAGTTTGCAAACCAGTATATAGAGGCAATAACAAAAAGGATTAAAAAAGAAAGACCATATAGATGGACAGCAGGCATTCAATATCAGCACGATGATAATGTTATATTGAAACCGAGCGATGTCCAGGCATCAGCAGGCATATCAGGGGAGTCTGACAGTACAGGAATAGGAACATTAAGGGCAGAATATATCCCAAAACTGAAAGCCCCTTATGGTTTAAAGGCGCAATATTCCCTCTATCAAAATATGCATGGAAGACTAAAGAACTACGATGTCCAGAGTCATTCCATAGCTTTTGTCCCGAATTATAACCTTAAAGGCAGTTCAATAAGCCTCCTTACAAGCTATAACCTAACCCGTGTTGCCAATATTGATTATCTAAAAACAATTACCCTCTCACCAACCTATACATTTTTTATTAATAAAACTCAATTTGCCACTGGCTCATTAAAATATCAGGATAAAAAATATGTAAAAGCCCCTGTAAATGCTAATGAAGACAGGGAAGGAAATGATACCAATATTGGCATCTCATGGTTTTATCTCCTATCCGAGAATAAAGGTTTTATAAATGCGAGATATGAATATAACAGAGAAACTCCAAAAGGAAAAAACTGGCAGTATTCTGGAAATAGAATAGGATTCTCCCTTATATATCCACTGACACTTATCACTCAACACTTAACACTAAATTTAGGCGGGGAGGGGTATTCACAGAGCTTTGACAACACCCATACAACATTTTTAAAAAAGAGGACAGATACTACATATACCTTTAATACAATGCTTTCATATACCATATATGATGATATAGATATTCAGCTCCAATATGCCTATATCCGCACAGATTCAAATATATCAGTTTATGGCTATAACAAGAATATGGTAACTATGGGAGTGGAGGGAAGGTTTTAAGAGAATTGAATACGGAGGTATTTATTAAGATGACAAATTTTATTAATCAGCGAAAATCAGTTAAATCTGCATTCTATTACTGCCTACTCCTTACTGCCTACTTCCTATCTGTCTCCCTTCCTGCCTTTGCCGATACAGTTGGCTTTTTCTCAAAGGCAGAAGGGAGGGTTGACATACTTAAGGAAGGTGATACAAAGGCTGTTCCTGTCAATCTTAATGATAATGTATCAATGGGAGATATAGTCAGGACAAAGAGTGACGGGAGGGCTGAGCTCACATTCAAGGATGACACAACAGTAAGAATAGCTTCCGAGACCCGTTTGAAGATAGACGAATACACATTCAATCCTGATAATAGTAGAAACAAAGGGGCATTGGGTCTATTCAGGGGTAAAGTAAGGGCAGTGGTATCAAAGACAAAGGGTATAATCCCTGTAGCAATAGGTGCCTCAACCTTTAATATCAACACACCAACAGCAATAGCAGGTGTAAAGGGGACAGACTTCTTTGTATTCTATGATAGGGGTATAACAGGAGTCATCTTCAAAGAAGGTCAGGGTTTTGTAGTCAATCCAAATATGCCTGAACAGGTTGTAAATGTAAATGCAGGACAGATAACATTTATAAAAATTGATGCCCCTCCCTTACCGCCGAGACCTGCATCAAATATAGAGATGACGCAACACACAAAGGATACAGCACCAGCAGAGAAACCAAAGGAAAAGAAGGAAGAAGAGCAGAAAACAAAAGAAGAGAAGAAGACAATAACTGAGGCAAAGGCAGAAGACAAAGGAGATAAAGACCAGAAAAAAGAAGATTCATCAAAAGAAGAAAAACAGGGTGAAGATAAATCTGAAGTAAAAGAGGCAAAGATAGAAGTAGAAAAACCTGAAGGAGATGGTCAGGCAAAGGCTGAGACAGGTGAAATAGCCCCTTCAACCGACTCTCCTGTAACTGGTTCAGGATTAGAGGTGGCTTCAACAGATATGCCAGTGATAGAAAAGCCTGTATTAGATACCGCACCATCTGCAACAGTAGATATGGAGGAAATTGATATAATGTCGGCAAGTCCTACTATTACAACAATAGATATGGAGGAAATTGATGTAATGGCGACAAATCCTGATACTATGATAGCTGGCGGTGAAGATGTCTTTGGATTTACACAGCCAACAGATATTACTGTCATATCAGAAACAGTTACAGCAATAACCGATGTAACAAATGATTCAATAGGTGATATAATAACACTGTTACCAGTTACAGAGACACAGCCTCAGACATTACAAAATACAGATGTAACAATTAATGTAAAATTTTAATGAGTTGCTTAAAAAGCCCCTTTAATAAAAGGGTTGTTAGGTAATTGTTATGAAAAGGTATTACATATTGGTTTTAATTTTCTCTCTTTTAATCTCCTGCGGCGGGGGTGGAGGAGGGGCATCATCATCAAAGGGAGAAAAATCCTTTGTGAAAATAACCCTTGGGGGGAGTGAAAAGCCTTTTATCGGTTCCAATCAAGGTTCAGGGTTTAGAGGAAGTTCAATCCCGCCGGAAATATCTAAAATATCATTTACAATAAGCGCCTCTGACATGACTACAGTAAACAAGGATGTCCTCATTGCAGGACAGTCATCTATAACAGAGACATTCAGCATTCAAAATGGAGACGACAGGCATTTTCTATGCGAGGCAAAGAATAGTTCGGGGACTGTTTTGTATAAAGGAGAATCTACAGCAGACCTTGACGGCACACCTGTAACACTTGATATTACGATGGTTGCCCAGAGCACAGGGACAACTACCACCACTACAACCACAACCGATACAACTACCACAACTGATACAACAGCACCGACAGTTTCAGCCAATAGTCCTGCAAGTAGTGCAACAGGGGTTGCCATGACCACATCCATTACAGCGACATTCTCCGAAACAATGGATTCATCAACGATTACAACGACTACATTTACCCTTTCAAATGGAGGTTCTGTTGCAGGCACGGTTACTTATTCTGGCACAACCGCAACATTTACACCATCAAGTAATCTTTCATACAGCACCACATACACAGCAACGATTACAACAGGAGTCAAAGACAGTGCCGGCAATGCAATGGCAAGTAGTTATTCATGGAGTTTTACAACAGGCTCGGCGACTGTTACCACACTTAAAGCTGACTATCAGTTTCAGAACACACTCGCAAGTTCTGTAGGAACAGCGCCGGCATTGGTTGATTTAGGTAGTAATACTTTTGGGACTGCTACAGTGGACAGTATTACACGCACTGTTCTGAACTTTGCCCAAGACAATGGGTTATCACTTTCCCCGACAACTGATATTATTTCAAATAGCACTTACTCAGTGGTGGTTTTGTTTTCTTTTACTAATGTTAGTGGCTATTGCCGAATTTTGGACTTCAAGAACCAAGGTAGCGATAATGGACTGTATAATTACAATGGCAATCTGAATTTTTATAACATTGCAATTGGCACAGGTACTCCCATTACTGCAAACTCTTTTGTTCAGGTAGTCCTCACCCGTGACTCTTCAAAAAATGTGGTTGGATATGTGAATGGCACACAGCAGTTTTCATTTATTGACTCGTCTGATGATGCTTTGATTGACACCAATAACATCTTACGCTTCTTCCAGGATGACCTTGATTATTCCGACGAAGCCTCTGCCGGGGCAGTAGCTCGCATTCGTCTATACAATGTCGCTCTTTCTACTGCTGAAGTCAGTGCACTGGACCGTCTCCCATCATCACTAATGGGAGGCTCTATACAGGGCACTGAATTGAATCTTACAAGCGCAAATGCTGCGGTTACTACCTTTGCCGGCTCTGCTGGCACTACTGGCTCAACTGATGACACAGGAATAGCAGCAAAATTTTATTATCCCAATGGTATAACAACGGATGGGACAAATCTATTTGTAGCTGATACCTATAATCATAAAATCCGTAAAATTGTCATATCCACAGGTGTTGTAACAACTATAGCTGGTGCTACTACTTCTGGCTCAACAGATGGCACAGGCACATCAGCAAGATTTTATTATCCAGAGGGTATAACAACAGATGGGACAAGCCTGTTCGTAGCCGATTCTGGCAATAATACAATCCGTAAAATTGTCATATCTACAGGTGTAGTTACTACACTTGCAGGCACTGCCGGTTCTTCTGGCTCAGATGATGGCACAGGCACATCAGCAAGATTTTATTATCCTATGGGTATAACCACAGATGGGACAAATCTGTTTGTTTCTGATTATGGCAATCATACAATCCGAAAGATTGTCATATCTACTGGTGTTGTTACAACTATTGCAGGCTCTGCTGGCGCCTACGGCTCGACAGATGCCGCGGAAACATCAGCAAGGTTTAAATATCCTCATGGTATAACCACAGATGGGACAAACCTATTCGTTGCTGATATGGGTAATAGTACAATCCGAAAGATTGTCCTA
>MHDO01000124.1 GCA_001805005.1 Nitrospinae bacterium RIFCSPLOWO2_12_39_16
AAAGAGATGGCGGTGCAGATTCAAATAAAAATGCTGACTTTGCAATTGAGGGTGCATGGTATATCACTCAGAATGCAAGAATGACATTCAAATCTCTGTGGGACTTGCAGGATGATAAATATAAAGACAAATACACTGTCGGTGGTGAACAGAAGAGTATTGACGGTAGTAAGATTACAGTCGGGTTTGATATAGCATTATAATAGCGTTTAGACAGGATTAACAGGATAATCAGGATTAATAAAAACTCTTTTATATTCTTTTGGTAATCCTGTATATCCTGTCTAATTTTAAAATTATTTAGGAGAGAAAAAATGCTTCAGTTCATGAGAGATTATGCAAAATCGTGGGTAATAAAGGTTGTGCTGTGGACAGTGGTTGCATCATTTGTCGGCTCTTTATTTTTAGTATGGGGTATGGGGGATGAGACATCGGCAGGTGTTGTTGCCACAGTTGACGGCAAAAAAATAATATACAGTGAATATCAGGAATTTTATAAGAGGATATTGGATTTTTATAAGAAACAGCAGGGGGACTTGAATGAAGAACTGTTTGCCCCTATTGTAAAAAAGGCTGCAATTGATTCCCTTATAACAAGAAAGCTGCAGTTATCCATTGCTAAACAGGAGGGTTTGGTTTTAACAGATGAAGAGGTTATTGATGAGATTCAGGGGATGGATATATTTAAGAAGGATGGCAGATTTGATAAAGATTTATACATAAGAATACTTCAGGCAAACAGGATGAACCCCGGCGGTTTTGAAGATTCGGTGAGGGAAGACCTCCTCATAAAAAAGGTGGAAAATCTGATCAAGGACGGTGTGAAGATCTCAAAAAAAGAGGTGAAGGATGCCTATGTCCGTGCAAATGAAAAGGTGGATGTTGACTATCTTATATTGAGCCCTTCCAATTTTATAAACAGGGTAACATTTACTCCGGATAAAATAGAAGAGTTTTATAATAATAACAAATCCCTTTTCCAGAGAGTGGAGGAGATGGTTGTTGAATATATCGCAGCAGACTTAAAGGGTTTTGAGGCTAATATTAAAATAGAGGACAACAGGGTAAATGAATATTATAACGGGCATATAAATGAATATAAAATTCCGAAGAGAGTAAAGGCAGGACATATACTCATTGCTGTTTCACCTGACGCAGATGAGAAGGTAGAAGTTGAGGGGCGGGCAAAGGCAGTAAAGGTCTTACAGGAATTGAAGGGTGGCGGGGATTTTGCAGAACTGGCAAAGAGATATTCTGATGACCCAAATAAGGGTAAAGGTGGTGACCTTGGCTTTTTTTCAAAGGGGCAGATGGTAAAACAATTTGAGGACGCTGCATTTGCTTTAAAAGAAGGGGAACTGAGCGAGCCTGTCAGAACACCATTCGGCTACCACATAATAAAGGTTGAGAAGATTGAAGATGAAAGGACAAAAGCCCTCTCAGAGGTAAGAGAGGATATTGTAAAGATTCTAAAAGAGGGTGATGCAAAAAATATTGCAAAGACTGAACTTGAGGGCATAAAAAAGGGTGCTGATTTAAAGAGTGCGGATTTTAATGCTGTTGTAAAAGGGAAACAACATTTTACTGCCTCTGGAGGCAGTTTTAAGAAAGATGATAGAGAACACCTTGTTTTGAGTAAGAGTGCGTTTGCATTAAAGAAGGGGGAGGTAAGTGAGATTTTAGAGGATGGCGGGAAGTTTTACATATTGAGGAATAAAGAGAAAAAGGATGCTTTCATTCCTAAATTTGAAGAGATAAAGGGAGAGGTGGAGAAGGCATACAGAGATGAAGAGGCTAAAAAAATCGTTGATCTTGAGGCAGGCAGGATTCTTGAAGATTTTAAAAAAGGGAAGGAGTTTAATAAGGTTGCTGATGAGTTAAAGGCTATGAAGGGGACTACGGGGTATGTTACGAGGAATACGATGGCATCAAGCATCGGGAGAGATGAAAATCTCGTGCAGACAGTATTTAATACCAAAAAGGGTGATTACAATAAGGTCAAGGTGAATGATAATTATTTTTTGGTATATATTAAAGATAGAGCTGGAATTGATGAAAAGAAATTTCAGGAAGAGGAAAAGAATTTCACAAATAAAATATTAATGGAAAAACAGAATTATGCCTATCAGCAGTGGCTTGAAAATACAAAAAAGACGGCTGAGGAGAAAGGCAGGATAAAGATAACAAAAGGATTCGTATAAACCCTTAACCACAGATTTCACAGATTTTCACAGCGTGGCAAAGTTACAACCAAAAAATACAGAAGCAACCACAGATAAACACGGATGAACACAGATAGAAAAAGAATTTTAAAAGCTTTTATCTGTGTCCATCTGTGGTTTCATTAAGTTTTTCTTTTTTTAGTCAGTGAAAGTCTGTGGCTGATTTATTTCACTTGCACAAAATCAATCTGCCTTTTCTCTATACTGACATTTTCCACCTTTACCTTTACCCTGTCTCCCATCCTGAATCTTTTCTTTGTCCGTCTTCCTATAAGGGAATGGTCTCTCTCATTTAAGGCATAATAATCATCAGCCATACTTGATACATGGATAAGCCCCTCAACAAAGATTTCCTTTAGTTCTACAAACAAACCGAAAGATGTTACGCCTGATATAATCCCTTCATATTCATCACCTATTTTCTCCAGCATGAACTGGACCCTCTTTAATTCAACAATATCATTTTCTGCCGCATCCGCAGTTCTTTCTTTCTCTGAAGAGTGTTGGGCAATCTTAGGGAGCCTTTCCTCCCATATGTCTAATCTCTTTTTTGGAATATGTTTCTTTTTTATTATTTCTTTTAAGAGTCTGTGGACGATTAAGTCAGGATATCTCCTTATTGGAGATGTAAAGTGGGTATAGTTCTCAAAGGCAAGACCAAAGTGACCGATATTTTCAGGTGAATACCTTGCCTGTTTCATGTGCCTTAAGGTTATTGTAGATATAAGCAGCTCTTCAGGTTTCCCCCTGATGCTATTTAGCAGTTCCTGAAATCTCTTTGGATGAAACTTACTCTCTATGCCTTTTTTAAAAACAGGGATTTTCAGGTGATAGCCAAAATTTGATACGAATTCACTTAGCTCTATTATTTTTGACTGGTCGGGTTCATCATGCACCCTGTATAGGGCAGGTATTTCCTGCTTCATAAAGTGCATGGCTACAGTCTCATTTGCCACGAGCATGAATTCCTCAATAATTTTATGGGCAATATTCCTTTCTGCCTTTATTATATTTTCTGGTTTGCCCATCAGGTCAAGGATTATATAAGGCTCAGGGAGATCAAAATCAATACTACCCCTTCTCATCCTTTTTTCTCTCAAAACCTCACACAGTTCCCTCATTAAATAAAAATCCTTAAGCAAGTAGGAATATCTTTCTTTAAGTTCCATACTTGAAACTTTGAGCTTTGAACTTTGAACTTCATTTAGTATCTCTGCCACATCTGTATAAGTCATCCTCTCTTTACTATTTATAACAGTTTCATCAAAACGATAATCTATTAGTTCACCGTATTTATCAAACTCCATTAATGCACTAAGAGTCAGCCTGTCTACCTTTGGTTTCAGACTGCATATCTCATTGGAGAGTTGAAATGGGAGCATAGGAATTACCCTGTCAGGGAAATATACACTCGTTCCCCTCTTAAATGCCTCATTATCAAGGGTATTCCCCTCTTTCACATAATGACTTACATCGGCAATATGGACACCTAACATATAATTGCCATTATTAAGCCTCTCAACATATACAGCATCATCAAAATCCTTTGCCTTTTCTCCGTCTATGGTAACTATATTTTTATCTCTTAAATCCAGTCTTCCTGTGATTTCATCATCTGTAACCTCTTTTTGAACGGCATCTGCCTCTTTTAAAACATCTATTGGAAATTTTGAGGGTATATCATATTTTCTCAGGACAATATCTATCTCTACATCGGGGTTATCGGGATAACCGATAATTTCTATTATCCTGCCTTCAGGATTTCTGTTTTTCATTGGATAGGCTGTAATCTCTGTTATGACTGCATGCCCCTTCTTAGCCTTTCCGCTGTATTTAAACGGTATATAAATATCATGGCTTATCCTCCTGTCATCAGGTATTACAAAGCCAAAGTGGCCGCTCGGCTCATATATGCCGACTATTGTTTTATGCCCTCTCTCCAATATTCTTATGATTCTTCCCTCTTTCTTCCCGCCTTTTTGGGCTGATTCAGCCCTGCAGATAACTTTATCACCGTGCATTACCTCTCTCATACTCCTCGGATTTATAAATAGGTCTTCTCCGCCGTCTTCAGGGATAACAAATCCATAACCGTCAGGATGCCCCTGCACAACACCTGTAACAAGATTCATTTTTTCGGGGAGTCCAAATCTATTTCCTTTTATTTTAATGATTTCTCCATCACTTGCCAGCCCCCTGATTAATGTCCTGAAGGAGCTTCTATTCTCTGAAGAGATATTAAAATTTTTTATCAATTCCTTCATTGTAAGTGGACGATAAACAGACTCCCGCATAAATTTTAAGATTTCCTGATTTGTAATTTTCATATAAAAATTTCTTTATCCGCAGATTTCGCAGATTACCGCAGATTAAAAAAATCTGTGAAAATCTGTGTAATCTGCGGGTCAATTAGTTTTATTCTTTTGGTTTAATAATTAATACAAATTCCCTCTTTTTCTCTCCTTCCTTAACCCTTTTTAATACCTCATCTATCCTGCCTCTTAAGATTTCTTCAGTATCAGTTGTGAGGTCCATGCACAGGATAACATAAGTTTCTCTCCCCAACACATCCATAACATCTTTTAAGAGTGTAAGAAGCCTGTATGGTGTATCCATAAAAACAACAGGCATCTCTCTTCTAATGCTTAAAAGCTCTTTTCTCCGTATATCACTCTTGGGAGATAAAAAACCGTAATAGATAAACTTATCAATAGGGATTCCTGCTACAACAAGTGCAGACATAATGGACGAGGCACCGGGAACGGGGACTAATTTTATTTTTGATGAGATTGCCTCTTTTATAAGATAGTTTCCTGTATCGGCAAAGACAGGTGTTCCGCAGTCTGTAATAAGGGCAAAATTTTTTCCCTCTTTTAGTTCTTTTATAATCTGTGGCGTATCTCTCTTCTCATTATGCTCACTCATTCTTCTTAATGGTTTCTCAATTTCATATTTTTTTAAGAGCCTTCTCCCTTCTTTAAATTCCTCACAGATTACCTCATCAACTCCTTTAAGGACATTGAGAGCCCTGAGGGTTATATCATCATAATTGCCTATTGGTGTTGAGACTATGTATATTATCCCTGCCATTTCCCCCTCAGTTGCCCGCAAGCTGCTGATATATCTGCTCCCTTACTCTTTCTTATAATGGTAGTATAGTGCTGTGAAATGAGGATGTTCCTGAAATCTTCTACATTCTTATAATCTGGTGCCTCATAATCAACTCCTTCATAACTATTAAAGGGGATTAGGTTAATCTTACATTTTATACCTTTAAGTATATTTGAAAGTTTTTTTGCATCCTCAATGGAATCGTTTAACCTTTTTATCATAACATACTCAAATGTAATCCTCCTATTAGGTGGAAGTGGATATTCTTTTAATGTTTTAAGCAATTCTTCAATTGGATACTTTTTACTTAAAGGCATGATTTTATCTCTCGTCTCATTATCTGATGCATTAAGGGAGACGGCCAGATTTATTTTAAGATTCTCTTTTGCAAGTTTCTTAATTTCGGGAATTAGCCCCGATGTGGATAGGGTTATTCTTTTTGCAGGTATCTTTAATCCATGAGGAGATATCATAGTTTTTATGGACTTGATGACATTTTCATAGTTATCAAGAGGCTCACCCATCCCCATGAGGACAATATTTATTATATCCTTCTTTTCTCGTCGGACAGAAAGAATCTGCTCTATTATTTCATAGTGGTTTAAGTTTCTAATAAATCCACCCTTTCCTGTAAGACAAAAGGCACAGTTTAATTTACAACCGACCTGTGTGGATATACATAAGGTGAGTCTGTCTTCATCAGGGATTAGGACACTCTCTATACTATTCCCATCCTCCAACATAAGAAGATATTTTTCTGTGCCGTCTTTTGAAACTCTTTTATCGGCAATGGATAGGCGGGATATATAGGATAATTCGCTTAACTGGTTTCTTAAATTTTTAGAGAGATTTGTCATCTCTCCTATGCTACTCACATCCTTCTGAAATACCCATTCATATATTTGGTGTACCCGATAAGGTTTTTCTCCAAGCGAGGATACAAGGTCTTCCATCTCCTGAAGGGAGAGATTTTTTAAATTAAGCTGCTGCATTTTAAGATGATTCCCAGCTATTGCCATCCCATACGTAAATTATTACCCTTCCTGAGCTGGATACAGTGACTGCATAGGACTCGTTTTTTGTGTTTGTTATATAAACGGTTCCTGAATCTGCTGTCCCGCGGGGTGAAAAATCACACGCATCTCCCCCAAAGGTAATAAAGTCAGTGGGTATACCACCGCCACTTACTCCACTACTTACGTTTGTTCCAACACCAAAGCTTATCCCATCAGAGAGTGTTGATGTTCTAATAGCTATATCAAGCGGGTCGGTTGTATCGGCATATATATCATCACTGTCATTATCATCATAAATTGAATAACTACTGCCTGTAAATTTTACTGCAAAGGTATTGTTCTCTGAAACAGCCTTCATTCTTGCAAACTGAAATGACGAAGATATATCCCTTGCTGCACCTTTTAGTCTCATTGTGGGGAGGTAGGTAAGGAAAGAAGGGATTGCAATTACCATCATTATTCCAAAGATGGAAAGAGTTACAATCAATTCTATTAATGTAAAACCACTCTTGTTATTCAATTTTTTGCTCATTTTACTTCCCCATTCAAAATAATTTTTACAGAAGGGGTCTTTGGGTCATTTGATTTTATAGACACATAATCCTTTATTTTTCCAGTATCAATCCCCCTGTAAAAAAATGTCAGTTCAATCTTCTTGCCTGGTTTAATAGAATTTTTGGCAAGCGAAATACCTGCCTCATTAGGGGCAGGTATATTTGTAATATAGAGGTCTCCCTTCCCTTTATTGCCGACAATTATCTTGTAAAGTTTGACCTCGTTCTTTTTCATAAGTCCGAGATCTACCTTTTTAGGGGTAACAGTTATCCGTGGAGGTGGCTCTGATTGAGAAAAGGAGCTATCTGTCAATGTAAAGAATAAAAAACTGATTAATCCACAGATTACACAGATTTCTATAGATTTTTTAAAAAAATATTTTGCTTTAATCTGCGTCATATGCGTTTTATTTTTGAGGTTCTGTTGTAGTGAATCTCCATTTGAAGTTATATCCATAACCTGCTATTGAGGGATAAGGCATTTCGGGTTGAACAGAAAAACTTCCCGATTCCCCTTGCTCCAATACTCCTTCACCCTTTTTGCCTTTAATCGGTAAAGAGAGATTTTCTTCTTTACCATCCTTTCCCCTAATTGTAAAAGTTATCTCAACACCATTTAATTCTGCATTGCTGTTATTTTTTGCCAAACCAGAATAGATTACTTTTTCCTTTTTTTCTGTAGCCTCTTCCTTTATTCTGCCGGTAACTGTAACTGCATTCAGGTCATTAGGTGAGACGGCTTCTTTAATATTTGTATCTTCCTTTGGAGGAGCAGGAGATTTCTCATTTACAACCTCGTTTCCCCTTAATAAAGGGGGAGTAGGGGGCTGTTCCCTTAATACCCGAGGGGTTGTTTTACGCCAAACCTGATTCAAATACTGTTCTGGAATAACAGCAGGATTATCTGTAAAGTGCGCCTCTCCTTTGTCATCCACCCATTTATAGATTTCTGAATAGGAGCTTTTGCAGTAAAGGATAAAAGCAAGAGCTAATACTATAATAAACAAAATGTTTTTTTTCATAATTCCTTCCATGATATAACGCCACTTTTTGGAAGTTCTAACTGATAATCAATTCTGTTTATCCTTCCTGTGCTATCCTGAACGAAGACAGTTGCCGTTCCTCCATCCTGCTGTCCTATATGGACGGCAGGGCTTGATGCCATACCATAACCAAGACTTATAGATTTTGCAACCGAATAGCCAGCTTGCAATTCTGCTTCTGTAGGGGTTTCTAATGTGGATTCCTTATAGGCTGTTCCGGTTTTATAATATAGTGAATAGAGGTTGCTTGTCCCGCCATATGAGCAGAGGTCTACCATTGGAATAAATGTGGTGAAGAGGATATTCCCTCCAATTGCAGTTGGTTTTGTAATAACCCTCTCTGCCCCTACACCTGTAGTTCCTGCTGATAAATTATTATACCACCCTCTGAGACTTGAGCTTGTTGAGACACTATTAACAAAATCATTCCACGACACATTGCTGCCATAAGTCCCGGAATTCACAACAGTGCCGCTGCTCCCCCCTTCTACCACTGAAGAAACGTCTCCTGAATTATAGAGTGATGATGTAGAGGTAATACCAGTAGTGGTGCAATTTGCCTGTGAGGTTTCCCATGACGAACCATTCCAGCAGGGTTTCCACTGGGAGCCATTCCAATAAGAATCCCTTATTCCTATGAATGTATGTTGTGTAGTTGTCGACTTGTCATCAGTGTTGTTATAAAACCTGCCTGTTCCGAAGTAAACCCATAGATTATCAAGTTCATCTTTTGTAGCGGCAGGAGATGTGGTAATTGGAGTTGCAGTGGCAAATGAATTTCCATCAAAGAGTGTGTATATATTCCAATTTGTTGGATTTTCATCTCCATTCAGGACAAGACGGTATAATTTTCCTTTCCATGCCCCAGTGCTTCCATAGGTCATGCCAATATAGACAACCTCTGTATTAAAAGCTTGTGTTGAGCTGCCTGATACAGTATTATTCGGCGTAAAATCAATATCAACTGCGAGAGGGTCTCCCATAAAACCGTTAGAAACCGATGTGTCAAACTTCCAGTAGGTAGAGTTTAATGTCCATGTCCCTGTAGTATTCCTCGCATCAAGGACAAAGATTTTCCCTGTTTGTGTGCTTGCACCGGTATAATCAGGAACATACTCAGACTTAAAGCCTGAGCCGATAATTACAAACCATTTATTGCCAACCTTTGCAATTGTTGGATATGAGGCTGTAAAACCGAGGCTGGCATCTGATAATGTCCATTCCCATAAGAGAGTTGGATTGTGTGGGTCCGTGATGTCAATTGCAAAATAAGAGGATTGAAAATTCCTTGTCTGACTGCCGCTCCCGAAATCAGCAGTAACGCTTATCTGTCCGCCACCGAGCCTCATAGCACCAATTAAAACAGTCTTCCAGCCGTTTGTCCCCATATTTGAGAAATTTATATCTGTAACCTTAGCCCTTAAATCCACATAATAGACATGGGAATAATTAGAGTCGGTCAGCCATTTAAGATGGGGAAGAACATTATAAGGTATATAGTTCCACAATTCTTCTCCTTTAGCCGCCCCATTATCACATCCATTATCTTCAGCACAAAAAGCATGAAGCATCCCATCATTGGCACCAATATAGACGATAGTGTCTCTGGATTTATTTGAATTAAAGAAAGTCTGGTATGTCTTATCTCCATAAAGAAGGCTGTAGTTCTCTGCAGGTGAGGTTACCACAGTGGGCGTAGAATAAACTATATCTCCTAATTTATACTGATTTGTTCCATCTGTATATGTTCTGTTTCTATACCCTGATATATTAGAGCCGCGGGTAAAATTAATAATATTTGCAGACTCTGTATCGTCTGCTGCTCTCAGGTATGGTTTTAGGGTTGACTTATTTGCTTCCTCAAAAGAGATAAATTCTCCGCTGTCAACAACACCATCATTATCAGCATCTACAAAGGTCTTTATTGTTCTTGATGCTGGAGTCTTTGTTACAAGTTTTTCACCTGCATCCCATTTATAGCCTGTCCACTCTGTAAGTGCATATTGGGTCCCCCCTGCTGTTACATATGTCTGTCCCTCGTTTTCATTAAAGGAAAAAGTGAGTGTATTACCAGCATTATCAAGAAGCTCACCATTTTCATTCACACCAAGCTGGAGTAAATGACCGAGCCATGTAATATCATTATTGTCAACTGTCTTGGATGGAAGAAAATAGCACTGATAGATATTGCCTGCCCCGCTTGCAGAAGTGCTTATTACTGATACGGATGTCCCTGATCCCACACGCTTTAAAATATCTCTGATGGCATTCGTAATATTTTCCTCTAATGCATAGCCGTCATCCCCCTCATAATAGGTAAGCGGAAGGTCATTACCGTTGGATTCTACTGTCCCGTCTTCATCTGAATCCCTGTAGCACTCTGCCGGCGTTGTTGAACAATCAGGCAGATTATTAGAATTCATGTCTTTGAAACCGCCTGTAATTGCGGCGTCTTTCAGCAGGGTTGAGCCTGTCCCAAACATAAACACAGGATAAAGAATTACATTCTGTGTTCCAGTAAGACATTGCTGAAACGAGGTTGGAGTTGTTGTGCATGATCCCGGACGCATATCATTTGTCCTTGCCCAGTAAGCAACATCAATCATATAGTCAGTGCCGTTTGATGAATATGTTGTCCCAACAGTAGTCCCCGCAAATCTGTATCCTGTGGAATAGCCTTTTATGGAAGCCGGAATATTCGTATCTTGTGTTGATTCTCCATCAGTCAGAAAGAGGATGAATGACTTGGCACATGGAACATATTGGTCAGAATTAGAGCTTGAGGCAGGATAGCTGAAATAATATGAGTCATAACTAAGCCCTGTCTGATAGTCAGCAGGGGCGTTGCTGTAATAGGGTGAGTCCTGCCTGAAAAATCTCACCATTTCATAAAGAGTTTCTGCAAGGGGTGTCCATGTAGAGGGGGTCATATTATGAATAGATGTAATCATATTTGTTGCAGTGCTGAAGGCTACATAGTTATCAACATATCCTCCATCTTCACAACCGCCTCCTGAACAGCCTTCACTGGAATTTTGTCCATAATTGTAAAAAGCCAGACCGAATCTCGCCTCATCACCAAGTGTATCAATAATACCTTCTGCCTTTGTCTGCCCTTGGTCAACTATTGTATTATAAGGTCCGCCGGAAGGGGTAGTAACTGAAGCGTCAAGATAAACCTGTGTTACACGGGGATAAAGGGATGCATAATTGTCTGCAGCCTTAACTCCAAAACCCGTTATCTTTCCTGATGATGCAGTTCCCTTAATCTCATCCCATGTCCATGCTGCCCCTGTCTTAGGATTGCTTCCCCATGTAAAGGAATAGAGAGAATATGAAGTGCCTATTTTAGAACTGTTTGATTCATAAGGAACCGACTCGCTGTCTATCTGTAGCACCCCTATTATATATCTTGGCTGCCCGCGGGCTGTTTGTTTTGCCATTACCTGGACTGTAACAGTAATAGTGCCGCCAGGTTCAGCTTGTGTATAATTGTAACCCAGTATAACCGGGTCGGTAGTATTGTTGTTCTGAATATAGGTTGTATCATCATCTGTTGATGATTCAACAACTTTATCCCATGCTGTAACTGTCCCCTCTGACGGATATTCGCTCCAGCCTCCGGGGACGGAGCCAATGTCAGAATCGGGATATGTATAAAATGTATTACTTCCAGCACTAATTGGACTTACACTCAAATCACCACTTTCTCTTGTAAAACGGTAATTTCCATCAAATGGATATATGAGGTTCTCCCCTGTAGTATCATAGTCTTTACTAAAATCCCATGAAGAAGAACAGGCAGATTCACCATTTAGTTTTACAGTAATACCGGCGCTTGGGGAACGGGGTGATGCCTTTCCACCTATCAGGAGTTTCTTTGCCACTTCAACCCTTCGCATTGTTGCCCAGTTGAGAAAACTGCCGGTGGCAATTGGATTGGAACTTGTTCCTGTAGTCATAGCATCTGATGTCTCCTCCCATCTGCCATTATTGGTATATTGGTAATTCTTGGAACCGTCAAAATAGCCGTAATACAGTCCATTGGTAAATCCTGATGGGTCATAAGATGATGCATAAGCCTGGTCGCACATACTTCCTGAATTATCCAGCACGATGAGGACATTTGGCTCAACAGATGTCGCCATAAAAGGAGGTGAAGCATCATAATCGCTATTGGTCGGAACAGCAAATGCCGATGAGCATACGAACAGAATTAAAAAGCAGACACCCTTTAAGATATTTTTATAGTCTTTCATAATTATTACCTCTTTCATTTAGGTAGTTTTTCTGGAAACTCCTCTATTACTTTTATAACAAATCCATTTTTCCTGTATTCATACTCAAAAAAGACCTTAGCCGGAAGGGAAAGGTTATGAATGGCAACCCTCTTCATTTTTTTATCAGTAATTTTGACTGCGGAATCTATTTTATACCCCTTTTCATCAATTATAACAATTCC
>MHDO01000125.1 GCA_001805005.1 Nitrospinae bacterium RIFCSPLOWO2_12_39_16
TACCATCATGGCAAGACCTAATACTATCCCCAGCATATAGTTTCCCTTCCAGTAATATGCAATCAATGCCATTATTACCCCTGTAACGACACCGTTAAGTAACCCTATTGTTATTCCATTTAGAACCGCCCTTTTTGCATTATTAAAAGAGAGTTCGCCAAGTGCAATACCTCTTATAGTCACAGTCAGAGCCTGAGTCCCCGCATTGCCTCCCATACCAGCTACAATAGGCATGAACATCGCCAATATCACCATAGCCTGAAGCGTATCCTGAAATAACCCTACAACAGATGCCGCAAGGATCGCAGTTGCAAGATTTATTACAAGCCACGGCAGCCTCATTCTTACAGACTTTAACGGAGGGTCCATAATCTTTTCATCCTGATATATGCCTGCCATATGCAGCATGTCCTCAGATGCCTCTTCAACAAGGACATCCACAATATCATCTATCTGTATCCTACCGACTAGTCTGCTGTCATCATCCACTACAGCCAGAGATACCAAATCATACTTTTTAAATATATTTGCCACTTCTTCCTGATCCTCGTTCACATTCACAGAGATGACATTCCTGTCTATTATGCCAGAGATAGGCATTTCATGTTTTACAATCAATAATTTCCTCACAGGCAGAATCCCGACCAATCTCCTGTTCTTGTCTACTACAAATACATTAGGGACATCCCCAATATTTTCTGATAATGCCATAAGCTGGATTATTGCATCCTCTATAAGCACCTCCTCGCGGACAGACAGAAGTTCTGTCTGCATAATACCGCCTGCAGTATCCTCAGGATATTTTAAAAGTTTCTGAACCTCTGTAGAATCCTCCCAGTGGAGTTTTTCAAGAATATCTTTGGCTTCTTTTTTTGGCAGGTCTGCTATAAGGTCTGCTGCATCATCAGAGCTCATCTCCTCTACAATATCTGTAAGCTTCTCCTTATTTATATCTTCAAGGATCTGGTCTCTTGAGTGTTCATTTACTTCAACTATGACCTTGGATGCGATTTTGGTATGAAGGAGATTAAAGAGTTCCTTTTTCTTTTCTTCATCAAGGGTCTCTATGATATCTGCAATATCGGCAGGATGGAGTTCGGTAATATGCTCTTTAATATACTGCTTTCCATCATCCTCAATTAAATCTGTTACTTTTTTTACATTGTGCATAATCAGTGGTCAGCGGTCAGCAGTCAGTGGTCAGCAAATACTAATCACTACCCACTGTTCACTTATCACTGTCTTTACAGGGATTCTACAAGGAAGAGTGGCTGTCCGTATTCTACAGGGTCTTTATCATTAACAAATATATCTATCATCCTGCATTTTTTATCAGCCTTAATTTCATTCTTTATCTTCATTGCCTCTATAATACCCATGGTCTGATTCTTTTCAACCATCACTCCCTTTTCAACAAATGGCATTGACTCGGCAGACAATTTTATACTAAATATCCCAACCATCGGAGAGAGTATCTCTGAATAATCTCCTTCTGCCTTCTTATTTTCTTTTTCATCTTTAATATTGACAGATACAGCTTCAGGTTTCAGAGCTGTGCTACTATTAATATTTTTGTTATCAGGATTCTGCCTTATTTTTATCTTCCTCCCCTCCCTTTCCCATTCAAATTCAGAGACACTGCTTGAAGTTACAATTTTGAAAATAGAGGATAGTTCTCTATATTTATCCTCACTTTTATTACTGACTTCCGGCTCCCGACTCCTGGCTCTCAACTTTCCTTTGTCCCTCTTTCTAAAAAATTCCATGGAGACCTCAGGAAAGAGTGCGTATGTTATAACATCCTCCTCCTTTTTCATTAAGCCGCTCTCCTTTAACTCCTTCCTGCACTTATCCATTACAGGCTTCAGCAAATCAGCAGGCCTGCACTTTATCGGTTCCTCATCACCTATTATCATTTTCTTTATTTCATCTTTTATAGGTGCTGGCGACCTTCCATAATATCCCCGGACATAATTTTTAACTTCATTGGGGACAACCTTATATCTTTTTCCTGTAATGATATTCATAACTGCCTGTGTCCCTACAATCTGGCTTGTGGGCGTTACAAGGGGGGGCCATCCAAGCTCCTCCCTTACCTTCGGAATCTCTAAAAGCACATTTTCAAATTTATCCAGTGCATTCTGCTGCTCCAACTGGACTATCAGATTTGATGCCATCCCTCCGGGTATCTGATGCTCTATGACAGAGACATCTATCAGTGTCTGCCATTTTCTTTTGGGTGCTCTTTCCGCTGCTATCTTCTCAAAGTATTCCGATATTGTATGGAGTGCCTCCATTTTCAACCCTGTAGCATATTCTGTATTTCTGAGTATTGCAATAAAGGTCTCTACTGGAGGCTGTGATGTCTGAAGTGCAAGGGGTGCTGCTGCACAATCTATTATATCTACACCACCTTCAATCGCCTTCAGATATGTTCCAACTGCCATTCCACTACTGCTGTGACAGTGAATCTGCAAAGGTATTTTAATCTCACTCTTTAATGCAGAGACCAGTTCATAGGCTACATAAGGGGTAAGGATTCCAGCCATATCTTTTATATTTAAGCTGTCTATACCTATATCAAGCTGCCTCTTTGCACCTTCTATATACATATCTATCGTATGAACCGGACTGCGAGTATAGCACACAGTCCCCTGTGCATGGGCACCCTCTTTCTTTATAAACTTTATTGCCTTTTCAATATTCCTTACATCATTCAGGGCATCAAATACACGGAAAATATTTATACCACCCTCAGCAGCCTTTACTATAAATGCCTCAAGAAGGTCATCGGGGTAATTTTTATAACCTACAATATTCTGCCCCCTTAAGAGCATCTGGAGTGGAGTCTTTCTTATCTTATCCTTAATCTTATACAACCTCTCCCATGGGTCTTCGTTAAGATATCTCAGAGCAACATCAAATGTAGCACCGCCCCAGACCTCTATAGAGTTATACCCCACTTCATCAATCTTCTCTGCAATGGGAAGTATATCCTCAATGTGCATCCTCGTTGCCCAGAGGGATTGATGTGCATCCCTCAAAGTTGTATCAGTAATTCTTATTGGTCTCTTTACCTTTTCCATAAAAATATAGCCACAGACTTTCACTGACTTATTAATAACATTCAAACAGTTTAAACGGCATAAACGGTTTAAAAAGTCCGTGTATGTCTGTGGCTAATCATCTATCTTTGTTATCTGCTCCAGTTCACCCTTACAAACTTATCATCTTCTGACCATTTATACTCTAACTCACCTGAATATGCCTTGTAAACAGACTTTCCAATCTTTTGAGCCAGCTTCTCATTGGTTGTCTGAATCTCTATTCTGCCTTTAATCTTATTAATGCTCATAATCCTCTCCAGCGGATTATCCCTGAGGCTCCTTTCACCTTCATTCCTCACAAGATTTAAAATCTCATCCTCATGACTCTTTAGAAAATCACCTCCCAAAGTAACAATACCGCCTGGAAAATTATCCCTGATTTTTAAACATGCAGGACATATAACTATGTTGACAGTTTTTTTCTTAATGCTACTCTTATATAACTCCTCATCAATGAACCACTTTTTTTCCCTGTAAGTTGCATGACAACTTTTACAGATTGATAATTCATGCTTGCTGCCTCTGGGCATATAAGGGTCATTCACCTTTACAAAATGTTTTAATTTGTCACCTTTAAGATACTGAATATCCTTTTTCTTCATTCAACCCCCTTTAAAAGTTAGGGAGTTTAGGAGTAAAGGAGTTAAGGAGTTGAAGAATTTAACTCCCTAACTCTATAACTCTTTCACTCCTTAACTTTTTTTCTTCGGCACCTGATGCTTTGTTTTTTTAGAGCCGTGATAAAATCTCTCTTTCAATATCTCCTTATCCCTCTTTGTATCCTTGTTTTTATATGATTTTAATACATCCCCTTCAATTACTTCATCATCTTTAACGGCATTACTTTTTTCATCCATAGGCATCCTCCTTTACCCGGTTAGAAGTTATACTAACTGAAAAGTAGTGAAATAATCAACCGTTAGATAATTTCATGAGAACTTCTAACGGGGTTTACTTTGAAAATATAATAAAATATTGATACGGCAGGAAAAAATACTCAGCCTCAGCCTTAAAACCTGCACTCAAAATCTCTTTCACTGTCCTTTCCTTCGGTATTCTCATACTCAGCGGCGGACCCACTGGAGTATTCACTGCATGAAAATCCACTATAACAAGTCTTCCATCTTTTTTCAAAACATCTTTTAATATTTTTAAATAACCATCCCTCTTTTCAATATGATGATATGTATCGCATATAAAAATCAGGTCAACAGAAGATTTTGGCAAAAGGGGGTCGTCAGGTTTTGCCAAAATATAATTCATATTATTCAGCCCCTCCTTCTGTGCCCTCTTCTCTATGTATTCTATCATACCTTTTTCAATATCCACGGCATAGACCTTTCCATTCTCGCCAATCCTCTTTGAAAGTATCACTGTAAAATAACCCGACCCTGCCCCTATATCCGCCACTGTATCTCCATTTTTAATTGCAAGATAGTCAACAACCTTATCAGGCTTCTGCCACTCAACCCTGTCAGGGCTTTCCATCCTCTGTATATATTCATCTATTGATTTAAACGGAGAGTGGCTATGATGTCTCTCTTCAGCAGAGGCATTGATATGATAAACAGATAATAAACTCAGAGACAAAAGAAAAAATACGAGGACTTCTTTAGTGTTGACCTTTGATTTTTGATTTTTGTTTTTTTTATCAGACATTTCACATACTCCCTTTTAATTCTTCAATCATTTCTTTGTCATCCAATGTTTTTATTTTTCACTCTCTTAAATATAATAGTTTTTAAAGATGAGAAATGTCAAGGAAAAACCCCTTACTTTTCTTGACAATGCTGCACTTTTTCATATAATCTCTTTAAGAGAGGTTGATTATAGAAATTATTATTTGAATCCATATAATCTTCCCTCTTACCATTTAACAAAATTTGTTAATAACCTGTGGAAAACTTGAAAAAATATTCCATTTTTGCCCTAAAAATCAGGGTTTCAGACAAATTGATTAATTTTTATGCAAATTAGCATCGCCTTATATTTCAATATGTTGCAAGATTGCTATGTTTTTTAATGGGTTAACATTCCGTTAAGATGATTTCATAGAACAGTTATCCACATTAAAATAAAATTAAACCTCTATTCGGGGGCAATAACCTCTTGTAAAATCAAACGAATCGTAATTAAATATTTTAGTTTTTTAATATGAAATTTCAAAATTTATCAAAATATTCTCAGCTAATCTTTGACTTTCACACAACACCGAAATATTCATTCAATAATTTTGTTGTCTGCGAGGAAAATGAAATAGCCTACAAGGCATCGCTAACTGTCAGCCAGACTCCTCTTGAAGGAATAAATCCAATATTCATTTGCGGAGAATCAGGGACAGGCAAGACCCATCTCCTGAATGCAATAGGAAATTCTATTAATCAATCCTTTCCCTCATTGAACCAGCTTTATGTTTCTTCATCTGACATACTTGAACGATATGATAATACCTTCTCCTATGAGGAAATTATTGCAATATCAAGAGAATATAAAAAGGTTGATATACTGATGATAGATGATATACACTTCATTAATAATATTGAGATAGTGCAGGAACAAGTATTTCATATCTACAATGAATTGGTATCAAAAGGAAGAAGGATTATTGTAGCCGGCAGAATCTCACCTGACCAGATGACAGGATTAAATAGTTATCTGAAATCACGCCTTTTATCGGGGATGATTGCAGCAATAAAATCAAATCATGGAACAATTAAGAAAAGCATATTAAAAAAGATGGCATTGGATGAAAATCTGATAATATCTGACACATCGGCAGATTATATACTCAATCATTTCAACCGTGATATAGAAGGGCTGAGTGCAATTATAAAAAAAATAAATAAATACTCTATAAGCAGCAAAAGAAAGGTTACTCCCGAATTAATTAAAGAGGCTGCAAATATCTTATGAATGAAAATATAGAAAACCAGACAGCCATTGATAAAAAGATTTTATTATGCTGGAAATGCAGTTTTCCAAATAAGGTTGGAGACAGGCATTGTATGTTCTGCAATGCCCCATTGAACAAAAAATTAAATTTTATCTCATGGATTGAGCTTTATTTTGCCCAGAGAAAATGGAGGAAAGCCCTGTCAAAAAGAAAGGCAAAAGGTGCAAACGGCTTTATAACCCTTACAATAGGAATTATTCTCTTTCTATCAGGATGCTACTTATTTACGAAGGCTGTCTTTACAAACAGTTTTACTAATTGGATGATTTCACTTCTGTTTCTTATTTATGGTATATTTTCAATAAAATTCTTCTTAAGTAGAAAAAAATCCAGCACATAAACCTTATGTGCTGGGTGTCCATCTTAAATATATTTATTTCTTTTTGTAACCGTCCTCCCAGTATTTCTCAGGACCGTCATGCAGTGACCATTCTCCCCTTGTTTTTGCATGTCTGACAGCCTTATCTTTATCTCCAGATAAAAAATCTCTTGGAATTGAAAATACCTGTTTTGGATAAATCAAATCAGGGTCTTTTATCTTGTCGTGGTTTTCCTTATAAATAATGGGCCACATGAAGGGATTTTCATACACATCTTTATATTTTGCTATCTTCCAGAGAGATTCACCCTTCACCACCTCATGGCTTGTCTTCTCTTTACCTGCCTTTGCCTCTTCTGCCGCCTTTGCTTCTTCTTCTGCCTTTGCCTCTTCTGCCGCCTTTGCAACCTCTTCAGCCTCTTTCTCTTCAACTTCTGCCTTCTTTTTCGCCTCTTCCTCTGCTTTTAATCTTGCCTCCTCTGCC
Organism: Nitrospinae bacterium RIFCSPLOWO2_12_39_16; assembly: GCA_001805005.1. Classification (GTDB taxonomy): domain Bacteria; phylum Nitrospinota; class Nitrospinia; order UBA9942; family UBA9942; genus UBA9942. The sequence continues at coordinate 6,864 of MHDO01000125.1, forward strand.
TTTCTCTTTGCCTCTTCTTTAGCCTTTGCCCTTGCCTCATCTTCTGCCTTTAATCTCTCCTCTTCTTCTGCCCTCTTTCTCGCCTCCTCTGCCTTTCTCATCTCCTCATCTTTGGTGGTCTTTTCAACGACAGGTACTGGTGGTTTTTTCTTTGCACAGCTCACCACACCAACCAGTGGAATCAAAATTAATACTAAACCACAAAAAATTGCAAATAATTTAAAATTACTTTTTCTCATCAGTCCACCTCCTGTTCTATTTTCCATGAAAACTATAATACCATCGTTGGTTTTTGTCAAGAATATTTTTAAAAAAAATTATTCATTTTATAATCATTCCTGCATAACCTACTACCTGTTCATAATCTCCGCTTACATCACCTGATGTCATATATTTAATCAATCTTGCCTCTCTTGCACCGAGTCTATTACAGGCAATAAGCATAGCTGTTGTCGGGGCAATGCCGCACATGGATATATTTTTATCAACCACAGTCTCAAAAAGCCCTTTTGGGTCCAATCTTAATATCTGGTCAATTGCCTTTTTATCTTTTACATTTGCCGATTCATGAGACTCGTAGTGGGTCATATCTGTACTCGCAACAATTAAAACAGGTTTATTAAAATTTTTTATAGCCGCCGATAATGCAGCACCTATATCTTCACATAGTTCATAGTCCAAAGTCATAATAGTTATAGGAACAATATTAAATTTTTTCTTAAAATGCTGAATAAAGGGTATCTGAACCTCAAGAGAGTGCTCATGGAGGTGTCCAAGGGCATCATCCTTTATATATCTGGAACTGGATATAATATCGTTTGCCAGATTGGCATTTATCTTAACATTTCCATTTGGCATCTCCCACTCCCCTGAAGCCATAAGTGATACCATCTCCCCAAGCCCTGTATGATTAGGACCTACAATAATCACATCATCAGGAATATTTATATTGGAATAAACTGCACCTGCCACTGCCCCTGAATAAACATAACCTGCATGAGGTGATACAACCCCAAGACAATCTATTTTTTGCTTTACCTCAACTTCAAATTCTTTTATCTGTTTATTAATTGCATCAGGTGACATCGGATAAAATTTTCCTGCCACTGCCGGCTTCCTTATCATACACACCCCCCTTTCCAAATTAATATGCTTATAATATTATCCTTCACACCAACTTTGTCAAATTTTATCATCACTCATATTATCACTCATCAGTTGCATCCCCAACCCTCATCATATATAATTCAAATTACGGGGCGTAGCGCAGCCTGGCAGCGCACCTGAATGGGGTTCAGGTGGTCGGAGGTTCAAATCCTCTCGCCCCGACCAATATCTTTAATAGATTTAGAGCATTTTATTACACAACAATATGAAAACACTAATAGAAACATATAAAGATAAAGATTTATTTGATAAATTACCTGTCAGCATAATAATAACTTCGGAGGAAGGCAGGATAATAAGCGTAAATACAACAGCGTGCAAAATGTTTGGCTATGACTCAAAAGAGGAATTCTTGAAGTTAAAAATCACTGATTTATATTGCAATATTGAAGATAGAAAAGAAATCGTTGAAAGCATAAAAACTGGTAAAAAGATAAAAGAAGTATGCGTAAAGCGTAAGGATAATTGCACATTTTGGGTTCAGGAAACCTTCATAGCCCAGACGACCGATTCTGGAGAAGTCCACTTTATAAATGTAGTTAAAGACATTACTCTACACAGGCAAAAGGAAGAAATTGAAGCCAGTCTTATAAACATACAGAGAATTGCAAAAATAGGAAACTGGGAATGGGATATAGCCAGAAATGTATTCTGGTCTGATGAAATATATCGTATCTTCGGACTAACCCCAAAGCAATTCGGCGCTACATATGAAGCCTTCCTGAATTTAGTTCATCCAGATGATAGAGAATTTGTAAAAGAATTGGTTAATAAAGCCATACATGAAAATATGCCCTACAGCATTGACCACCGCATAGTCTTACCCGATGGAACAGTGCGTATAGTTCATGAAGAGGCTGAAGTGATTTTTGACAGCAATCATGAGGCTGTTCAGATGAATGGGACAGTTCAGGATATAACTGAGCGTAAACAGATAGAAGAGCAGTTTCGCAAGCTGTCTCATGCAATTGAGCAGAGCACATTATCCATTTTGATTACAGACACAAAAGGTAATATTGAATATGCCAATCCAATATTATTTGATGTAACCGGTTACACAAGAGAAGAGGCAATAGGTAAAACTCCAAAAATCTTTAGCTCAGGTAAAACACCCCCTGAGACATACAGAAGCTTATGGAAAACTATTTTATCCGGAAAGGATTGGCATGGTGAGTTTCTAAATAAAAAAAAGGATGGTGAGCTGTTTTGGGAACATGCAACCATATCTCTATTAAAAAATGATAAAGGAATCATTACAAATTTTGTTGCATACAAAGAGGATATAACGAAAATTAAAAAACTTGAAGAGCAATTTCGTCAGGCACAGAAGATGGAGGCAGTTGGACAGCTTACAGGCGGCATAGCACACGACTTTAATAATATCCTTACAGGCATAATACTTAATTCAGAATTGCTAAAAATGAAGATGGAAAAAGATAATCCACTAAGAGCTCACGCAGAACAAACAGTTGAACAGGCATTAAAGGCGGCAAATCTAATCCAAGGACTGCTTGCATTCAGCAGAAAACAGGCGCTCAATCTGCAATTTACAAATCTAAGGGATGTTATTGCCTCTACCAAAAAACTCTTATTACGAATTATGAGAGAGGATATAGAACTAAAGATTAGCATCCCTGAAAAAGATTTAGCAATTATGGCTGATGGCGTGCAAATAGAGCAGGTATTAATAAATCTCGCTACAAATGCACGAGATGCGATGCCCAATGGCGGAACACTAACAATTGAAGCGACTGATATAGAAATGGATAATGGATTTATTAATACCCATGATTTCGGCAAAGGCGGCAGATATGCACTCATTACAGTTACAGATACAGGCACAGGCATGGATGAAAATACACAGAAGAAAATATTTGAGCCATTCTTTACTACAAAAGAGGTAGGTAAAGGAACAGGGCTTGGGCTCGCCATGGTGTATGGATTAATAAAACAGCATGAGGGCTATATTGATTTATATAGCGAGCCCGGCAAGGGGACTGCCTTTAAGATATATCTGCCAATAAAAGAGCTAAAGTATGAAGATTTAAAACTTGCAGAGCAGATTATTCCCAAAAGAGGCAGTGAAACAATACTTATAGCAGAAGACAATGAAATTATTAGAAAATCCACCATAAGCATACTTGAGAATTACGGCTATAAGACTATAGAAGCTGTAGATGGAGATAGTGCTGTAGAAAAATTTGTAAAAAATAAGGACAGGATTCAACTTGTCATCCTTGATGTTATAATGCCGAAAAAGAATGGGAAAGATGTATATAATGCAATAGTTAATATATTACCAACTGTAAAGGTTCTTTTTATGAGTGGATATACCGGCGATACTCTGCACATTAAAGAAATAACTGGAAAAGGGCTAAATATTATATCAAAACCGTTTACAGATAAGGATATCCTAAAAAAAATCAGGGAGATATTGGATAAATAGGATTTTATGTTTATCACATAAATTTTACCCCCTTCTGCAAATTTATATTGTAATAAATTGTAATTAATGCAATAATGGTAATCAAGTTCCCCTTCCAGTTTTAAATATTCCCAAAAAATATTTTGATGGAAGATGAAAATCTAAGATTATTTAGATAAAGGGATGTCTATTTTTTTTAGAAAGGAATTAAGAAGTTATGAATGGAAACATGATTAGAAATATCGGGATAATTGCCCATGTTGACCACGGCAAGACTACACTTGTTGATGCAATGCTCAGGCAGTCAGGGATATTCCGCGAAAATGAGCAGGTTATAGAGAGGATCATGGACAGAAATGAACTTGAGAGGGAGAGAGGCATTACAATATTTTCTAAAAACGCCTCTATCTATTATACCGATTACAAAATCAATATAGTTGATACACCCGGTCATGCAGATTTCGGCGGAGAGGTTGAGAGGATACTCCGCATGGTTGATGGCGTTCTGCTTTTAGTTGATGCGTGTGATGGACCCATGCCGCAGACAAGATTTGTTCTAAAAAAATCTCTGGAGCTAAACTTAAAACCTGTAGTAGTTATAAATAAGATAGACAGGGCTGAGGCGAGACCCGACCAGGTGTTAAATGAAATTTTTGACCTGTTTGTCCATCTCGGCGCAAATGATAATCAGTTAGATTTTCCTGTTGTTTACACATCTGCAAAACAGGGAATCGCAATGTTAGACGCTAAAGAAAAGGGTAAAGACATACTGCCATTATTTGAAACAGTGGTAAAACATGTGCCACCTCCTCCCGGTGATATCCAATTACCATTTCAGATGCTGGTTACAACTATTGACTATAATAATTACCTCGGCAGGATTGCCATTGGAAAGATAGCTAACGGCTCTGTTAAGGCAGGCAACCAGATAGCACTTGTAAGAAAAGACGGGACTACAGAGACTGCAAAGATATTAAAACTTTTAGGCTACCAAGGATTAAAACAGGTTGAGATTAATGATGCCTCATATGGAGATATTATAGCAATCGCAGGACCTAAGGATGTGGATATTGGCGATACAATCTCAGATATATCTAACCCGGTGGCACTCCCTTATACGAAGATTGATGAACCAACACTCTCCATAAACCTTATGGTAAATACAAGCCCATTTGCAGGTCAGGATGGAAAATTTGTAACATCAAGGCAGATAAGAGAAAGGCTTTTTAAGGAGTTAAAGAGTAATGTAAGCCTTAGAATAGAGGAGCTTGAAGGCGGAGATGCCTTTAAGTTGTGCGGGAGAGGAGAACTTCACCTCGGCATTCTTATTGAAACAATGAGGAGAGAGGGGTATGAGTTTCAGGTATCAAAACCTGAGGTCATATTAAAGGAAGAAAACGGGGTTATAACGGAGCCTGTTGAATTGCTCATCATAGATGTAGAAGAGGCTTATGTAGGCAAGATAATTGAAAAATTAGGCATAAGAAAAGGCGATATGAAAAATATGAATCCTCTGGATTCAGGGGTAACACGATTAGAATATATAGTTCCTGCGAGGGGGTTGATGGGGCTTCGTTCTGAGCTTCTGACTGACACAAAAGGAACGGGCATAATGCACCACTCTTTCCATGGATACGCACCTTATCATGGCGAAATATCATTCAGGCAGAATGGTGTCCTTATTGCAATGGAGAATGGCGCTTCAACTACTTATGCACTGAACAACCTTCAGGAGAGAAGTAAATTATTTATAGATGCCGCTACTCCGGTATATGAGGGTATGATAGTAGGAGAAAATTCAAGAGAAGGTGATTTGGTTGTAAACCCATGCAAGGAGAAGAAATTGACAAATGTCAGGGCGGCTGGGGCAGATGACACAATAAAACTTACGCCTCCGATTAAAATGAGCTTAGAGCAGGCACTGGAATATATTGAAAGTGACGAACTGGTGGAGATAACACCAAGTAATATACGGCTCAGGAAAAAACACCTCTCTGCAAATGAAAGAAAAAGAAAAGAGAGGAGTTCTCTTCAGGTGGCATGAGTAATGCTAAAATAGACTAAAATAATCTGTATTTTTTATAAAAACTTATCAACAGAAATTGTTAATAAGCTGTTAAAAACTCGTCCAAGAACCTTATTCCCACTATTATTTTCTAAGAATGCGTAAAATTTAATCAAGAATATATCTCTTTATAAATCAATACGATACCATAACTATTTGATTTTACCCTCTTTTTAAAGACATAAGCTAAGGCAGAAATTCAGGAGAGCTTCCAAGCAGTGCTTCAATATTACAATTTCATTTGTGCCTCTGCATCAAGACTATAAAAATCATTATATTTATTTTCTTTAAATCTATAGTAGCCGGCACATGCAATCATTGCCGCATTATCTGTGCATAAAACTGAACTGGGATGATAAACACTAACTCCCTCAGCAGTTCCCCTCTTTTTCATTCCCTCTCTCAAAAGTTTATTTGATGCAACACCGCCTGCTATTACAATAGTTTTCACATTATACATTTTTACTGCTAAAAATGCCTTATTAATCAAAACATCCACTACCGCCTGCTGAAAACTTGCAGCCACATCAGGTAAAAACATTGTTGATGTTGAATAAGGTGGGATAAAGCCGTCAAGATAGTTTTTTAGTGCCGTTTTAACACCACTGAAACTAAAATCAAGGGAATCCTTGTCTATATATGCCCTTGGAAAATTTATTGACATAGGATTTCCACTATTGGCTGTTTTTTCAATAGCAGGTCCTCCCGGATAACCGAGTTTAAGCATCTTTGAAGCCTTATCAAATGCCTCACCTGCCGCATCATCCCTGCTCCTTCCGAGTACCTTATATTTTCCGAAATCTTCAACCAGATAAAGTTCTGTATGCCCGCCGGAAACAAGGAGAGAGACAAATGGAAAAGATATATCAGGCTTTTCCAAAAAAATGGATAAGATATGCCCCTCAAGGTGATTTACACCAATCAGAGGTTTTTTCAGTGTATATGCAATTGCTTTGGCAGTGGAAAGACCTACAAGAAGTGCTACCACAAGACCAGGGCATTTAGTTACCGCAAAAAGTTCTACATCCGTAATCTTAACCCCTGCCTTATTTAATGCTTCAGTTATAACTGGACTTATATTTTCAACATGCCTGCGGCAGGCAAGTTCGGGAACAACACCGCCATATTTATTATGTATCTCATGCTGTGAGGCAATGATATTGGATTTAATTTTGATACCATGTTCATGAGAAACATCTACTACTGCAGCCGCAGTTTCATCACACGAAGTCTCAATTCCGAGGATTAACATAATAAATACGGTTTCTGCTTCCTACCGAAAGAGAACCATCTCGTTTATCATCTATGCAATTTCTTTAGTTATTACCCTCTTTATTACCCTCTTTTAGAGGTATTATCCTTTTTCCTCCATAATGCGCCCGGACCCCGTCCGATACATTCAACCTTGCCGGCTTTCTGCATACTTTTAAGCACTGTTCGTATCATATCCCGGCTGACAGCAGGACATTTCTTTTCTATATCTGCAACAGTAAATTCTCTGTCAATAGCATAAATAGCGTGATGCACCATCTCTGTTTTAGAACCACGCGGACTTACTGTAGCGCCGGCTCTTTCTTCAAACTCCTTGTATGCAGTTTTAAGAATGGAGAGCACAAAATTCAGGTATGGCCATGGATCATGTTTGCCGTCATGCCAGCCTTTGGAGCTTTGTTCAAGGGTTTCATAATACCGCTGCTTATTTTCTTCTATAATGCGCTCAAGACTGATATACCGACCGACCTCATACCCAAGATGATAACACTGCAAAAGCATAAGAAACCGCGACACCCTTCCGTTTCCATCGCGGAATGGATGCACACAGAGAAAATCCAGATTAAACGCTCCCAGCGCAAGTAACGGATGCGTCCACCGTTCTTTAATGCAATTCTGCCATGCTTTTATAAGCATCTTCATATATCGCGGAGTTTCACGCGCAGGAACCGTTTTAAAGCGGATGCGCTCCCTCCCATTTGGATACCGCTCTATGATTTCGCTGTCTCTGCTTTTATACCCGCCTGCATCTCCTATTCCGCCCCGCGCTAACCGATGAAGTGCGCGAATAGTGTTTTCTGATACCGCAAGGGCATTGGACTTCGTATGAAGCAGTTCGAGCGCCTTGCGATAACCGCGCACCTCTTCTTCGTCCCTGTCACGCAAATGCGCCCTGCCAAATACTACTTCCTTTACCCTTGCAGGGGCGACATTAACGCCTTCAATCCTGTTGGAAGAGACCACGCTCTCAATAATGGCATGTTCTTTCAGCGCCTTAAGTTTCTGCGGCGCCTGCCGCTCATAAAGTTTCTGCTTGCCAAGATACTCACCAAGGTCGGCAAGGTGCCACGCTGTAATCTGCGGAACAGACTGCGCTCCTGATTCAAAAAATAAAAGTGTTTTCACAGTTTATTTCCCCTCTCCCATAATTCCGCGATAATCCCCTCAATCCGCCTTTTCGCGCTGCCTGCCGCAAGGGCAGAATGGTTTTTAATATCTGCTCCATAGGTTACAATCGCACATAAAAAGAACCGTCCGTTTATCCCGTTAGATATTTTATTCGTTCTATCATCTCTTCAGGAGACGGCAGATATTTTTTGAGTTCACGAGGCAGTTTCTCTGTCAGTTTATAAGTAGATACGCCTATTGGCTTTTTTGTATCTTTCAAGGCATATTCAACAATTGTTCGGCTTTTGTCTTTGCATAATATGATACCGATTGAAGGATTTTCATCAGGAAGTTTCACAATGTCGTTAAGAGCGGAAAGATAAAACTGCATTTTGCCTGCATATTCGGGTTTGAACGCTCCTATTTTTAACTCTATTGCAACAAGGCAGCGCAGTTGTCGGTGATACAACAGCAAATCAATAAAAAACTCCTCTCCATCTATCTCCAGCCGATATTGATTGCCTGCAAATGTAAAATAGCCGCCCATCTCTATAAGAAACTTTCTCACATTTTCAAGAAGCGCCCGCTCAAGCTCCTTTTCTGAGTGCTCTTCGCCGAGTTCCAGAAAATCAAAGGAGTATTTATCCTTAACCGCCAGCTTTGCCTGATGCCTATATTTTTCTGGAAGGGCTTTATCAAAGTTCGTCTGATTTGCCATAAACCGCTCAAATGCGGCTGCTTCAAGCTGATTTATCAGGACATCTTTTGTCCACCCGAATTTCTTTGTTGTTTTGATGTAAAACTCGCGATGTATATCGTCTTTGCAACGCTCCATAATAATGACATTTTTCGTCCAGCTAATTTCTGCAACCAATGGCTGCAGTTTTTGATTGTCTTTGTAAGTAATATAAAATGTGCGCATATTCCAGAGATTTCTTGCGGAAAATCCCTGTATTCCCGGGAATTCTTTTTGCAGGTCTTTTGCGAGAGTTTCAACAATCGCCTTACCCCAGCCAAGCTTTTCCTGCTTTGCAACTATTGATTTCCCAATATCCCAATAGAGATTTATAAGCTCTTTATTTACAGCTTTGAGAGCATCATATTGAGCTTTATATATACGCTCTTTGATTTCTTTAAAGAATATTTTATACTCCGTGCTAATTATTGCTTTCATTTATTTTCTCCCCTCCACTCTATGAGTCATGGATAATTGCTATATCATCCAGCGTAAGGTCGTAAATCTCATAGCCCCTTTCATTAATCCGACACACCTTCAAGTTCCTGCATAATCTGTTTTTCGAGTTCTTCCGGTTTTGGAAGCTTATCCACCCTGCTCCAACCCATTTCAGCCGTCATACGAAGGTAATATTCTCTCTCATGAACATCTTTTGCCTTTGTCATTATAGCAATGTTCTGACCCCACGGAATTTCTCTAACAAGCTGTAAGAGATTTGGAAATTCCCTGTATTCAAGATACATTTGACGCATAAACCACAGATTGGGTGAGGAAAACCCTGTAGTCCCTGAGAATTCCTCGCTCAAATCGTGAGATAATCTTTCAACGACGGATTTTCCCCAACCTTCCCGTTCCTGTCTCTCCGCAATCTCCCTGCCGATATTCCAATAAAGGTCTATTAGTTCTTTGTTTACCGCATGATAAGACCTGATGCGGCTTTCGTGGATTCGCTGCTTAATTGCATGCAGGAAAGATTTGTAGCCTTTTGGAAGAAGAGAGGTTTTTGTTTTATCGGTCATTTTTTCTCCTCCACAAGTGCAATTCCCCGACGGTATGAGGAAAGGCAAGAGAGTTGATTGATTCAGGCTTCTTGAGTATTGCAAATAAAACATCTGCTTCAGATTGAGTGAGCATAATTATTTCTCCCCTCCCCACATTTCCGCAACAATCCTTTCAATCCGCCTCTCCGCCGCTTGTGTGAAGCATCTTGTAGAGCGAAAGCCATAATTTTTAATTGTCAATCTTGGCGTCACCGCCGGTTGCGGCTGTTCCGTCAATAAAGAGAAGCATCTATGTTATTCCCTTCAACTGCTAATGTGACATGTTATTGCCCCTTTGTCGCCCCTTTAAAACATAATGTGTGCCTTTTCCTGTTGTGCCAATTCGCCTTTTCGCTGCCTGCCACAAGAGCAGAATGGTTTTTAATGTCTGCCCCCATAGATTGACACAATCGCATTTAATTAGAACCGTTCTGTTTATCCTGTTATCTTTTAAGGCGCCATCTTCATCTTTGCATTTTTGCCTTTGATTCATTTTACCCCTTATCAATCCTTCTCTTCCATACGCTGATTAAAGGTTGCCATTCAAGATTGTCTGCTTTTGAAAGGGCAGCAAGATATTCTATCCTTCCCTGCCTATCCTTTTCATCAGGAACCAACTGCACAGGCGGTAAATTAAGTCTATAAAGAAGCGCAAACAGAAGCATCCTTGCAACCCTGCCGTTAAAATCAAGAAAGGGATGAATGCTTAAGAAACGCCCTTCGGCAAAAGCAAGGGTTTCAATAAGAATATCGCTAACAGGAGGCTTTGGGCCAACAAGCGACAATCTATATTCCAAGTCCTCGCAGTATTGTTTTAGCAGGACAGGAATCTCAAAATAGTGAGGAGGATTATATTTGCCAACAACGACATCTCTATCCCTGTATCTGTCTGCCCATGACGGGAAAAGCTCTCCAAAGGCATCTTTATGAAGTTTGCAGATAAGCTCACAGTTGGTTTGCAATCAATGAGTTCTGCCATAACCCGCTCCACACCTTTTGCAAGATATGAAGCAAGTTCAGCATAAGATTTAATGCCAAGGCTGGATTCTAAGAACCGTGTGGTTGAAGAGTACTCTTCAGTGTCTTCAGATACTCTTTCAACATTTTCAGGCTTACCTTTTCTCCTTCGAAGGCCATAGAGGAACTCACCTGTTCCGGAATGCTTTCCAGATACCTTTTTCTTCTTTCTTCCGGCGTTAGGGTCGTCCTCCAATGTTCCACCATGTTTTTTTGAGTTCTTTGTTTTTTCATCTGATTTCCCTTTTTGATTACCTTTGCTGAAGTTTACCATATAATCCCTATAAAATACAACCGCCGCTAATCCGCCTCTTAGCCTCTTGCCGCAAAAAACATGGTTTTTAATGTCTGCCCCATAGGCTTGACACAATTACATTTAAAGAGTCTTGCCCCTTTTTCTGTCTTCCAATATTGCAACAGCCTTCTTGTCTCACTAAAATGTCACAGTAGTTTGTCACAGCAAGACATAGTGCCTTGTCGGATCTGTTTTGCTCTTAGCTAATCGCCAACCTAATCGCCAACCTAATCGCCAACCGTTATGCGAGCACATAATAAACTGCCCGTCCTTTGCCTTTGCCCTTTAAAACGCCATTTTTAGTGAGTTTGGCAATCTCCTTCCGCACAGCTTCGTCAGAAATTTTAAACAT
>MHDO01000126.1 GCA_001805005.1 Nitrospinae bacterium RIFCSPLOWO2_12_39_16
GAGAAACCTGATTTGATTGTCTGGCCTGAATCAGCCACACCATTCTATTTTCAAGCTGATAGAAATTTTGGACCAAAGATGATTGAACTTGCTAAAAATAGCGGGAGTTTTATACTCTTTGGCACGCCGGGGTATGAGATAAAAGATAATGGAATAGTATCTTATAACAGGGCATATCTTCTATCCCGAGAAGGGGATGTTGTTGGTAAATACGATAAGATTCACCTCGTTCCATTTGGTGAATATGTCCCATTAAGGAAGATATTATTTTTCATTGATAAGATGGTTGAGGGGGTTGGTGAATATCAGAGTGGTGAGGAATATACCATATTTGAAATCCGAAATCCGAAATCCGAAATCCAAAATTTCTTTGGGACTCTTATATGTTTTGAGGTAATCTTTCCTGATTTGGTTAGGAGGTTTGTAAAGAACGGTGCAGAGTTTTTAGTAAATATTACAAATGACGGCTGGTATGGAAAGACTGCCGCCTCATCTCAGCATATAGCAATGGTTGCGTTCAGGGCTGTTGAAAACCGTGTCCCTGTGGTCAGGGCTGCGAATACCGGTATTAGCGGCATAATAGAGCCGACTGGAAAGATTGCTAAGGAGACAGATATCTTTGTCACTACTTATGTAACAGGAGAGATAAATACAGGCTTATTACAAAAGACTTTTTATACACAATATGGCGATGTATTTGCCTATATATGCTCTATGGCAACTATTTTCTTAGTAATGTTATCCCGATATGCCAAGAATGATAATTATAGAACAGCTTCTTTATAGCGGGGTCTTTGACTTCTCCAGAACTTTGTAAATTCTTTCTGCCCTTTGTTTGTAATCTTCTGCCTCTTCAATCTTTCCCATTGCCTTATATACAGTAGCAATGTTTTTTAAATCTATTGCAATTCCTCTTTTATATTCTATTTCCTTATCAATTTCCAATGCTTTTTTATAATATTCAAGGGCTTTGTTTAAATCACCCTTCACTTCATATGTCCCTCCTATATTGCTTAAGTTTACAGCCATTTCACCTTTATTTTTTGTAGATTCATTTATCCTGAGGGAATCATTAAACATGGCGATGGCCTCGTCTAACCTCCCCTGTTTTTTATATATCATTCCAATATTGTTAAGTCTTACAGCCTTCCCCTCATCATCTCCAATCTCTTTGGCAATATTAAGTGCCTTTTGATTATATTCAATTGCATTTTCTAAATCGCCCTTAAAAGAAGATACCTTCCCCATATTTCCAAGACTGTCCGATAATAATTTTTTATTATTAATCTTTTCACTTATCTGAATTGCGTACTGAAAATCTTTAATTGCATCTTCATCATCTCCGCTTGCATGTTTTATAGTCCCTATTCCATTAAGCCCTTTTACAATCCCTTCCTGAAAGTCAATGCTGTGGCTCAATTCAAGTGCATTTTTATAATACCCTAATGCCTTTGACAGGTTTCCATCAATATAATATTTATGCCCCTGATTTATAAGGCTGATAACCCTCCTCTGTCCTTCTGGTAATGACTTTATCTCTTTTCCCCCACCACAAGAGGCAAGGGTAATGAGCAGAATACAGAATATAGAATACAGAATAAAGAATGAAATATTTCCATATTCTAATTTCTGGCTTCTGGCTTCTGACTTCTGACTTCTGTTATTCATTCTGCACTCTCTCTCCAAGAGGGATGTTTCTCTCCTTTTCTTCCTCTACAAAATTTTTTATAGGCCAGCTGTTTTTTGCACCTTTTATTATGTTATTTGCATCTTCCGCACTATCCCTTGCCGAGTCTGCAATCGCAGGCATCTCTCCTGATGCCTCTTTTATATTGTTTGTTGTCTTTTCTAAATTTTCCATTATTGAAGGGAGCCTTGCTGATATTTCTTCAATCTTCTTCATTATTTTTTGAGTTGAGTCTAATATTGCAGGCAGTTCCGCCGATGACTCTTTTACATTTTTGAGGGTTCCACGCATATCTTCTAAAATCGGAGGGAGCTCTTTTCTTATGCTCTGTGTAATTTCAGGAAGGTGTCCCGATGTATTGTCAACTTTAACGAGTATATCATTTATCTTCTGCATTGTAGTATCAGCCTTTTTAACGGTTTCATTTATATTATTATACAAATCCCTTTCGGTTAAAATTGCTCCGGCAGTCCCCTTTCCCTCGTTCACATTGTTTGTGATAGATTTTATATTATCTGTAATAGATTTTGTATTGCCGAGTATATCGCTGACAGCGGTGGAGGGAATATTACCTGCAACCTCTGCTATTTTGTTCAGTGTTTTTTCAACATTTTCAAGGACTGGCCTAACCCTGTTTACTATATCCTCTATCGCCATTCCCTCTTCTACATTAATCTTGCCGCCGTCAGGGATTATTGGAAGAGATGGTGAGCCCGGAGATATTTTTATCCTCTGCTCCCCTATGAAACCTGCCTTTGCAAGAGTAGCCTTTGAGTCATTGCGAATCTTATTCTGATATACCTTTCTTATCTCAAGAATTGCCTCCACCTGATTCTGTTCATTCAATTGAACAGACTTGATGGCTCCAATATCAATACCGGATAGTATTATAGGGATGCCTGCCTTTAATCCCTCTCCTTCCTTGAACACAGCCTTGATTGTATATTTCTCTTCAAAAAAATGTTTTGTCCTTCCAACGAAAAGAAATACCGCGAGGAGTATTATCAGGGGGATGATAATAAAGAGTCCTACAATCTTCTCCTTCTGACTTGCAGATAGCCTGTGGGAATAATGCATTTTCATGTATCAAAAATATTTAACCGCAGATTACGCAGATTTCACAGATTAAAAAAATAAAGCGTTAAAATTTGTGTTTATCTGTGTCTGTGGTTTCATCAAGTTTTTTATTTTAAAAAAAAAGTCCTTTCACATAAGGGTCTTCACTTTTCTTCAAATCCTCAGTTTTGCCGCTAAGTATGAATCTGCCATCCTTTATTATTCCTACCCTGTCTCCGAATGCCATTGCCCCTGTAGCGCTGTTGACTGTAATCAGCATTGTCTTTCTGAGGTCGTTTTTAAGTTTTTTTATGAAAGCAATAACAGTCCTGTAACCGACAGGGTCAAGCCCTGCTGCCGGCTCGTCAAATATCAATATTTCAGGGTCCATAATTATTGCCCTCGCTATACCTGCAAGCCTCCTTTTATTGTATGAAAGGACACTCGGAAAAACCTTACTCTCCTTTATTATACCCAGTAATTCCAGCTTTTCTTCAACCTTTTTTTTAATATCATCTACACTTAAATCAGTGTGATACCTTAAAGGAAGGGCAACATTATCATATATCGTCATATTGCTTATTAAAGCCGGATGTTGAAACAGATAGCCAATACCGAGTCTCAATTTTCTTATTTCTGGCTCTGTTGATTCGGATAGGTCTATGCCCTGTAATGTTATCCTGCCTCTTGACGGTTCCAAGAGCCCTGCACACAGCTTTAATACACTGCTTTTTCCTGATTCATTTGCTCCTGCAATTATAAATACCTCTTCTTTATACACCTCCATTGAAAAGCTATCAAGAACTTTTATCTCGCCGTATGAGAAATCCACATCAGACATCTTTATAATTAAATCAGACATTCTTTATATATACCCAATTATTGTAATCAAGCTGTTTAGTATAAAACATATAATGATGGAATTTATTATAGCCCTTGTTGTCTGCTGTGGAACCTCCGTGACAGACCTATGGACTGATAGTCCATGATAACATCCCACCACTGCTACTGTCATTCCGAATATAATTCCTTTTAAAGTTGATATAAATATGTCCGTGAAGGTCATAGATTTTATTAAAATATATAAGAAGTCAGCAAAATGGGTAGTTATACTCATTTTGGATATGATAAATCCTCCCACTATGGCAACCACATCAAAATATATTAGCAGTGCAAGGGTTGATGCTACAAACCCCACTATCCTCGGCATTACTATATATCTAATGAGGTCTATTCCCATTACCTCCAGGGCTTCTAACTCAGACCTGATTTTCATATAACCAAGTTCTGTAGGTATGGCAGAGCCTGAACGACCAATAATTACAAATGTAGTTAGAATCGGACCAAGCTCCCTTATAACGACCAGCACAAGTATCTTGCCTATAAACTCATCACCGCCTACCTTTGGCAGTTGTGTTACAGACTGAATTATTATAATTGCCCCTACCATGAGTGCAATACTGCTTATTACAGGGATGGCATCAATACCTGTGAAGATGATCTGTTTTAAAATTACATTGATAGCCACTTCCCTGTCATGCTTTTTCTTAACAGGGAGGCTGGCTATAGACCTATGGATAAGTGAATATAGGGCGGCAATATAATTGAGGGCTGCCAATATCTTCCCTCCAACCCACTCAACAAGTCTCATTATTTTCCTCTATTTCCCACAGACTTTTACTGACTAAGACATTATTTGGACGCAGATTAACACTGCTATCATCTGCGCCCCATGATTTTTAAACCATAGGCAGTTTTAGAGAGACATACTTGCTCCAGCTTTCTACAAAAGATTTTGGAGCAGAATTGTAAACAGAATTGTGAATCATAAAATGTGGTATATACGGCTTTCTCATTAATCTTACCCCCACTTCATTTGGGGTTTTATTTCCTTTTCTTAAATTACATTCCTGGCATGCCACTACCACATTCTCCCATGATGTATCTCCGCCCCTTGATTTAGGGATGATATGATCAATTGTGAGTTCCCCATGATTTTTTCCGCAGTATTGGCAGGTGTGATTATCCCTCCTGAATACATTTTTTTTGCTGAATGAGACCACTCCCCTATATGGTATGTTTATAAAATTTACAAGACGGATAACAGTGGGGAGTCTGAAGGAAATGGTGGGGGAGTGAAAGACCTTGCCGTCACATTCTATCTGCTCAGCCTTTCCTTTAAGAACCATTACTATTGCCCGACGGGCATTACAGAACTGCAAAGGTTCATAAGTGCTGTTTAGGATCAATACCCTGAGATGTTCCATATCTTTTAATCTGCATCATTAAGCTTCCCCTGAGGAAATTTTGGGTAATTCTATTATCTTTTTTAAAAATTGTCAAATTAGTTGACAGCAAACAAAGAAAAATTATATCCTTTGCATCGTATCCGATATGTCTACAAACAATTCGCTTGAATACCGCCGAAGACACAGGGGTGTTATTGGGATTGACTGCAAGGTTCCTATAAAGGATGAGTCTATCCTGAGCCTTATTTACACCCCTGGAGTTGCAGAGCCTTCTCTTATGATAGCAGAAAATCCTGTTAATGCCTTTAAATATACATGCCGCGGTAATACAATTGCCATTGTTACGGATGGTTCAAGGGTTTTGGGATTGGGCAATCTCGGCGCAAGGGCTGCAATGCCTGTTATGGAGGGAAAGTCTGTTATATTTAAAACCTTCGGTGGTATTGATGCGATTCCTATTTGTCTTGAGACTCAGGATACAGAGGAAATTATCAGGGTGGTTACTGCCATTTCCCCGACATTTGGTGCCATCTGTCTTGAAGATATTGCGGCACCAAAGTGTTTTACAATTCAGCATCATCTGAGAGAGGCGTTAAGAATCTGTGTCTTTCATAATGACCAGCATGCAGCTGCCATAGAGATTTATGCAGGCTTAATAAATGCCTCAAAACTCGTTCAAAAAGAGCTTTCTAAATTAAAGATTGTTATATGTGGTGCGGGGGCGGCAGGCATTGCAACTGCAAATATATTGTTAAGGGCAGGGATAAGGGATATTACACTATGCGATACCAATGGCATCATCCATAAGAGAAGGCTTACCGGGATGAACTGGGCAAAGCTTGCTATTTCAAGAAAGACAAACCCTGAAGACAAAAAAGGTGATTTAAAAGACGCCATAAAAAATGCGGACGTATTTATTGGATTATCCAGAGGGGGTATATTTACTTCAGAAATGGTCAGTTCTATGGCAAGAGACCCTATTGTATTTGCCCTTTCAGTTCCTGATCCTGAGATATTCCCTGCAGAGGCTATAAAGGGAGGGGCAAAGATAGTTGCTACAGGGAGGAGTGATTTTAATAACGAGATAAATATAGCCCTTGTGTATCCGGGATTCTTTAGGGGTATCCTTGATTCTGCTGCGGGTAATGTAAATTTTTCAATGATTGAGTCTGCCGCAAAGGCACTTGCAGGTCTTGTCTCTGAATCAGACCTTAATGTCAATTATATAATGCCAAGGGTATTTGATTTTCAGATTGCACCTGCAATTGCAGAGGCAGTTGCCGAAGCGGCAGTCAAGAGTGGTGAAGCTGCCCTAGATATAGACCCAAAAAAGGTAAGGGAGAGGCTTGAGAGCTTTATCTATGAAGGTCATTTTCCCATCTCTCCTGAAAACAATCATGAAGAGAGTCTAACTCTTAAGGAGATGTCTTTAAGGATTCATGCGAGGCATAAGGGAATAATAGAGGTAAAAAATAAAATTCCCATAAAGGACAGAAAGATATTAAATTCGTTATACCTCCCGCCTGCTGATGCGATACCTCCGAGGGAGATAGCGGATGACCCTGCAAAGGTTTATGAATATACATGCAAGGGAAATCTGGTGGCAGTGGTTAGCGATGGCAGTGCTGTTCTTGGGCTTGGCAATATTGGTCCATGGGCTGCATTACCTGTGATGGAGGGTAAGTGTGCGCTATTCCATACATTGGCAGGTGTAGAGGCATTTCCACTATGTATTTCTACACAGACTCCTGATGAGATTGTTGAGATTGTAAAAAATATATCCCCTGTTATTGGGGGAGTTAATCTTGAAGATATCTCTGCACCGAGGTGTTTTATCATAGAAGAGAGGTTGAAGAATGAGATTGACATACCTGTTTTTCATGATGACCAGCATGGAACTGCAGTAGTTGTCCTGGCGGGGTTAATCAACGCCTTAAAAATTACCGGAAGGAAGATTAATGATATAAAGATAGTTATAAGTGGTGCTGGTGCGGCTGCAACTGCAGTGTCAAAGCTGCTCATCTCCTGCGGTGTAAAGGATATAGTTATGTGTGATACCCACGGGATTATTTATAAGGACAGGGGAATAGGGATGAACTGGAAGAAGGAGGAGATGGCGGGAATAACAAACCCTGAAAATATCAAGGGCGGGCTGTCAGATGCGGTGAAAGGGAGGGCTGTATTTATAGGAGTCTCTGTGGGAGGGGTTTTAAAAAAGGAAATGGTAAAGGAGATGGCAGGAGAGCCGATTGTATTTGCACTTGCAAATCCAATACCTGAAATTATGCCCACTGAAGCAATTGAGGCAGGTGCGAGGATAGTTGCAACAGGGAGGTCAGATTTCCCAAATCAGATAAATAACTCCCTCGCATTCCCGGGAATCTTCAGGGGTGCCCTTGATGTCAGGGCAATGGTGATAAATGAAGAGATGAAAATAGCCGCTGCCAATGCACTGTCTGATGCAGTTCCTGAAGATATGCTTAAAACCGATTATATAATCCCAAAGGGGCTTGATTACCATGTCCCACCTCTGGTTGCATCTGCTGTTGCAAAGGCAGCTATTAAAAGTGGCGCTGCAAGGATTGACATAGACCCTCAGAAGGTTGCAGAGAATACAAAGAACTTTATATATGAGGGGGAATTGGGTATAATCTAAAATTAAAATGCAAAATGTAAAAATCAAAATTATGGAATTTAATTAATAAATATTCATTAATTTTGACTTTTGATGTTTAATTTTTGAATTCTTTTATGGAACTTAGACAGGATATAACAACAAGAAGTTGGATTCTGACAGGGAAAAGAGAAGGTGGTAGTGCTTCAAAGGACAACAGATGCCCCTTCTGCAGAGGAAGTGAAGACCTGACACCAAAAACCATTACAGCATTTTATAACCAGAGCGGCGAATGGAATGTGAGGGTTTTTTCTGATAAATCTCCTGTATTTCAGATAGAAGGCAATCTGGAAAGGCAGGCTGAGGGGATGTTTGATAAGATGCGAAATATAGGTGCCCATGAATTGATTGTAGAGAGTCCAAAGCACGGCATTAGTCTGCCATCCCTTTCTGAAAATGAAATAGTGGATGTGCTGCGAATGTATGGTGCAAGAGTTTCCGATTTGAAAAGGGACTCGAGATTTAAGTATATCCATATTTTTAAAAATCATGGAAGTCTGGCAAGCTCTGCTATAGACCATCTGCATTCTCATATTGTAGCCATTCCAGTAATTCCTGCAAGGGTGGAAAAGGAATTGAGGTGGGCAAAGAAACATTATGATATGAAGGGGCGGTGTCTTTACTGCGATATAATCTATCAGGAATCAAAGCAGAAGATACGGACAGTTTTTGAGAATAAAGATTTTATTGCGTTTTGCCCCTTTGCCTCCAGATTTTCCTATGAGGTATGGATATTGCCGAGGATTCATAATCATTCTTTTGAAAATAATTTAACTGATGGGAATATTGCTAACTCTTTTGCAGAGGCTATAAAGGTTATTCTTTCAAAGGTGGAAAAGATTACTACATCATACCACATAGTATTCCACATCTCGCCGAATGAGTTTTCATTTCGCACATTAAAAGACGAAGTTGGGACTCTGATAGATGACTTTCACTGGCATATTGAAATTCTTCCGAGGTTGGAGCGTGCAGGGAGGCTTCAGAGTGAGGAGGAGTTTTATATTAATACATTACCGCCAGAGGAGGCGGCAAGGATGTTGAGAGAGAAGTGAATAAAATAGGAGGTTTAACAATGAAACCAATAGTCGGGATTGTTATGGGGAGTGATTCAGATTTGGTTGTAATGGAGGAGGCGGGGAAGGTTCTTGATTCTTTTGGTGTCGGTTATGAAATTACTATTGCTTCTGCTCATCGCTCACCGGATAAAATTAGGGAATATATCCATTCAGCTGAGAAAATTGGAATAAAGATAATTATAGCAGGTGCTGGATGGGCAGCCCATCTTGCAGGTGTCATTGCTGCCGAGACAACAATACCTGTTATAGGCGTGCCGATAGATTCCTCACCGCTTCTTGGTATTGATTCTATCCTCTCAATGCTTCAGATGCCTTCAGGTATTCCTGTTGCCACAATGGCATTAGGAAAGGGAGGGGCTAAGAATGCAGCCATACTTGCTGTTCAGATTTTAGCAGTTAATGATAAAGATTTGCAAAAGAAATTAAAGAATTACAAAAAGAAGATGGCTGACGAAGTTGAGGAGAAAGATAAAAGGTTAAAGGTAAAGAGGGCTAAAAGGTAGAAGAGGTTTTATTTTTTAGTCTTTTTAACCTCTTTACCCTTGGCAGGTTTTTCCGCCGGTTTTAGCCTTTCCTTTGATAATTTTGCCTCGTCAGAATTTGGATATCTTTCTATAATCTCTTTGAGCTGTGCTGTTGCCTCATCGTGTTTGTTCAGTTTAATTTTTGCATATGCAATTTTTAGCATTGCACTTGGCACTTTACTATTATTAGGATATTTGCTAACTACTTCATTAAACTCTGATATTGCCATTTCATAATCCATTGTGCTGTAATAACATTCAGCTATCCAATATTGTGAATTGCCTGCAAGCTCTGTATCTGGAAAATTCTCAATATAGCCTCTAAACCCTGATATTGCCAGCTGAAAACTACCTTTGAGATAATCGCTATAGGCAGTCTTATATGCATCTTCAGGTTTTAGTGCGACAACAGGTGGTGATTCAGCTATGGCAGGTTCTGTTGGAGGAGGGGGTATTTCTGCTGCATCTTCCTGTACAGAAATTGGTGTCTCAGGTATTTTGCTCTCTTCTTTTATATCTTCAGCGGGAGTTTTTGGTGTTTCTTTTTTCTTTGAAGGTGTGGGTGTTTTCTTATCTTTCTTCTTTGGCTGTTCTTTCTGTTTTTCAGCAAGAGCCTTCATTTTCTCATTTAAAGAATTTATCTCTGTCTTTACTCCTACCAAATCTGTCTGCAGAGAGGCTAATCCTGTTCCTATGGAATTTAATTTTTGGTGTATTTCCTTTACTGTCAAATCTTCCTTCTTACCCTTTTCAGTAGTAGCCTTGTAAATATCTGAAAGCTGGGTAAGTCTCACATCAATGGAGTCAAGCCTCTGATTCAGTGTGCTTATGCGATAGACATATTCATCTATCTTTGAGGTAACCTGCTGGAGACCGTCGCCTAAATTGTCCATATCGGTTCTTAAATCAGCCTGATTTTTTCTGTTTGTCTCCAGGACCCTGTCAATATTGGAGAGAATCTTTTTGATGTCAGTCTGTTCTGTCCGCGTCTCCTCTACTACATCTGTCTTCTGATTTATATTTCTTAATTCAACAGACAATTTGCCAAATTCAGAATTTAGTTTGCCTATATCTGTATTTATCTCCTTTATATTTTTCTGGAGGGTTTCCATTTCTCTGGAGGCTACACATCCGGCTAAAAAGAAAATGCAGAATAGAAAAAAAAGAGGTTGATAAGTCAAGAAACTAATCTTGGTTTTGTTCATGTATAGAAAATTACAAAAACTACCACGGATTTATCACGGATAAACACGGACAAACAAATCCTTTTTATTATTTCATTGTTTCTCTGTGTTTATCCGTGTCCCTCTGTGGTTTTATTAGGGTTTTGCTCTTACTTTGTAATAACAAGGAAATGAGCTCTTCTATTTTTTGCCCATGAATCTTCACTGTGATTTGGGTCTATAGGAAGTTCCTCTCCATAGCTTATAGTATAAATTCTGTCGGCGGATATGCCCAAGGATATCAAATATTTCTTTGTTGACATTGCCCTTCTCTCTCCGAGTGCGAGGTTGTATTCCGCAGTCCCTCTTTCATCACAGTGCCCCTCTATCTGAATCTTTATATCAGGATTATTCTGCAGCCAGTCAGCATTTTTCTGTAGTATCTCTCTCGCATCGGTTCTAATATCTGATTTATCAAAGTCAAAATGGATGTCATCTAACTGGGGAACTACCTTTACTTCAGCCTCTCTTGCTATTTGAGGCTTTATTTCCTCCTCCTCCTTAAGTTTCTCTTCTTCTATTCCTCTTTTTCCCTCCTCTTCAGCCTTCAGCCTTGCCTCTTCGGCAGCCTTCCTCTTTTGTTCAGCCTTCATTGCCTCCTCAAACTTTCTTTTTTCCTCCTCTTCAGCAGCCTTTCTTTCTTGTTCTATCTTTATTGCCTCCTCAAACTTTCTCCTTTCTTCCTCTTCAGCCTTCAGCCTTGCCTCTTCGGCAGCCCTCTGCTGTTCTCTCATTATTGCTGTCTGGTCTACTTTTGGTTTCTTGGGAGCACATGAATTAATAAAAACAGATACTGAAAAGACAATAAACATGATAGCCAATAAATACTTCACATTATTCTTTACCATCTCAAACCTCCTTTCAAAAATAGTGGTTAGCGGTCAGTGATCAGCTTGACAAACATTAGTTATCACTTTACTGATCACTGGTTACTCAATTCTTTGTGACCATGAGGGGCTGTATCCACCCCCCTCTAAATATATAATCCTTCTCTGGTCAGTTCCATCTGAGTTCATTGCATATATCTGATATTTTCCGTCTCTATTGGAACTGAAGGCTATACGCCTGCCGTCAGGAGACCATACAGGATTTTGATTATCACCTGTATCTGATGTCAACTGCTGGACTTTACTGCTGACCAAATCTATCACAAAAATATTAAATTGTCCACCATTGAGAGATGTGTAAGCTATTTTGTTTCCATCAGGGGACCATGATGACTGGTCATTATATTTTCCCTGATATGTGAGCCTTCTTAAGTTTGTCCCGTCAGACCCCATTATATAGACTTGAGGGCTTCCACCTCTGTCCGAAGTGAAGGCAATCTCTATTCCGTTTGGAGACCATGCAGGAGATGTTTCAATGCTTCTGGATTTTGTCAGCCGTGATAGATTTTTTCCATCAAAATCCATTGTATAAATTTCTGCATTGCCGTCCTTGCTCAGGGATACGGCAAGCCTCTTTCCATCCGGAGACCATGATGCAGGTGCATTTATCCCGGGGAAAATTGAGACTGGAGTCTTTTTGCCATCTGCAACATCAATCAAATAGAGGTCAGGGTTTCTATATCTGTATGTTGCATATATGATGTTTTTTCCGTCAGGCGACCATTTTGGGAAGAGAGAGATTGATTTGTCATCTGTAATTTTTCGGATATTCTGTCCATCATAATCCGATATGTATACCTCCTTATTCCCTGTTACCTTTGAGACAAAGGTAAGCATGGTTTGGGCAATTCCATTTTCTCCTGTAAAGCGGTAGGTTATTTCATCGGAGAATTTGTGGATCATTTGCCTAAATGTAGTCCTATCGCCGCCATACTTATAACCAATTATCTGTTCCCCGCTTTTCAGGGCATACAGCCTGCATTCAATATTGATTTTTCCACCCTCTATAGTTATATGCCCCTTTGCAAGAATCTCTGCCCCAAGAGATGTCCACTCATTAAAATTTATTTTTCCTGTCTTTTTATCCTTTGCATCTATTTCCTTTAAAATATCCCTGTTTTCTATTGTCTTAAAAAATCCCGAATTGTTCAGGTCATTAGTTAAAATCTCTGAACTCTTTTTGGAGAAATTTTCCCTGTCTATTGCCCCCTCCTGAACTAAAAAATCAGGAATGGCAATCTTTATTTTTGCACCTCCTGCCTTCGTGATGCTTAAATATACATCAGAGGTATCCGCAAATGCACTGAACAGTGAACAGTGAACAGTGAACAATAAAAAAAACAACAGAACCTTGATTGCTGACCGCTGATCGCTGACCGATGTTTTTTTATTCATTTTTCTTGTATTCAAATCCAAAGTGAATTACGAGATGGTCCTCTCCAAAATCCTTTGGCAGGGGCGGTAGAGGGGCGGAAGATAATACAGCCCTTAAGGCAGAGTTGTCAAAAGGAGTGAAGCCTGACGACTTTTCAATCTCTGCCCTTTCTATCCTCCCATTTCTTAATATTTTAAATTTTATTATGACCTTTTTAATTTCTCCTGAAAGAATTTCCACTTCAAGTGTGCTCCATCTATTCTCAATTTTGTTCGTAATTCCGGTTAAATACCACCCATAGGGAAATTCCTTTGTGTCCAGAGAAATATCGCCAACCGGCGGTGAAATAGATGCAACTGTTTCACCCCGTAAGAGACCGAAGGTCTTACGGGGTTCATCTGTTTTTTTAATTGACAAAGGGGATTGAACAGATGGAGGTATATATGCCTTCTCATGTTTTTCAACTGTTTCCTCTGTCTTGCCGCTGGCAGTAATTGGTTCAGCCTCTTTTTTCTTTTTAGCGGACACACTCTCTTTCTTTTTGGATTTCTGTTTCTTTTTTGCTG
>MHDO01000127.1 GCA_001805005.1 Nitrospinae bacterium RIFCSPLOWO2_12_39_16
AATCCGTCCAAATCTTCAAATGGACGGCGGTGATGTTGAGCTTGTGGACATTGATGAGGTTCAAAAGACTGTGAGTGTCAGGCTTGTTGGTGCATGCGGGACATGCCCATCTGCAATTTTTACATTAAAGGCAGGTATTGAAGCGGCAATCAGAGAGAGAGTGCCGGAGATAACAGAAGTTATATCAGTTTAAAAAAATATGTAGCCGCAGCCTTCAGGCTGTGGCTACGATAAAGCCCTTTCCATCTTCAGCATCCTCATCTTTAAATCTATTCCACCATGTGCAGTAAATCCGCCCATTCCGCCGTCTTCTCTTGCAACTCTATGACACGGGATAAGTAAAGGAATCGGGTTCCTTGACAATGCCCCGCCAACAGCCCTTGAGGCATCAGGCAGACCAATTTTCTTTGCAACCCATTTATAGGTCTTCACTTCACCATAAGGTATAGTTTTTGTAATCTCATAGACCTTTTTTTGAAAGTCTGTCATGCAGGACAAATCCAAAGGGAAATTAAAATCAACTCTTTCTCCATCAAAATATCTTTTGATTGAGTCTTCAACAGCTTTATTTTTTTTATTTTTGGCAGCTAATTGCTCATGGCTTATAGCCGATACAATTTCATCTTTTGCCATACCGGGCAGGATAAACTTCACTACACCATTTTCAGATAATACAATTCCGCATAATCCAAAAGATGTATTGAAAATAGAATAGTTGCAGGTTATTTTATCTTCCAATTTTTTAATTTCTCAAGAAACTTATGGTTTGTGAGGTCATAGTGTATAGGGGTAACAGAAACCATATCATTTCTTATAACGCCGCTGTCTGCATCACTGTCTTCATCAAAGAATAACATCTCCCCTCCCTGCCAGTAATAGATATGACCCCTCGGATCAATCCTCTTGTCAAACTCCTCCCTGAATCTTGAGCTCCCTTGTCTTGTGAACACAACACCCTTTATCTTATCTGAAGCAATATTGGGAACATTTACATTCAGGAGTGTCCCCTCGGGAAGCCCATTTTCATGTGTAGTAAGGGCTAATCGTTTTGCAAAATTTGCAGCAAAAGAAAAATCAGGGTTTATAAATGTAGCAAGGGATATTGCAATAGACGGTATCCCGAGGATTGTCCCTTCTGTTGCTGCTGATACTGTCCCAGAATATATTACATTTGTGGCAATATTTGCACCAAGATTTATGCCTGAAATAACCATGTCCGGCGGGTTTTTTAATATGGCACGAACAGCTATCTTTACGCAATCCGCAGGCGTGCCATTCACTGCATAACCGATGAATTCCCCATTTCTTTCAACCTCCCTGACCCTTAAAGGGTCGGATAGAGTAATGGCGTGTCCCACAGCACTCTGCTCTGTCTCGGGTGCAACAACAATTACATCGGCAATCTCTTTTATGCTCTCTCTAAGAGTTGTCAAACCCTTTACGTTTATACCATCATCATTTGTTAAAAGTATTTTCATTTTTTAGGAAATTATAAAAATCAGCCACAGAGTCACGGAGACACAGAGAAAAAACCAATCTTTTTGACACAGATGGACACTGATTATTTATGATTTTTATGTTTCTTGATTTCTGTGTTAATCATAATTTATCTGTGTCTTTCAGTGTCTTCATTTTTTGAGTCTTTCTCTGTGCCTCTGTGTCTCTGTGGTTAAGATTAGGTTTTTGTTCTTATTTTATTTATAATATCATACAAAATATGGATTTTAAAAATATGTTTGCGATTCTGAAAATAGCTATATACTTTTCCATAATAATCCTCGCCTTAAGCTTCGTTCTTGTCTATTCAAATACCCATCCTACAAGTTATCCACTTAATATACCGCCTTCTAATTATGGGATTAAATTTGAGACTGTAGAGTTTACGACACCTGATAAAATTGTTTTAAAGGGATGGTTTATAAAATCAGTAAGCAGCAGGCAGTATGAAGCAGGCAGTAAGAAGCCGGTCATAATAATCTGTCATGGACTTGGGGCAAATAAGTCTGATTTTACAGAACTGTCCTCTTATTTATCAAAGTCAGGCTATCATGTCCTCCTTTTTGATTTCAGGGGGCATGGAGACAGTAAAGGGAGGGTATCGTCTATAGGATTTTTAGAGCAGATGGACTTAAAGAGTGCAATAGATTATGTGAAATCCCAAAATGATGCAGACATCGGCAGGATTGGTGTGTATGGCTTTTCACTCGGTGCGGCAGTTGCAATATTAACAGCTGCAGAATCAAAAGACATTAAAGCAGTTATATCTGACAGTAGTTTTACATCCCTGAAGGTTCAGGGTGAGAGATTGTTAAAATCCTCACTCCTTCCGAAGTTCCCATTTCTTTATGCAGCGACATGGATATATGAGATTATGTTTAAAACAGATATTGAAAAAGTAGCCCCTTTAAATTTCATAGAAAAAATATCACCAACCCCAATATTTATAATTGGAGGCGAAGGGGATAGCCAGATGCCAGCATCAGATGCAGAGGAGCTTTTTAAAAATGCCAGAGAGCCAAAATCCTTATGGATAGTTAAAGGTGCATCCCACGGCGGGACTATCTCTGCCGGCAGGGAGTATGAAAAAAGGATAATTGAATTTTTTGATAAATACCTCAAAAATAAAACCTAATAAGCCACAGAGACACAGAGGCACTGAGAAAAAACAAACAAAGAAAATAAAAGACTTATTTTGGACACAGATGAACACAGATTTTCAGGATTAAAACATTAAACATTATTATCTGTGTGTATCTGTGAAAATCCGTGTCCTATGATTTTATTTCTCTGTGTTCTCGGTGAACTCTGTGGCAAAAGGTTTTATAATTTAATATGTTTTTAATGTTTCCCCACCTATAATATAGTTTATGAAAAAAGAAAATAAAAGAAATAATGCCTTTGAGAAGGTTCTTATTATTTTGGTATTTATCACTACCTGCATTGTCGGCTTTGAGGCATTCACACAGAAACATCTTCCGGAAAACAGTATACTGCATTTCCTTCACCAGTATGGATACCTGAGTAATTACCCAATAATATATGAGCCAAGTAAGGGTATCTGGCATGCTGTAGGCTGGGTAGGCTCATCAGTGATGATTTTAATGATGCTCTACAGTGTTAAAAAGAGGTTTTCAATATTCAATTCCTTAGGGTCACTGCGTCACTGGCTATCGGCACATATATCTTTAGGCATAATGGGACCTATCCTTGTAACCTTTCATACAACCTTTAAATTCGGCGGAATAATAGCTACAAGCTTCTGGTGCATGATAATCACAATGATATTTGGAATACTGGGAAGATATATCTATGTGCAGATTCCAAGAGACTTATCAGGAACTGAGCTTGAAACCAATGAGATAGACAAGATTGCAGAATCACTTGATATAAAGTTAAGTGAGTATCTAAAGAATGTTAACATTACAAATTTGTTTAAGGAGATAAGTATTGCCGATGAAAAGGCAAAGTCCCTTAATGTGATAAGCGCCCTTTTCTTTATGATAAAAACTGATATTAAAAATCTATACAGGATATTTCACCTTAAAAATATTATAAGAAGCCGCTATCACCTATCAGGAAAGGTGAGGAGGGAAATAGTATTACTTCTGAAGAAAAAGGCGGCACTCATAAGGCAGAAGAATTTTCTTGCAACATCACACAGACTTCTTCATTACTGGCATGTCTTGCATGTCCCGCTTGCCATTGTAATGTTTTTAATCATGTTTTTGCACATCATAGTCTATTTCTTATTTGGTACTACTCACAGGACATAAAGCATTCAGTTATTCTGAATTTGCAGGAAGATAAAAATGGAAGGTTGTTCCGACACCTGTTTTAGAATCAACAGTGATTAATCCTTCATGTCTGTTTATAATTGAATAGCAGATTGAAAGCCCAAGTCCCATGCCCTTCTGGGCACCTCTATCCTTTGTAGAAAAATATGGGTCAAAAATCTTTGATATATTCTCTTCTGATATCCCAATTCCGTTATCCGATATTGATACCTTTAGGTATTTCCCTTCTTTTATTGGAAGGTTGTCATTTTTACTGGCTGTAATATTCTCCGCCATTACCTTAATAATTCCTCCATTCGGCATTGCCTCAATAGCATTTATAACAAGACTCCTTACCACCTGTTTAATCTGCAAGCTATCTGCTTTGACTTGATAGAGATTATCAGTAATGGCAAATTCACAGGTAATTTCTGAATCGCTTGGTATTACAAGGCTTACAGTTTCCTTTAAAATCCCTGACATTGCAATTAGTTCCTTTGCAGGCTCTCCGCCTCTGGCAAATGTGATTAACATGCCTGTCAATTCCTTTGCCTGCATACATGCATCCTCTGATTGTGTGAGTTTTTTTAAAACCTCATCTTCAGAAGAAAGATTTTTCTTTGACAGATACATCTTTGAGAGAAATATATTGCCCAAAATTACAGTTAGTATGTTATTAAAGTCATGGGCAATACCGCCTGCAAGTATGCCGATTGAATCAAGCTTCTGTTTCATCTGGAGTTCATTTTTCTTGTTGAGTCTTTGCATTTCGTCCTGCATCTTCTTCCAGTCGGTTATATCGCGGACTATTCCCACCATATAATTATTTTCCATTATGTTCAAAAATTTAACATTCACCCAGACTGGAAATGTCGTTCCATCTTTACGCTTATGCAAACCTTCTAAAAGCATATACCCCTTTTCTCTGACCTCGTTGACATGCTTACTCCATGAAAAATTATCAGGCAGAATCGCCTCAATATCTGTAACTTTCATATTAAATATCTCTTTTCTTGTATATCCTAAATTACTGCAATACTTATCATTGACATAAATGAAACGGCTTGTCCCGGGGTCTACAATAACTACAGCATCATTTGTTTGATTTATTATATTCTTAAATAACTGCAAATCTTCCAGAGTTTGCCTATACTCGGTAATATTACGACTCACACCAACCAGCCCAATTATATTTCTATGTTCATCGTAAACAGGAGATTTTACGGTATCAAAAAATATTCTCTTTCCATCTTTGCCTACACAATCCTCTTCATAATGGAGAGTCCTTCCCTTTTCAAATACCTCTCTATCACTGAAATTGCAGCATTCAGCCAAATCAGGGGGGAAGATTTGTTCATCTGTTTTCCCGATAATATCTCTTTCCTTAAGACCCACTAATTCCTCAAATGTTTTATTAACAACAAGATTGCGTCCTTGAGCATCCTTGAAATAAACTACATCCCTTATAGTATCAAGTAAGATTTTATGATATATATCCATCTCTATCTGTGATTTTTTTTCATTTTTCATGCCAGCCTCCTCTCTTTATAATAAAAATATTTGATTGCTATATTATCAGCAGACTAAACATAATTCAATTTTAATATCTCTTCAGGTATGTCAAACCCATTTTCAACAGGGAATCTCCCGTTAAGCACTATTGCTATTCTCCTTATCCTCTTTGATGACATGAGATTATCCGTTCCTACAGGGTCATACTTAAGGCATAATGATGAGTGAGGATTTTTCAAAAGAGATACTACTATATTCAGAGACAATTTATTCAAGAATTCTATATACTTCTTTTCCACATCCCATCTGGAACTTTTTGATACCATTGTTACAGCCTTCTGCCAGAGTGTAATATCATTTACATTAATCGAATGGGAATATAATCTTTTCTTGGTATTAAATGATATTATTTTTTTCTTTATTATATCCTGCATAAATTCATCATTATGGTGATTATGCCTGTTTATCACTGTCTTCGCAATCTTCCAGTATTTCTTCTCAATATACTCATCAGAGCGAAACTCCCAGTATATATGACCGAACCTCTTTGTAGATGATGTGAGATACAATTGATTTGGAATATAAAAATTATGTGCAATTACATCCGCTGCCAGATGGGATAGATAGCCGTATGAAAAGGCATTGGTTTCATTACTGTCAGCATATTTCAGCATCTTTTGCCCAATTGACCAGTTATGACAGTGGTCATCCCTCCTTTTATGCCCTTTCCCAATGAATATATCGGCGCTTATACACCCGTAGAGATAGTCATAGGGGAATGCCTTTAATATATCTGCGATATGAGGAAGTATAAGTTTAAGGTTATCAAGTATAAACACCCCCTCTTTCATATGTATCCCCGCCCCCCACGCATAGGCATTCGCAGGAACAAGAAGCAAGAAACAAGAAGCAAGAGGCAGGATGCAGGAGACAAGAAGTAAGAGGAAAGAGTTTTTTTTCTGGCTTCTGACTTCTTGCTTCTGTCTTCTGTCTTTCTGATATTCCATCCATTCTTTATGCATAACCTTTATTATATTAAAATCCCTCTCATTGTCCACATCCAATGCCGCACCTCCAAATGATGTCTCAACTAACTTCAACCGTGTTTTTAAAACATTGGATACAATCCCCTCTGCCATTTTAACCGAAACAAACTGCCTGAAAAAAAGGCTTAAAAACTCTAACCGAATATGAGAGAAAAAGAGCGCCATCTGGACAAAGATATAAAATAAAAGGTTCTTATACCCTGCATGTTTTCTTATAAGCTCAAATGTAAGCTTAACAATATTTTTTATATCCTTCTGATAGCGGTATTCATATATCTTTTCAATATACTCCCTGTTTGCTATCTTAAATGGCTTAACAAGATGAAGATTGCTTATCCTGTATCTATTTTCTTTAAGATGAAGATAGGCGAGTTTTATGCCCATCTTTTCATTGGATGGATAATAATACCTTAAGGCAGTCTCTGGAGTCATACCAATACAGTAGTCATGATTTGACATATCGCATCTTGATAGAAACTCTTTAATCTCATGGGGTGTTATCAGAGGCATATCGCCTGCCACTACAAATACTGCCTTATCCATCAATGAAGGATTCTGATATTCATCGCCAGCACTATAACCATCAATTGAGGCAAGAAATGTATGCCATATATTTTCATAAAGATTGTCCCTTTGCTCAACTGCAATTACATTCTTTCTTAAGATAATCTTACCAGAGTATTTTTTTAGTAATTCTTCAATCTTAGACTTTGGACCAACTACATAAATATTGCCAATATCATCCACATCCTGAAGGGCAGAAAGCACATACATAAATAGAGGGATACCATCCAACTCTATCAGCGATTTATTCATCCCGAATACACTTTTGCTTGCCTTTTTATCGCCTGTCAGGAGGATTGTATCGTATTTCACAAAAATACCTTTTTGTCACAGAGAACGCAATGTGACACTGATTTTATCTTCTGTTTTTTTCAAATATAATCCGAAGCCCGTCAAGCGTAAGAAAAGGATTAACCTCTTTTATAGTCAGAGACTCAGGGACAATTAACTCGGCAAGCCCCCCTGTGGCAACTGCATTTACCTCTCCATCCATTTCTTTTCTCATCTCCTCCACAATCCTGTCAACCAGACCTGCATATCCGTAAATTGCCCCTGACTGCATGCTGCTGATGGTATTTCGTCCTATAACATTTAAAGGTTTAATCAATTCTACCTTTGGCAGTTTTGCAGCCCTTTCAAATAGCGCCTCCATTGATATGCCAATCCCAGGTGTTATAACCCCTCCCAAATATTCCCCCTTTTGAGATATTGCATCAAATGTAGTGGCGGTTCCAAAATCCACTATTATCAAGGGACCTCCGTATCTTTCATATCCTGCAACAGCATTAACGATTCTATCAGCACCAACCTCCTTTGGATTATCATATAAAATCGGTATGCCTGTCTTTATGCCGGGTCCAACAACAAGGGGTGAGGTATTAAAATATTTTTTTGAAAGGTTTTCTATTATTGGAAGAATCGGAGGGACAACACAGGAGACTATTATATCCTTTACAATATCAAATTTTAAATCCTTGATTGAAAAGAGCCCTCTCATTAATGCAGCATACTCATCTTCTGTCCTCTCCCTGTCTGTCTCTATCCTCCAGTGGATAATCAGCTTCTTTTCCTGATAGAGACCGAGCACAATATTTGTATTTCCTATATCTATCCCTAATAGCATACTTCACCTGCCGATATTTTTTTGATTGAACCGTCATCCAATCTGAGCATTAAAGAACCATTGTTATCTAACACCTTTGCAATTCCTTCGTATACTCTATCCCCAACATTAACTTTTACTCTGCGGCCAGATGTATCTGAAAGCTCTCTCCATCTTTTTATAACCGTCTCGCCACCCTCCATAAATTTCTCATACCAGTATTCAAATCTATTCAATAACTCCGCTATCAGTAAATTCCTGTCTACTCTCTTTCCTGTTTCTATCATTATAGATGTCGCCTTATCTTTTAATTCATTCGTAAACATTGACAATTCCGTATTCACATTTATTCCTATTCCAACAATTACTATTTTTCCTTTTGATATACCTTCCGTTAAAATACCGCCTGCCTTTTTCCCGTTAATATTTATGTCATTTGGCCATTTTAGAGAAACCAGTCCAGCACATATGTGCTGGATCGCCTCTGCCACTGAAACACCCCCGACAAGTGTCAGTTGAGGCATAATATTTTTAGGCTTAAGAATAATTGACAGATAGATACCTGCTCCTGATGGAGATTCCCACCTCCTACCCAATCTCCCCCTCCCTTTACTCTGTGAATCAGCAATAACAACTGCTCCCTCCTTACAATCTTTAATCGCAAGATCCTTTGCAGTATCATTTGTTGATTCTACTTTGTCAAAAAGAAATATCTCCGAGCCTATGAATTTCGCCGTCAAATGTCCTTTTACCTTTTCACTCTCAATAATATCTTGCATCTTGCATCTTGTATCTTGCATCTTTTTATCTAATCTCCATACTTATATCCACAGCCCTTGCAGAATGAGTTAAAGCACCTATAGATATATAATCAACTCCTGTTGCAGCAATCTCACTCACATTTTTCAGAGTAACCCCTCCAGATACCTCAATTAAAGCCCTTTTATCTATTAACTTAACTGCCTTTTTAATTGCAGGTATATCCATATTATCAAGCATTATTACATCCGCCTTACAGTTGAGGGCATCCTTTACCTCTTTCAAGCTTTTTGTCTCAACCTCAATTTTTATAAGATGGGGGGCATTGTCCCTCACTCTTTTCACTGCCTTTATAATCCCCCCTGCAGCCTTTATATGATTATCTTTTATCAATATTCCATCATATAAACCAAATCTGTGATTAATTCCGCCTCCGCATTGGACTGCATACTTTTCTAAAATCCTTAAGCATGGTGTAGTCTTTCTTGTATCAATTATCTTAGCCTTAAACCCCTTCACAGAATCTACAAACTTCTTTGTGAGGGTAGCTATACCACTCATCCTCTGTAAAAAATTAAGGGCTGTCCTCTCAGCGGTTAAAAGAGACCTCATATTGCCGCTTATTTCTATTATAATCTTTTCACTCCTTACTATTTCACCATCTCTATACCTCTCCTTAAACTGACCACTGACCACTGACCACTGACCACTGACATTTTGAAAGACTTTCTTAAAAACATTTATCCCGGATAAGACCATATCTTCTTTGGCTACAACATAAGCCTCACCCTTTACATTTTGAGAGACAATTGCATCTGTAGTAATATCACCTGAGCCTGTATCTTCAGCCAATGCAAGATTTATAAGATTATCTACTAATGCTTGTCCCCAAATGTTTTTATTGGGGAGATGATTTATATTCATGGCAAAATAATACCATAAAATGATAGAAAATCAGATACAAAAAGGGTAAAGTAACAATCATGTCAATTCTGAGAATTTTATTCTACATTTTTATAATTTATTTTCTATTGCCTACTACCTCCTATCTACTGCCTACTGCCTATGGAGAGGTATATAAATGGACAGATGAAGACGGCTCAGTAAATTTCACCGATTCAATAGACAGGATACCTGAAAGATACAGGAAGGGGGCGGAGAAGAAAAGCCTTCCATCTGTAGGAATAACACTAACTGTAAAGCATGTGATTGACGGTGATACGATTATTGCAACCTCAGGCGAGAAGGTGAGGTATCTTGGAATTGATACACCTGAGATTTCATCAGAAAAAATGCCTGCACAGTTCTTTTCTGAAGAGTCTAAAAAGGCTAATAAAGAATTGGTTGGTGGCAGGACAATAAGACTGGAACTTGATGAAGAAAAGATTGACAAACATGGACGTCTACTTGCTTATGTATATTTAAAAGATAGGACATTTGTAAATGCAAAATTAATAGAGGATGGAAATGCGAGGGCATATTTCATCCCCCCAAATGTCAAGTATTACAGCCAGTTTAAAAAGCTGGAGAAAGAAGCGATGAAAAACAGAAAGGGGCTCTGGAGTGAGCCTGATTCAATATCTCCAATATCACATTCTGATGCCATAAGACATATAGGCAAATTCAGATTTGTTGAAGGGGTTGTAAGGAGCATACACAATACAGGGAAGGCAGTTCATCTCAACTTCGGTAATAATCCTGATGAAGATTTTACAGTAACTATTTTTGACAGGGACTACCAGAGATTCAGAGAAAAAGGGATTGACCCTTCAGGTTACTATGAAGGAAAGGCTGTGGCAGTATATGGAAAGATAAAACTCTACAGGGGTGCAGAGATAGTTGTGTCATTTCCGGAGGATATTGTAATACAAACCCATTAATTATAAAAAAAATAGCTATTTTGATATAAAATGACGCAAAAATAGGATTTACAATTATGCCTTTCCATAATTCAGGACAGATAAGATGAAAGAAAAAATTAAAGAAACATCATTTACAATTCATGACCTTCCAAGACAAGAAAGACCGAGAGAAAGATTAAGAAATTTTGGGGCTGAGGTACTTTCTGCTCAGGAACTTTTAGCTATTGTTATAGGTCGGGGTATTCCCGGAAAATCAGTAATGAATATTGCACGGAGTTGTTATCAAAATTCGGCAATATCAAGGCTATAAGTCAGGCAATAATAGAGGAACTTTCTCAAATAAAAGGTATTAGCTTTGCTAAGGCTGCACAGATTAAGGCATGTTTTGAACTTGGTAAAAGACAGGAACTTGAGCCAGAAATGAAAAATTTTGACATCCAGAATCCCCAAGACATAGTAAAGGCAATCCAGTCCAGTATTAAAGATAAAGCAAAAGAACATTTCAAACTTATTCTCCTTAATACCCGCAATAAAATCATTGGCATTTCTACTATCTCCATTGGCACGCTCAATTCCAATTTAGTGCATCCGAGAGAGGTTTTTAAAGAGGCTATTGCTCACAGTGCAGCCTCAGTAGTTTTAGCACACAACCATCCCTCAGGAGATTCCGAGCCGTCAGAGGATGATTTGATAATAACAAAAAGATTGACAGAAGCTGGTAAAATTTTAGGAGTTGAGGTATTAGACCATATAATCATCACTAAAAATGGATTTTTCAGTTTTAAAGAAAAAGGGTTAATCTCTAAAAGTTGATATGAAATACAAGATATTTGTAAGTGGTGTTCAGAAAGAACTAAAAGATGAGCGTTTTGCAGTAAAAGAAACAATTTTAGAAAATGTTTTGTTAAAGGAATATTTTAAGCCATTTTTATTTGAGGATTCTCCTGCAAAAGGCAAATCAGCTAAAACTGCTTATATTGATGAAATCCGCAAAAACGACATTTATCTTGGAATATTAGGTAATGAATATGGCACAGCGAACAAAAACAATCTCTCAGCCACCGAACAGGAATTCCGTGAAGCTCAAAGGACGAATAAGGGAATTTTAATTTATATAAAAGGCAAAGACGACACCAATCGTGATAAAAAGGTCCAGAAACTAATCTCTGAAATCAGAGATGAGGATGTTGGATATAAATACAGACGGTTTAATAATCTCCTTGAGTTAAAGAATAACATTTATGAAAGTCTAATTGAATTCTTGCGGGAAAAAGGCATTGTAGGGCGGCAAGCCTTTGATAATGCTGTCTGCGAGAATGCAAGTTTCAGCGATATTGATGAAGATAAAGTAAAATGGTTTTTGCAGACAGCCAGAAATCAGCGCAATTTCCCTTTAGGCTTAAATACACCGCTTAAAGAAGTCCTTATCCATCTTAATCTTTTAAACTCAGGAAAATTAACCAATGCTGCTGTGCTCCTGTTTGGAAAAAATCCTTATAAATTTTTTCTTCAGGCAGAAGTGAAATGTATTCAGTTTTCCGGCACAGAAGTCGAGAAACCTTTTGCCTCCTACCACATTTACAATGTAAATTTATTTGAGCAGATTGACAAGTCCGTTGCCTTTGTCCTTGATGCCATTAGACTGCCAGTTATTCAGCAGGAGCATACTGTTCAGGTGAAAAGACCGTATGAAATTCCAGTGTTTGCCATTCAAGAAGCGATTGTCAATGCAGTTGCTCATAGAGATTATAATACCACTGCTGGCGTGCAAGTTATGGTTTTTATTGACCGTGTTGAAATATGGAATTCAGGGAGTTTACCAAATCAGTTAAGTATAGACGACCTGAAGAGACCCCATACCTCATACCCCCAAATAATCCCTTATTGGCAGGCATCTTCTATTTTGCCAATTATATTCAAAAGGCAGGCTCGGGTATAATAGAGATGATCAAGCAGTGTAAAAGTCAGGGACTGCCTGAGCCGGAATTTGTATCAATCCGTGGTTCAGAATTCAGGACGATTATAGGAAGGGATATTTTTACAGAAAGCGTGTTGAGTAAACTCGGTTTAAATGAACGTCAATTAAAGGCTATAAAATATGTTAAAGAGAAAGGGAAAATTACCAATAAGGAGTATCAAGAAGTATGTAATATTAAAAAGAGGCAGGCAACGGATGATTTGAAAGCACTTGAAGATAGAAGTATTTTTGAACGTATTGGCATTACAGGCAAAGGGACTTACTATATTTTAAAGGGGCACTAAAGGGGCATAAGGGGCACTAAAGGGGCGTAAGTATAAATTAAGATAACGGACATTTATCGGACATAACAGACATTTTTCAGACATTTATTGGACTTGGCGATTGACTCAATTGACTCATAAATGGCTCAAAATAAGATGATAAATAAAAATGACTATCAAAATCTAACCAAAGAAAAACTTCTTGCCGAGATTGCTCTGTGGTATAACTGGATTAAAACTCACGGATAAGAGGTTGATATGAAAAAAGAGCTTTATAATAAACAACAAGAAAAAATAAGAACCGGTGAGAAATCAGAACTTCTCAAATTTGGTGAAGAAAGGGGCTACTTCACCCTAAGCCATGTTGGTTCAAAAATTACTTACACCACTCAAGGATGTACAGATGAGTTTAACGACCCTGAAGAACGAGTAAGGGTTGGCCTATTCTATGACCTCATTGAAACGTATGGTTACAAGAACTCAAAAGCTGTCATTGATATTGAGATTTTTAGAAAAATAGGGCACCCGCACAAAAAATCTGACACAAAAGCTGATATTATCATTTATAAAGACGGGAACCCTTTCATGATGTTCGAATTAAAGTCCCCGGAAGAATACGAAAAATATCTTGAGGAATCTATAAAGACCCAGCTTTTTGAACGGGCCGCTACAGAGGACAAGGCTAAGGGTCATCTCAAATATCTCATTTACTACACACGCTGGTATGAAGATGAAGGATTAAAGGAAAAATTTGTAACGATTGATTATGAGAAATATAAAACCTTTGAGGAATGGGATGAGGCACAAAGACCAAATCTCAGGATTATTCCGGCAAAGTATGGAATCATTGATAAACCGCCGCTTTTTGTAAAAGACAGCAAGGTTGATTTAAGGCAAGATGTCCATAAAGACGAATTAGACCGCATCGCAAGGGAACTTCACAATATACTCTGGGGCGGTGGCAAATATCAGAACGAACTTTTCTTTAATCTCATTGGGCTATTTCTTGTAAAAATTTACGATGAAAAAGAAACAGAAAAAGGAAAGCCTTATAACTTCCAGATTTTCTATGAAGGAAATAATCCTGAAAAGCCTGAAAAAGTCTATGACAGGATGAATGAGCTTTACAAAAAGGCGCTTAAGGATTATCTAAAATATTCCAAAGAAGAGGTCAAGAAAGTTAAGGATATTGTATTTGATGCGCCAAAGGTCAAATATGTTGTTGAATCCCTTCAAGATATATCCTTTACAGTCAACAAATATGATGTGCTTGGAGACTTCTTTGAAAAGATAGTAAGGAGCGAACTAAAACAGACAAAAGGGCAATATCTCACACATACAAATATTGTTGACTTTATAGTAAGGGCTCTTGAGATTGAGAATCTAAGTATTGAGCTAATAAATACTGAAAAAAGATTGCCTTACATAATAGACCCTGCCTGCGGCTCCGGAACATTCCTCATTCAGGCAATGAAGCTTATAACTCATTATTGTCAGGAAAATTCAGATAAGATAAAAAAATCAGATGCGGTGCAAGAGAAACTTTTAGGTCTTTTCCCGAAATACAGGACTAACAGATGGGCAGAGGATTTTATCTATGGCCTTGATCAATGGCGACCTTGCTATGGCAGCAAAGGTTAATATGGTTGGTCACGGTGATGGCTCTGCTCACATAGAAGCAAAAGATGGGCTTCTCGATTTTAATGAATACGGAGATGCCCAATTAAAAGTAAAAAGTAATAATAAAGTCTATCCGAAACCTGCAAATGAACAGTTTGATATTGTAATCTCAAATCCACCTTTCAGCATAACTGTTGATAGAGATACTGCCAAAAAATTCCCAGATATTTTTATACAAGGAGAAAAAATAGCCCACAGTCTTAAGAAGGACAGCAAGAAACAGGAGATAGATACTGAAAACCTGTTTATTGAACGCTGGTATCAATTCTTAAAACCAAAAGGCCGTCTTGGGGTTGTTCTTCCAGAGAGTGTATTTGATACAACAACAAACCGTGAGATACGATTATACCTCTATAAGCATTTTTACATAAAGGCTGTGGTATCACTTCCTCATCTTGCTTTTGCGCCATACACCATGACAAAAACAAGCCTGCTGTTTGCTCAGAAGAAGACAGCAGAGGAAATCAAGAAATGGGATGAATTCTGGACGAAATACGAGGCGGAATACAAGGACTTTAAAAGCCACCTAAAAAATCTTCTTGATGCTAAGAAGAAACGTAAAGAAGACGAAAAGAAAAAGACTGAACTTATCTCCATCTTAAAAACCCTTCTTAAAGACAATTTTAACACTATGGACGAAAGTCTTTCTGTAAATGAATTGATAGACAAATATGAGGAAGAAATAAAACAGGCTGATCTGGAATGGTGGGTCTTCGGCAAGGTTGCATCAACTGAAGGACAGAACTATCCTATCTTTATGGCTCATGCAGATGAGATTGGATATAAGAGAGGAACAAATAAGGAGGAAAAGAGGTCTAATGAATTATTCAATACAAAAGAAGCTAACGAACAGCAGTTCATAATTATTGATACCAGTAATCCTACAACTGTCTTAGATCATTTAAGGAAAATGGTGAATTGGTCATGATTTCAAGCGTAAATTTATCAGATATAGGCAGGGGCTATCTATTACGATGCGGATCAAAATATGTTGATTTTTGGAAAAATCAAGAGGGAAAGATTTTCGATGTACAAAGGGATTCAATTATTCTCAAAGAGTTTGTTTGTTTTTCGACTGGCAAAATAATTAAAAAAGATCAAATCGATAAGGTTTATCAGTTGATTGATTTAGCCAACATTGAACCAGAGATAGGAATTCCCATCGGATTAGAAAATAATGTTGTAAGTGAGATTGGCTCAGACAAAGTTTATTTAAGTGACTCAGAGTTAATATTTTCAAAGTTAAATAGTCATATTGGCTATGTTTTTTTAAAAAAAGATATCCCTGATAATGGATATGAGATTATTGGTTCAACAGAATTTTATCCACTATTAGTTGATTCAAGTGTAATCCATCCGAAATTGCTTAAGTATTATTTGCTACATTCCATTTTTCGGCAAAAGGCTGTCTTCTTACGATCTGGCAAAAGTCAGAGCCATCCACGAATACAAAAAGAAGATTTTTTTAACATAAGCGTCCCCTATATCAGTAAAGAAGTCCAAAAAAAGATATTGGCAGTTATAGAGGATATCGAGGACAAAATAAAAGAATTACGAGAGAAGGTTAAAACTCTCCACTCCATAATTGATAGCGTTCTTATTAGATACAATGTAAAGGATTTCTATGACAAAAAGCATAAGACGGACATTTTAAAAACCAATTTTCTAAATGCAGGCGAAAATAAGTTTTTAAGACTTGGTGCACGCTATCACGCTTTCTGGGAAGTTCATAAGGGTCTTCTTTTTGACGATGCTAATCTTAAGCATCCCATTTATAAACTCGGAGATATCATAGCCCTTCATAAAACAGAGATTTTAAAAAAGGGGCATCTGTCCGAAGAATATATCCTTCTTGACCTTGAAGATTTAGAACCGTTGACAGGACGAATCTTGAATGAAGAAAATATCGTTGAGGAAATCGGCTCTGATAAGGTAGTCTTTGGTGATTGCGATATTGTTACTGGCAAATTGCGCCCATATCTTGGCTATACAATTATTAATGACAAAGACAAACCATATATAGGCACGACAGAATTGTTGCCATTTAAAATAAAAAAACATTCAAAGGTACTTGCTCAATATATCCAGTATTTGCTTTTATCTCAGGAATACATTTCAAAATCAGAATTTTTAATGAGTGGTAAGGAACATCCCCGCATTCATCCAAGCGACCTGCTCAATATAAAAGTCCCAATCCCTGATATCAAAATTCAGGAAAAGATTGTTGAAGAAATAAAAGACGAAGAATCCAGAAGCTTTGAACACCGACAAGAAATAAAGCGCCTAAGGGCGAAAATTGATGCAGTTATTTACGAGGCGATTACCAATGGATAATGTAAGCATAGAAGGTGTTACAAAATCAGGATTTACACAAAAACTTGCAGGCTCTAAAATAGATGGGCTATTTAATTACATCAAGCAAGAAAACGAGAAGGGCAAAAAGCTTTTTGGTGGAATAGTTGCCAATACTGACCCGCGAAATTATAAAGGCAGATGGATTTATTTTGATAAATCTGGTAAGGAATTGAAAGATAATGATTTCAGTAATTGGGAAAGTTTGGAGCTTTAGTTCTTTCTGTAAAAACCTCATTAAAGAAAAAATATTTTATCCCAGTTTAATAAATA
The DNA here is from genome assembly GCA_001805005.1 of Nitrospinae bacterium RIFCSPLOWO2_12_39_16. Lineage (GTDB taxonomy): Bacteria > Nitrospinota > Nitrospinia > UBA9942 > UBA9942 > UBA9942. The sequence goes on from MHDO01000127.1 coordinate 17,165, forward strand.
ATGCTAAAGCTTATTCTCCTTGCGTGATTAAGGGATTTTAACAGGACTTTATCTTGACACATGTAATCTATCTGTGTTAAAAGTTATAGAGCATAAGGATTAAAAAATTCTAAATGCTTACCTCTATCATTAAACCTTTTTGAAAGGGAGGGAAATATGCCAAAAATAGAGAGAATATTATTCCCCACTGACTTCTCAGATTTTTCAAAAAATGCACTGGAGTATGCCATATCCATTGCAACTGCATATAAGGCAAAGCTTTATGTCCTCCATGTTATTGAACATATATTTGATGTCTCCGGTTTTTATGTCCCACAACTGCCGGTAACTGAATTGTATAAAGAGATGGAAAATGCAGCACAAAAAGAGATTGAAAAACTTATTTCTCAGAAGGTAAAGGATGAGATTGGTGTAGAAAATATGATAGTCAGCGGAACTCCATTCCTTGAAATAATAAGGACTGCGAGAGAAAAAGAGGCAGATTTAATAGTAATAGCAACACACGGTAGGACAGGGCTTGAGCATATGCTGTTTGGAAGCGTAGCTGAGAAGGTAGTCAGAAAGTCCCCATGTTCAGTATTTGTAGTCAAAAAACCGGGAAGAGAATTTGTAATGCCATAATAAAATACAGTAAACAGTAGGCAGACTACCTCTTGCTTTTTTACTGCTTACTGCTTACTTTTGTAAAAGGGGAGGATAAATGGAAGAGAAGAAATTGGAAAGTAAACTGCATTTTTTGGAAAAAGAGGTAAGCGCATTGGAAGATGGAGTTGAAAACGGCAAGCTGACCTTTAAAGGAGATATTGACGAAATTAAGATAGAGCTTGAGGCGATTAAGAGCTATCTGAAGGAGATTCATCCTGATTTTAAAAAGAAGTTTCCGGAAATAAAGAAAAAAATTACGCTTGAGAAAAATCCTGAGTGGATATCTGACGATGAGTAGATAATATAAACCAAAAAATGCATGAAACCACAGATAGACCCCGTTAGAAATAGAACATCAAAACCGTTCGTTATTCTATCTGGTGACAGAATTTCTAACGGGGTAGACACAGATTTTCACAGATGCATGAAAAAGCACTAAATCCTAATATCTAAATTCTAAACAATATTAAATATCAAAATACAAATGTTCAAAACAACTTATAACATAGAGTTTTGGATTTCTGTCATTTGAATTTTGGATTTATTTAGGATTTCGGATTTAGAATTTTTAAATCAGTGTTAATCTGTGGTTAATACATAATTTGGGATAAAGATACTCTTCAGTTAATTTCCCTGACTTTTCTATGAAATCACCCACTGACCCTCTATATACTGTAATACCCCCGCAGATACCTATACTTCCCATAAAAGATACAGTGATATTTCCCCTGATGATTTCCCCCCTCTTTTTTCCCCGTGCAAAAGATAAGATTGCAATAGAAGATGCAATGAAGGGGGACCATTTAGCAGGGGTTATTGTCCAGAAGGATAAGCATGTTGAGAACCCTGCATCAAAAGACCTATACACCATTGGAACTGCTGTCAAGATACTCCAGATAGTAAAATTAGAAGATGGTGGTGTAAAAATCCTCGTAGAGGGTATTGGACGAATAAAAATTATTAAATATATAAGAGAAGAACCTTATCCTATTGCAGAAATAGAAGAGTTGAGGGAGTTTTACGAGAAGAATTCCTTCACAGACGCCCTGATTCAAAGTATCAATACTATCTTTAAAACAGTCGTTGCTGTAGGCAGGCCTCTCCCGAATGATGTAATGGCAATGATTGAGAAGATTGACAACCCCGCTCGTCTTGCCGACCTCATCTGTGTATATCTCTCACTTGATGTGGTGGAACAGCAGAAGATACTTGAGATAGTTGACCCTCTTGAGAGATTGAGCAGGGTTTTCATATATCTGAACAAAGAAGTCCAGATGCTCCAGATAAGGGAGAAGATTCAGAGTGAGGTTGCAAAGGAATTATCAAAGACACAGCGGGAGTATCTCTTAAGACAGCAATTAAAGACAATTCAAAAGGAATTGGGTGAGGAAGACCCTTACATGGCAGAGATGAATGAGCTGAGGAAAAAGATTGAAGAGACCCCCATGCCAGAAAAGGTAAAGGATATTGCAAATAAAGAACTCGGAAGGCTTGAGAAGATGAATCAGGCATCTGCTGAATATACAGTATCAAGGACATATATTGACTACCTCATAACAGTCCCATGGGAGAAAAGGACAGAGGACAATCTGGATATAAACCGCGCAGCAACAATCTTAGATGAAGACCACTATGATTTAACAAAGGTAAAGGAGAGGATACTGGAATATCTCGCTGTGAGGAGACTTAAGGATAAAGAAAAGATGAAGGGACCTATACTCTGCTTTGTTGGTCCACCCGGTGTGGGTAAAACCTCCCTCGGCAAATCTATCGCAAGGGCTCTTGAGAGAAAATTTATTAGAATCTCTCTTGGCGGCATGAGGGATGAGGCAGAAATCAGGGGGCATAGAAGAACTTATGTAGGGGCATTGCCAGGGAGGATATTACAGGAGATTAGGAGGGCAGAGGTTTGTAATCCTGTATTTATGCTTGATGAGGTGGATAAAATCGGACAGGACTTCAGGGGCGACCCTGCGGCAGCCCTTCTTGAAGTGCTTGACCCGGAGCAGAATTTCAGTTTTACAGACCATTACATGGATGTCCCCTACGACCTCTCAAATGTAATGTTTATCACCACTGCAAATATATTAGACCCTGTGCCGCCGGCTCTTAAGGACAGGATGGAGGTTATTGAGCTTTCAGGATACACTGAAGAGGAAAAAGAAAAGATAGCCTTTCAGTATCTGATACCGAGACAGATAGAGGAGAACGGTCTTAAAAAACATACAATAGAATTTATTAGTGAATCTATCTATAAAATAATAAGGGAATATACACGGGAGGCAGGCTTAAGGAATCTTGAAAGGGAGATTGCCTCAATATGCCGCAAAATAGCAAAGGATATAGCACAGGAGAAACCTCTGAAGGAGAAAATCACCCCTGAAATTGTTGAAGGGTTCCTTGGTCCGAGAAAATTTTTTCTTGATGTTGCAGAGGTAAAGGACAGGATTGGCGTTGCCACAGGACTTGCATGGACCGAGGCAGGCGGTGATATAATATTTGTAGAGGCGGCAAAAATGAAGGGTAGGAAAGAGCTTATACTCACAGGCTCCCTCGGAGAGGTAATGAGAGAATCTGCCCAAGCTGCCCTTTCTTATATAAGGAGCCATGTAAAGGAACTAAATATACCCGAAAATTTCTATGATAAATTTGACATCCATGTCCATGTCCCCTCAGGTGCAATTCCAAAAGATGGCCCCTCTGCTGGAATAACCATAGCTACAGCCATTGTATCCCTCCTTAAAGGAATGCCTGCAAAAAAGGATTTAGCCATGACAGGGGAATTAACACTTACAGGCAGGGTCCTCCCAATCGGAGGCGTAAAAGAAAAGGTCCTCGCTGCAAGAAGGGCAGGAGTAAAAGGGATAATAATGCCAAAGAAGAACGATAAGGATTTAGAAGATGTCCCTGAATACATACTAAAAGAGATGAAGTTTATATTTGTAGAGGGGATTGAGGATGTCCTAAAAGAGGCACTTAAAAACAGTGATAAGTAAACCCCGTTAGAAAGGGCGGGGCTTTAAACACCGTCCTTTTTTATAAGAAGTTAAAACTTTTTTGTATCTTTCTAACGGGGTAAATAGTGTTTAGTGATTAGTTTATGAAATCTGTTGTCCTAATCATAATGGATGGGTGGGGATACAGGAAGGAAAAGCATGGTAATGCAATCCTTAATGCAAAAACGCCTATCTTTGATAGATTGGAAAAAGAATATCCCTCTACACTACTTCAGGCTTCTGGGCTTGAGGTAGGGCTTCCAGAGGGACAGATGGGGAACTCAGAGGTTGGACATCTTAACATCGGTGCTGGAAGGGTTGTATATCAGGAGTTACCGAGAATATCAAATTCCATTAAAGATGGAAGTTTTTTCTCTAACAAGGCTTTATTAAACGCAATAGAACATTCCAAAAAAGCTTGTAGTGAGCGAAGCGAATCTAACCCATCCCTTCACCTTATGGGTCTACTCTCAGATGGTGGGGTCCATAGTCATATTGAGCATATATTTGCACTTATTGAAATGGCAAAAAGAAACGGTGTCAAGAATCTATTTATACATCCATTTCTGGATGGAAGGGATACACCACCGAAAAGTGCTTTGAAATATATATCAGAGCTTGAGGCAAGACTCAAAGAGCAAAAGATAGGGAAGATTGCAAGCATTATGGGAAGGTATTATGGAATGGATAGGGACAATAGATGGGATAGAACTAAGAAGGCATATGATGCCCTTGTTCACGGAATGGGGAATTTTACAGGAAGTGCAGAAGAGGCATTACACAAGTCTTACCAGAATCAGGTTACTGATGAATTTATGATACCTGTAGTAATTGTTGATAGTAAAAATAACCCAGTAGGGACAATTAAAAATGGAGATTCTGTAATATTTTATAATTTCAGATCAGACAGGGCAAGACAGATTATCAGGGCATTAAATGAAAATAATTTCAAGGAGTTTGAACGCGGTGATAAAAATTTAAAATTACATATCACCTGCCTTACGGAATATGACATAAGATTTGGACTCCCCCTTGCCTTCCCCCCTAACATACCAAGAAATGGTCTGGGAGAATTTCTGAGCAGAAAGGGGATAAAGCAGTTCAGGACTGCAGAGACCGAGAAGTATGCCCATGTAACATTCTTTTTTAACGGCGGCATTGAGGAACCATTCAGCGGAGAGGATAGACTCCTCGTATCATCTCCAAAGGTTGCTACTTATGATTTACAACCGGAGATGAGTGCGAGAGGAGTTACTGTAGAGGTCTTAAAGGCTATTGAGTCAGGTAACTATCCTCTAATAATTGTCAACTTTGCCAATCCTGATATGGTGGGACACACGGGGGTATTTGATGCCGCTGTAAAGGCTGTTGAAGTGATAGATGAGTCTGTTGGAAAGATTGTTAAGGCTGTTCAAGATAAAGGTGGAGATACACTTATCACAGCAGACCACGGAAATATTGAAGACATGATTAACGAGACGGGTGAACCTATTACAGCCCACACAACAAATCCTGTCCCTTTCTACTGTGTAACGGACAAGAAGGTAAACTTAAGGGATGGGGGCAGACTTGCAGATATAGCCCCTACAATCTTAAAGTTGCTCAATATAGAACGTCCTGTTGAAATGACTGGTGAGAGCCTGATTGTATAAAAGAAGAATAAAAACTAAACTGTAACCACAGATTACACAGATTTTCACAGATTTTTTAAAAAATATTTTGTTTTAATCTGCGGTAATCTGCGAAATCTGCGGATATATAATCTCCTATGAATAAAATTGAAAGGATAACTCTCGCACATGGAAGCGGCGGAGAGCCATCTTTAAAACTCATAAAAGAACTATTCCTGAAGGAGTTTAATAACCCATTCCTTTCACCACTCACAGATTCAGCAATACTCACTATTCTCCCCTCACCTCAATCCTCTCCCGCAAGGGGAGAGGAAGCAATAGGAAGGAGTCCTATCAGGATTGCATTTACCACAGATTCTTATGATTTTCACAGATTTTTTAAAAAATATTTTGTTTTAATCTGCGGTAATCTGCGAAATCTGCGGATATATAATCTCCTATGAATAAAATTGAAAGGATAACTCTCGCACATGGAAGCGGCGGAGAGCCATCTTTAAAACTCATAAAAGAACTATTCCTGAAGGAGTTTAATAACCCATTCCTTTCACCACTCACAGATTCAGCAATACTCCCTATTCTCCCCTCACCTCAATCCTCTCCCGCAAGGGGAGAGGAAGCAATAGGAAGGAGTCCTATCAGGATTGCATTTACCACAGATTCTTATGTGGTCAAGCCATTATTCTTTCCTGGCGGCGATATAGGAAAACTTGCTGTTGCGGGGACTATCAACGACCTCTCTGTTATGGGTGCAAGACCACTATTTATCTCATGCGGGCTGATTATTGAAGAAGGGTTTGAATATAAAACCCTTGAGAAGATTATATTATCAATGAAAAAAACTGCCTTAGATGCAGGCATCCAGATTGTAACAGGGGATACAAAGGTTGTAGAAAAAGGGGCTGCTGACAAAGTCTATATAAATACAGCAGGAATTGGTCTTGTTTTGGACGGTGTTGATTTAAAAAAGGAGAGGATTAAAAATGGTGATGCTGTTATCATAAATGGCACTATAGGAGACCATGGGATATCTGTCCTCTCAAAAAGAGAGGGAATAGAGCTTGAATCGGAGATAGAGAGTGATTGCAAGCCATTGAACAGTCTTATAATGGCTGTTCTTGAATCTGGAGCAGATGTAAAATTCATGAGAGACCCGACAAGAGGGGGGCTTGCAGCAACTCTTAACGAATTTGCAAATGGAATGGAGTGGGGAATACTCCTTGATGAAACAGAGATACCAATAAGGGATGAAGTAAGGTCTGTCTCTGATATCCTCGGATTTGACCCCCTATATATTGCAAATGAAGGGAAGGTTGTGGTTATTGTTTCATCAAAGGATAAAGATAAGGTTTTAAATATTATGAAAAATCATCCCCACGGGAAGGAGGCAAAGTCAATTGGAGAGATAGTCCATTCTCCAAAGGATATTGTTACACTAAAAACTGTTGTCGGAGGAACAAGAATTGTTGATATGCCATCAGGAGAGCAACTGCCAAGGATATGCTAATAAACTACTGATGAAATTTTTAAAATTTCCACCTTGACGCCAGTTTTTATTAAATCTACAATCTACTCCATGAAAGTAATTTCCTATCAATTGCGGTATCTTTACATCGCCCTTGCCCTCATCCCTATTGCCGTTGGCGCATTGGGCTTCTTTACCCTTCTCAAATCCCCATACCTCGGCATAAACTTTGAATCAAAGGACGGCAAATGGTATGCAGCCTCCGTGACACCGGGTAGTCCGGCAAGCAAATTTCCTGAGATCGTCGGGAAAGAGGTCGTTGCCGTCGGAGATTTCAGGCTTGGGACTTACGACCTTGTCGGAGAATACGGTTACATCCCGGGTAACGATTCTCTTGGGCATTTCTGGAAGGCGCAGAGGTATCTTGATGGGCATGTAAAGGTCGGGGCTACGGCTTAACTCCCGCATTGGGCATACGATGAATTAACAGGGAGCATAAAAATGATACAGAAATTTATAATGTCTTTAGTGGTTCTTGCGATATTCTGGAGTTCTACTTGTAATGCTGAAGACGAAATTTCGTACGGAATTGGTACTGGAGCTTTAACCAGTGGACTTGGAGTCAATGCGGCACTAAGGGGTGATAATCACATGGGCTATATTGCCGCAGGCTGTATAGGTTTTGGTTATTCTAATGTACAGGGATGGATACTTCCTTGTGGAATTGGTGCTGGCTGGATACAAACCGATTTACTAACCAATGCCAATAATCATCATGGTCTTGGGGTTTATGTAGTCCCCGTTGGTATGAATGATGATAAAAAAGCCAGATATGGTGTCGGAGTTACTTATGTATATTTATTGCAAGGTGTAAACGGAAAAGGTTGGAATTTTGGTTTTACTCCTGCCACAGGGCAAGAAAATGGTACAGCCAAAGATAGTCTACTAATCAATATCGGTTACCAATTTTAAAAGCCCAACCCGGCGTTCAAGCGGGACGCCGCAGAAGCGCGTCGCCCCTTAACTTAAGCCTTAATAAAATATTTCTACTTTGCCTTGACAATTTTATTTTTTGTCATTGACTATCATATTTGGCTCTGATATAAAGACAGAAACTGTATAATAACTTGGCATAAGGTTATGAAATATGTAATGTATAACTATAAACATCACATGCATGTTAAGGTCTTTTGTTTATTATTCATTGTGGCATTTTTATTGTCTGGGTGTGCAACTATTTCTAATCAAAAAGAGATAAGTTCCGCGAACTATGGACATTATCCGAGTAATTATCAATCTGTTATTACAAACTATAAGAGCAATTTATTATTTGTTATTATTTGATCCATATTCTGCAGTATATCGTTTTGGTTTGCCGATTAAAGGGTATGCATATGTTAACGGTACTCTTCAGCCACTTGTATTTGGTTATATTGTAATTGTTGGTATAAATGCAAAAAATCGAATGGGAGGATATGTCGGAGAGGAGGATGAGATTTATTTAAAGACGATAAGTTTTGGGGGAATATTTTCCATCCATGGGGGCGAGTTCAAGATAAACCAGACGAAGACCCATCTGTTGAAAAGCCTTCAAAAGAAACATCCATAAATAACAGTCCTACTCAAGAAATAAATGGAGCAATTATTCAATTATCAGGTTCAGGAATTAAAAATACACGGCCTTTTGTTGTTGATGGGCCATGGGAGATAAAGTGGGATGTAAAAGGTAGTTTTTTTGCAGTTGCAATTTACACAGTTGATGGCTCCTTAGTTGGTGTTGCTGCAAATCAGCAAGGTCCTGGCAAGGGATCTTCATATCATCCCAAAAGTGGTCAGTATTATCTCGGAATAAATGGTATCGGAGATTGGCAGGTTACAGTAATTGAGGTAAGATGAAATGCCTAACAAGTCAGTGGAGTTGAACGAGTACCACACGGCGCTTTTTGGGCAGGTTGTCGGTTTAAGTAGTGCAAATCAGTTTTAGGCAGGTGAGTGCTATTCAGTGGTACTCGTCACTCACTTCCGCAACATGCATATATGAAAATATATTTGCAAAACCCAAGAGACGATATGAAACAGTCAAAAAAGACCTGAAAAATTCTAAAAAATATGCTATAACTCATTTTAAGTTTAATCATGCCTATAATAAGCCGTTTTTTCGGAATAGTAATTTTTATGTTCTGGCGCGAGCATAAACCGCCGCATTTTCACGCTAAATACGGTGATGACGAAGTGGTTGTTGAAATTGAAAACGGCAAGGTAAGCGGCACTATGACAAAACGGGCTTTAGCTCTGGTACAGGAATGGCGAGAACTACATAAGAATGAATTACTGTGCGACTGGGAACTGGCCGAACAGAAAAAAGCTTTATTCCCCATAAAACCATTGGAGTAAAAATATGATTTTACATGTTAAAGAAGCTAAATATTTACATGATTACGTTATCTGGTTATGTTTCAATGATGGTGCCGAAGGTGAAGTAAATCTATCTAACGAACTAGAAGGTGAAATATTTAGTCCGCTTAAAGATATTCAAAAATTTAGATCCTTCAAGGTTGACCCCATCTTAGGAACCATCGTTTGGGAAAATGGCGCTGATTTAGCTCCGGAATTTTTATACGAAAACATGAAAATCCTCGCATAACCAGTCAATCGAGCAGACAAAAACCTGCGGTTTTTGCCGCTCATTTCGGTCGTTCTCCCTTCGCTTCGCTCAGGGAGAATGCGGAGTTAAGCCGGAACTCCTTGTCCCCCTCGCTCCGCTTCGGGAGAACAAGGAGTTCAAGACCGATACGCCCCTACGGGGCTACGGCTTAACTCCGCATTATGTGTTTACAATAACTGGAGCATGGCTATCATGAGCAACTCGCTAAAAGCAGCACTTCTATCGGGATTGGTATTCCCTGGCATTGGTCAGGTCGTTCCAAAACGATAAGCATCAGGACCACACCTCGTCTATAGCGTTTTAGAACGACCTGACCAATGCCAGGGAATACCAATCCCGATA
>MHDO01000128.1 GCA_001805005.1 Nitrospinae bacterium RIFCSPLOWO2_12_39_16
AAGACATTTAAGGTTGCATCCCTTGGTTGTCTCCCAGAATATTAATCTCGGGATAAATTTACTATTATCCATTTTTTACATCCCCATCCTTTCTCTTGCCTCTAACAAAACTTCTTCAGTAATCTCCTTATACCCTTTCTCTATAGCATAGCCTGTGACAGCCTTTTTTGCCATATTTCTTGCAAAGGGAGGCACCCTCTCAAGACGGGATAGTGCCGCATCTGTCCATGGTAATTCTTTACTGGTGACTGCTGACTGCTGACTGCTGACTGTTTTTACCCTATGCCCCTCTGTAACAATGAGGAGGTTGCATTGTGACTGAAAGAGGAGATTTTCTGTCATTGAGCCGAGGTCAAGCCCGTTATCCGTGTGATACCCTATCTTTCCGACTGCCACCAATGAGGGATTCTCCTTTTCTATATACTCCAATACCTTGTCAAATGGCCTCCCTGATAAAAGGACTGTATTTATTTCAAGCCCTTCATCCCTTGCTATCTTTTTTGCATTGTCTAAATGTCCCTGATAAATCTTTTCAAGACCTTTATCAATTATCTCATCATGGAGCTTCTCCTGTTCCTTAAATCTGAAAATTTTTCCTGCCTCCTCTGAGAGAACCCCGGCAATACTCCTGAATGCCACCACATGGAACTGGGGGTCAAATACAGCAACCGCCAATAGGGGGATATTAAATATCTTTGAGAGGGTAACGCAGTTTTTGACAGCGGCAAAAGATTGAGGGCTTCCATCTACAGCAACAATAATCTTTCTATTCCAATCCACGGGCTTTTTTACAATGAGGATATTGCTTTTAGACCTTCTTGCAACCCTTGATGTTACACTCCCTATGACGCTCCTCTTTAATGCACCAAGTCCAAGGGAACCCATTATTACCAGATTGTAGTTATTCTCATTTATGTCTTTTACAATCTGTGAATAGTTCTTTCCTTCTAATGCCTTACGCTCAAATAATACACCTGCCTCACGGCATTTTTTTTCAAAATAATCAAGGTATGAATCTGATATTATCTGAAGTCCCTTTGTTATTAGTGAATCATGTATATTTCTCTGTCTTTTCAATTCCTGAGGCTCCTGATATTCAGGCGGGAGGCCGCTCTCCATCTGTGTGAACCTCTGGTCATGCAGCCTTGCGGCATATACATGATTGCCTATTAGTGTGGAATCAAATTTCTTTGCAAGAGAGATTCCCATGTCTATGGCAAAGTTAGAATGTTCAGAGTTGTCCACAGGAATTAATATGGTTTTAAATTGTGATGATACCATTTACCTACTCCTTCCTTTTTTTTAATATCTCTCTTATGATTGACTTGAGTTCAACCATATCTGATGATTTTATCACATAAGCCTCCGATGCCCATACCCTGAAGTCTTGTTTATAGTCGCTGTATGCAGAACACATGACTATAGGTATATTTTTATCATGTTCTCTTACTTTTCTCAAGAAATCTATTCCATCCATTCCTGGCATTTTTATGTCAAGGGTAATCAAATCAGGGCTTGATTCTTTTATTTTTATGTCTGCCTCCTCTGCGGTTGAGGCTACAATAACTTCATATCCTTCATCCTGAAGCTCCTCACTATAGAGTATCCTTATATTTTCCTCATCATCAATTACAAGTATCTTCTTTTTGTCCATGATAACCTCCTTAAGGGTTCGGAGATTCAAGGGGTATAGGGTTTGAGTAAATAAAAATTAGTCTCCTGACCCCTTGACCCCTTGAATCCTTGAATCCTGTTTTGCGGGTAGATTAATTATAAATGTAGCGCCTTCACCAATCTTGTTGTCTATACCTATTGTTCCACCATGGTTCTCAATTATTTTTTTGCTCAGGGATAAACCAAGACCTGTCCCATGATTTTTAGTTGTAAAAAAGGGGTTAAATATATTGTCTAATATCTCAGGTGGTATTCCTCCCCCTGTGTCGCTGATACTTATTGTTACCCCATCATCTTCCCTTCTAAGAAGTTCAGTCTTTATTGTTATTGCCCCTCCCTTTCCTGTCATACATTCTGATGCGTTATAGAGGATATTGACGAGCACCTGTTTTATTTGAGAGGTATCAATATGTAAAGGATGAATGTTGTCAGATAATTCTCTTTTTACCACTATACCGCTCTCACTGAATATGCCCTCATAAGATGACAATACCTCCTCTATAAGTGTATTTATATTATAATCAGAGAAGGTAGGTTTTATAACTCTTGAATAATTAAGTATGTCTTTTAAAATTTTTTCAACCCTTTCAACTTCGCTTATAATTATATCAATATATTTTTTCTCCTCATGGTTAAAACCAGTCTTTTCTGATAGCCTCCTTGCAAATCCACCAATTGTAACAAGAGGGTTTTTTATTTCATGTGCAAGCTCTGCTGCAAGCTGTCCTAATGCCGAGAGCCTTTCTGACTGTATCAATTGCTGCTCGGCAATCAGAATCTCCTTATTTGCCTCCTTTAACTGCGAAAACAGCCTTGCATTTTCAATTGCCCATCCGGCATGAACTGTAAATCTTACAAGTGATTGAAGGTCCTCATCTTCAATTGGTTTATTTGTATAGATATTGTTTACAACTATAACACCAAGTACCTGATTTTTAGCGATAATGGGAACTGTGGCAAAACTATTTACACCTGACTTTTCTAACAGTTCCTTATTTACCATTGGGTCATTTCTTGCGTCCTTTATATTGAACGGTTTTTTCTCCAGAACAGTCAAGGCAAGGACACCTCCATCATGGGTGAGGGGTATTCTTATGCTTTTGATGAATTTATTAAAATTGGACTCTTTTTTTACGAGTACATCGTCCTGAGATGTAAGCCATTGAAAGAGGTTTGTAATCTCTGGCAGTTTGCTCCATATCTCCCTTGCTTCTTCACCTGTATCGGGTCCAAGGCCCATCATCCCCTGCAAGGTGTTTGTTTTCTCATTAACAAGAAAGAGGGCTGCCATGTTAAATCCAAATACATCCCCAACAGTGATACAGCTTAATATTATCCTCAGGAGTTTATCAAGATTGATAGTTGTCTGCATTGCCATGCTTATCTCATAAAGGATGGATAACTCTGATATCTTTTGTCTTGCCTTCTCATACAGTTGGGCATTTTTTATCATCCATGTAATGTTATTTGCTATTGTGGTTAGAAACTTTATGTCATTTTCAGTGTAGTCCTTTTCATTTATTGTCTGGGTATATATAACCCCAATACATCTATCTACATCAACAATCGGCACTGACAGGACAGATTTAAATCTCTCCTCCCCTGTTTCGGGAAAATAGACAGAGCGTGGGTCATTTAAGGCATTCCTTGAGGTAATTACCTTCATCTCTTTTGCAGTCAGTCCTGTGATGCCCTCTCCGACCTTGAGGATGACCTTATTGATTGCCATTGGATTCAGCCCCTTCGTAGCTTTTAATATAAGACTCTCTCTGTCTTCATCCATTAGTAGGATAGAGCATGCATCTGCCCCTGTATGTTTGGCAATCAACTCAACTATCAGATTAAGCCTTGTCTCCAATTCTAATGTCAGTGTGGCAATCCTGCTTACTTCACTTAAAATTTCAAGCCAATTTTCCCCACCGACCTTTTGTATATCGGCTATTCTTCCCCTGCGATAGGATTTTGATTTGACTGCCCTCATATAAATAAAAATATTTAGCCACAGAGGCACGGAGACACAGAGGAAAACAATAGAGAGAAATAAAGGAAAGGAGAATTAAGAAAATAAAATTATTTTTTCTTCTCCATCTTCTCCCTTTCTCCTTAATCTTTTTTGCTTTTGTCTCTCTCTGTGCCTCTGCGTCTCTGTGGTTAAAATTAGGTTTTTGTTCTTTTATTTATTACTTTTCGGTAAAGTTCCACATACTCTCTTGCAGAGTGGCTCCATGAAAAGTCTTCACCCATTGCATTCATCATTATTCTATTCCACTGTGTTTTATTTTTGTGAAAATCTATAGCAGTTTTGATAGCAGAAAAGAGTGCCGTTGATGAATACTCTGCAAATTTAAAACCATTGCCATTTTTTGTAACAGGGTTATAATTCTCAACTGTATCATTCAGCCCTCCTGTTGCCCTCACAATCGGTATGGTTCCATACTTAAGGCTATATAGCTGATTAAGCCCACAAGGCTCATATCTTGAAGGCATGAGAAACATATCAGCCCCAGCCTCTATTTTATGAGCGAGTGCATTATCAAAGCCTATTTTTATCCCTGCCTTTGAAGGATATTTCTTGCCAATCTCTTCAAACAATTTGTGATATTTCTCTTCTCCGGTGCCGAGAAGGACAAACTGGATATCAAGTTCCATTAATTCATTCACAATCTCTGCTACCAGGTTAAACCCCTTCTGGTCAGCAAGACGGGATATAACGCTTAAGACTGGTATTTCCTTTGATGGTTTTAATCCATATATTTTGAGAAGGTCTTTCTTGCATTCCCATTTTCCTGACAAGTTTTCTTTTAAATATTTTGCTGCTATATATTTATCTGTTGCAGGGTTCCACTCTTCATAGTCAATGCCATTCAAGACTCCATAGAGGTCATCCTTTCTTTTTCTCAATACCCCATCAAGTCCACAACCATACTCTTTTGTCTGTATCTCGTGACTATAGGTCCTGCTGACTGTTGTTATAATGTCTGAATATACAAGCCCGCCTTTTAGTATATTCATCTTCCCATAGAACTCAATTCCCTCAGGGTTGAATATATCCCACCCTAAATTTGTAAGGTGCATATCAAGATGCCAGAATAGTCCCTGATAGCCGAGGTTGTGAACAGTAAAGAGGGTTGCAGTATCTTTTAAATAAGGGTCATCTTTATAAATAGTCTTTAGATAAACAGGAACCATGCCTGTCTGCCAATCATTACAGTGAATGACATCAGGCTTTAGCCCTATTGTCTTGCATGTTTCAAGGATAGCCCTTGAAAAAAATATAAATCTCTCTGCATTATCAGGATAATCCCCCTGGGGTGTCCCGTATAGGTATGGTCTGTCATAATATTCCTTCTTATCAATGAAATATATGGGTATCTTTGACTGCCGACTGCCGACTGCCGACTGTTGACTATTAATGTATCCTTTGTATATCTTTGCCTCTTTAATCCTGTTTGAGATGGGGACACTGATTTTTTTCCCTGTATCTTCTAATGTATTTTTTTTTTCATCTACTGCCTGATATTTTGGCATTATAACAGTTACATCCTCACCAAGTTTTTCAATCGCCTTTGGTAATGCTCCTGATACATCGGCAAGCCCGCCTGTCTTTGCAAAAGGGACCATCTCAGGAGATGCAAATAAGATTTTCATAAATTCTCATATTTAGCCACTGACTTTCGCTGACTAAAATAAAACAGATCAAACAGTTTAAACGGTTTAAAAAGTCTGTGTAAGTCTGTGGCAAAAAATCATATCTCTGCCTCCTTCAGGTATTTCGCTGCTGTTTCAGGAGGTGTAGGATTTATGTAAAATCCTGTCCCCCATTCAAAACCTGCCACCTGAGTCAGCTTCGGCATTATCTCTATATGCCAGTGGTAGTATTCATTGTGCTGTTCTGCAAGAGGAGATGTGTGGATTACCAGATTATAAGGGGGGTGATTGAGTATCTTCCCCATCCTTAAAAGTGTATCTTTCAAAATTACTGAAAGGAATTCAAGCTCATGTTTCTGGGCATCTTCAAATGATGAGTCATGTGCCTTTGGGAGTATCCATGTCTCAAAGGGGAATCTTGGGGCAAATGGTGCTATCGTAATAAAATCCCTGTTTTCACTTATTACACGGCTCCTGTCAGACAACTCCTGCCGTATAATGTCACAGTATATACACCTCTCCTTGAATTTATAATGACTTAAAGAGCCGTCTAACTCCTCTCCGACAAGCTTTGGTATAATCGGAAGGGCTATGAGTTGGGAATGTGCGTGTTCAAGGGATGCACCTGCCTCCTGCCCATGATTTTTGAATATAAGGATATATTTGAATCTCTTGTCTTTTCTCAAATCCATGACCCTGTCCCTGAATGCCCAGAATATATCCTCAATCTCCTTTTCCGACATATTTTCAAGCGTAGCCTTGTGATTAGGAGTCTCTATAATTACCTCGTGGGCACCTACACCATTCATCTTGTCAAAGACCCCCTCACCAGCCTTGTCCAGTGCCCCTTCTATCTGGAGGGCAGGAAACTTATTCGGCACAACCCTCAGTTTCCATCCTGTGGTATTTGCATTTGAGCCGTCAGGGCGATATGCAAGGACTTCATGCGGTGTTTTGTCTTCGTTGCCATAACAGAATGGGCAGAATTTATTGTTCTCTTTTGGAGGGGGGACTGTAAAATCTGTTGGTCTTTTACCTCTGTCTGTGGATATAATGACCCATCTTCCAACAATCGGGTCTTTTCTTAGTTCTGGCATATTGTTCTCCTCTATGGTGATTTATAAGATTTTTAATATATCTATCTATTTGTTAAAGTCAAAGCAATTTCTATCGGTGCTTGACGGGATGCAAACATTGGTATATATTTTAACACAAAAACAAATTTAAAGGGCATTTTATGAAAGAGACAGGTTCCAACGAATTAAAGGAACTAAAAGAAAAATTAGACGACACACTAAAAGAGATAAACAGATTAAATGAGAGACTGAGGGAATCAGAGGAGAGGTATTATGACCTCTATGAAAATGCCCCTGACATGTATCATACAATAAATAAGAAGGGGATAATAATTGAGTGCAACAAGACCGAGTCAGAGATGCTCGGATACCCAAAGGAGGAGTTGATAGGTAAGTCTGTATTTGATATTCAGACTGAGGAGTCAAGAAAGGCAGGAAAGAAGGCAATGGGAAAGCTATTCCGCAGTGGAGAGATAAAGGGGCTGGAACTGCAGTTTGTAAAGAAGAGCGGCGATGTGATGGATGTGAGTATAAATGCAACAGTTATTTATGATAAAAATGGGAAGGCTATAGGCACAAGGTCTGTAATAAGGGATATAACAAAGAAAAACAGGATGATGGAGATTATAAAAAATTCCAATTTTAAACTGCACGCAATCTTTGATGCCATAACAGACGGTATATGTCTGATAGACAGGAATTTTACAATACAGAATATTAATAAAAGTGTCCCAAAATATTTTGGCAGTTCGCCGGTAGATTTTATAGGGAAGAGATGTTATATTGCCTTTGAAGAAGGCGGGAAGAGGTGTGAGGGATGCAATGTGATAAAGACCTTTGATACTGGTGAGCCTGTGAATTATACCCGTATAAGGAGATTGAAGGACGGGACATCGGTTGAGCTTGAGGTATCGGCATTTCCTGTAAAGGGGAAAAAAGGTAAGATAGAGCAGGTGGTCTATTACATGAAGGATGTAACGGAAAAAAAGAGATTGGAGAGGCAGATGGAGAGTTCAAGGAAACTTGCATCACTGGGTGAGATAGTTGCAGGCGTGACTCATGAGGTCAGGAATCCTCTCCAGAATATACTCACAGGCATAGACCTTCTGGAACTTGAGGCAAAGAAGAAGGGGTTGGGTCTTGATATACTAAAAAACCTGAGAAGTTTTACAGGTGATATGGACTTCATCATTCAGGAACTTTTAGATTATTCAAAACCTGTTAAACTTGAATTAAAGGAATGGGCGATAACAGATGTTGTAAGCGGTATAATAGACACTTTTGAGGAGCAGATGAAAAAGGGAAAGATAAAGGTATTAAAAAACTATGAAAAGGATTTAAAAAGGGTTTATATAGATGTAAGGAGGATAAGGCAGTCCTTAAGAAATATTATTGCGAACTCTATGCATGCTATGCCGGACGGAGGGGAATTTACAGCTACCATCAGCTCGCATCATAATCAAAGAGGAGAATTCATCAATATCAGGTTTCTTGATAGCGGGCATGGTATATCAAAGAAGGATATTGAAAGGGTATTTGAACCATTCTTTTCTACAGAGGCTGATGGTATGGGAATGGGGCTGGCAGTGGCAAAAAGGTTTGTTGAACTGCATAATGGCGAAATTGCCGTCAATAGTGAAGAAGGAAAAGGGTGTGAGGTAACCATACTATTACCAATTAAGAATTATGAATGAGGAATTAAAATTTGTAACTTGTAATTCGTAATTCACAACTCCTAATTCGGGGGTCTTATGGAACGAGGGTCTATACTTATAGTAGATGATGAGGATTTTACGAGGGATGGACTCGCAAAAATACTTACAGGTGACGGCTTTTTTGTCCAGACCGCCTGCAATGGTGAGACTGCATTATTAGAGCTGCGAAAGAGAGGGTTTGACCTCGTTATAACAGACCTGAAGATGGATAAGATAGACGGTATTGAACTTATCAGGCGGATAAAGAAGAGAGATTCAAACCAGCATATTATTATGATGACAGCATATGGCAATATAGATACATATTTAGAGGCGATAAACCTTGGTTCTTTTGACTATATAAACAAGCCATTTACTGCAAAGGAATTGATGAGGATAGTAAATAAGACTTTTGAAAGGAAGAAAACTGACGAATTTGACACCACATAAAGATTGAAGATTGACGATTGAAGATTGAAGAGTTATAATTATTAAATAGTCACTTTTAAAAAGGAGTTTTATGTTTGGAATTGGAATGCCTGAGTTGATAGTTATTCTGGTTATCATCCTGATAATTTTTGGTGCAGGTAAACTCCCCGAAATTGGTGCAGGATTGGGGAAGGGTATAAGGAATTTCAGGAAGGCATCAAAAGAGATACAGGATGAGGTTGAGACTACAGCAAAAATAGATGAATCAGAGACCAAGGCAGAGGCAAAAAAGGGATAACTTTTATAGTTATAAAACAACCTCTACAACTAACTCTTGCCCCCTCTATTTCATGTATTTTAAAAAATCTGATTCAGGAGATAGTATAACAGTTGTTTTATCTTTAAGAGACCTTTTATAAGCCTCAAGTGAACGGGTGAAAGTGTAAAATTCAGGGTCTGATTGGTAGGCATCTGCATATATCTTTATAGCCAACGCTTCCCCCTCTCCCTTTATCTTTTGCTCTTCTTTATATGCCTCTGCCAGAAGCACAACCTTCTCTCTGTCAGTCTCCGCCCTTATCTTTGTTGCCTCCTCCGACCCTTCAGAGCGATACTGTTTTGCAATCCTGTCCCTCTCTGCCTGCATCCTGCCGTATATTGCCTTTGCATTCTCAGATGGCAAATCGGCACGTTTTATCCTCACATCTCTTACCTCTATGCCGTAATCAGCAAATTTTTCATTAGTCTTTTTTGTTACGGTCTCCATCAGCTCTCCCCTTGTCTCTGACAATACCTCATGGAGTGTATGCCTCCCAAGCTCTATCCTCAGTTCGGAATAAATTATATCGTCAAGTCTTGCCTGTGCACCTATCTCGTCTTTTACAGTCAGCATGAGCTTTAACGGGTCTTTTATCCTCCATTTTGCATAGTTATCTACAACGAGGTTCTTTTTGTCCTTTGTGAGTATCTCGGCAGGTGCGGCATCATAATCCAACAGCCTGTTGTCAAAGTAACGGGTCTCCTGCAGCATCGGGACCTTAAAATAAAGTCCGGGCTCATAGATTGTCTTTATCGGTTTGCCCAGCTGAGTTAATATCACCTGCTGTGTCTGATATACAATAAAAAACGGGTTAAGAAAGATAAGGAAAAATAATAATACTCCGATTATCAAAAATAGAATTTTTTTCATGGCTTTTCCTCCTTTCCCTGAGCCCTTGCCTGGCCCCTTCCCTGAACCTGTTTCAGGGTGTCCAGAGGCAAAAGCGGGAGAACACCTGATGTCTTTCCTTCAATAATATATTTATCTATACCTGTGAGCACTTCTTCCATTGTCTCTATGTATAGCCTCTTCCTTGTTACATCTCTTGCCTTGCGATATTCCTGCAGGATGGATGTAAACTTCTCTGCGTCACCCTTCGCATGGTTTATCCTCTCTTCTTTATAACCCTCTGCCACTTTTATAATCTGGGATGCCTTTCCCCTTGTCTCAGGTATTATTGAATTTCTGTATCCCTGCGACTCATTTATTAATCTATTCTTATCCTCCATTGCACTTGCTACATCCTTAAATGAATCCCTCACCTGCTGTGGGGGATGGACATCCTGAAGCTGAAGGGCTACTATCTGAAGGCCTGAGTCGTATCTATCCAATATCTTCTGGAGCAAAGCCCTTGTCTCCTCCTGAATCATAAATTTGCCTTCAGTCAGTGCCTCGTCTATCTTGTATTTGCCTATAATCTCCCTTATTGCAGCCTCGGCAGCAGCCTTTACAGTAGCGGCAGGCCCCCTTACATTAAACAGATACTTGACAGGGTCTATTATCTTGTATTGTGCGACGACATCAAGGTCAATTATATTTTCATCCCCTGTCAGCATAAGGGATTCCTCAAGGGCATCCCTGTATCTTGCAGGCGGTCCCGGGTCTTCAATCCTGAACCCTACCTCTGTCCTTTTAACCTCTGTAACCTTTGGTGTATAGACCTTCTCTATAGGCGGTGGAAATTTTAGATGAAATCCTGAATCGGTAGTCCTGACATAACTGCCGAATCTTAAGACAACCCCCTTCTCATCAGGCTCTACAATATAGTATCCGCCAAATACCACCCAGAGAATCGCGATAATAAGTATTATCAGAAATGCTGAAAATCTTATCTTTGGCAGGTTTATATTTGGAATCTTAAACTGAGGCATTTCATACTGCCCGCCGGGTCCTCTTTTCATCTGAAAATCATCTTGCCATGCCATATAAATCCCTCCTTTTTTTATTTAATTTGTATTTCAGTCTTATACAGATTCTTATAAAAGTCAAATATTATTGACAGGTTTATGGTATAAAGTTACTATTATTCAGGTATAGAGATAATAAACCACAAAGACGCAAAGAACACAGAGTCAAAGAAATTGGACACAGATGAACACAGATTATTATGATTTATTTTTTAATCCGTGTAAATCTGTGGCTAAATAGATTTTTTTTATGAATTCTCTTAAGATTTTTACTTTCCTTCTCTGTGTCTCTGTGTCTCTGTGGCAAATCAGGTTTTTGTCCTTCTGTATATGCGAAACATAGTTGTTGAGAGTCTCAAGAATACACCTGTCTCCGAACAGCGGATTGAGATTGTGGAGAGAAAGGGGATAGGTCATCCTGACTATATATGTGATGCGGTTATGGATGGAATCTCTGTTGCCCTGAGCCGTGAATATATTAAAACCTTCGGTGATATTATGCACCACAATGTGGATAAGGGGCTTTTAGTTGCAGGTGGTGTGAGCAAGGGATTCGGCGGAGGTGAAATGACAAAGCCGATGGAATTAATCATAGGCGACAGGGCTACAAGGGAAGCGGGCGGCAAGAAGATAGATGTGGATGCTATAGCAATAAGTGCAGCAAAGGAAT
>MHDO01000129.1:0-20886 GCA_001805005.1 Nitrospinae bacterium RIFCSPLOWO2_12_39_16
CTTTATCTCCTTTGCTGTTGCCATCGGCGGGGCTCTCTATCCTATAATAAAGTATCTGCTGCCTGCAGATTCCACAAAAGGGACTGAAGGGGGGGAGACATTCTTTATATCAGCCGATGATGTCTCTGTTGGTTCAGCGAAACTTGTGAGATATAAAAACAGACCGACAATTGTAGTGAGGCTTAAAGAGAATGAGGTCTATGCCCTATCGGCTGTCTGCACACATCTTGGATGTATAGTTAAATGGCATGAGGATGCAAAAGAATTATTATGTCCATGTCATGCAGCGAGGTTTGATTTATACGGAAATGTCCTCGGCGGCCCTGCTCCAAAACCACTTCCTGCATACAAGGCGGCTGTAGAGGAGGACAGGATACTGATAAGAGAGGCGTAAAAAAGCAAAAACCTAATAAAACCATAGAGGGACACGGATAAACACAGAGAAACAATGAAATAATAAAAAGATTTGTCTTGTCCGTGTTTATCCGTGATAAGTCCGTGGTGGTTTTTATAATTTTCTATATATGAATGAGCTTAAATTAGGGCCAATACTGATTCGCAACAGATTTCTTATATCCATGTATAACTTTGTTGAGAATCGCCTTGGGATTAGAGAGATACTTGATTTAGAGGTATTTTATAAATTGGCACCCTCGCACCTTGGTATTTTTTCATGTTTTGGAGGGATAACATTTTTTATTTTTACCCTTCAGGTCATAACAGGGATACTTTTACTTATATATTATGTCCCGACAACAGCACAGGCTTATGACAGTGTAGTTCATATTACAAACAATGTCTCATTTGGATGGCTTATAAGGGGGCTTCATCACTGGGGTGCAAATATTATGATAATAACTGTCTTTATACACATGGGAAAGATATATTTTCACGGCATATATAAAAACCCAAGGGAATTGAACTGGGTAACAGGCATTATTCTTCTTGTATGCACACTTTCTTTTTCTTTCACAGGCTACCTTTTGCCGTGGACACAGTTGTCTTATTGGGCAACAGTCGTAGGAACGGAGATACCTTCTGCCATGCCTGTTATAGGTGAGTATATAAAGATTTTTCTGAGGGGCGGTACTGATGTATCACAGGTTACGCTGACAAGATTCTTTGCAGTTCATATAATGGTATTGCCCGCCGCAGTTGTTATATTTATAGGACTGCATATCTTGATGATAAGGAGACAGGGGATTTCAGGGCCATTGTAAAGTGATTTTACAAGGCACTACAGTTATATAAGGAGTGGCATAAGGAAGAGTGTAGAACGGATTATCTTCGCCATATTCCATAGACAAAATAAGATATGGGGGAATAGCCTTATATAAAATTACACATGAAGATTGACATTACCAGCACGGGGATAATATATTATAAATGTAGAGAGGGTATAGGACTATTTAATCAGGAATTCTCTTAAAAAATTGATAAGTATTAAATCTCGCCCTAATACCCCTTCCTTTCTCTCTCTATGCAATATTATTCCCCATATGCCTTAGGATTTCAAGACCTTTTGTGTCTGAAAAAACTTCTGAAAACTTCATAAGAACCCAAAAATATTGTTAAAGCCTAAATACTATGGTAAATTTTGCTTAAATGAACCGTGAAGAATATAACTTGTCTTAGGATTATTTAACTGCTGTGGAGTCATTTGAAATGCATGATAAATCAAGAAAAGATTTTTTGTTATCAGCTATTGCAGAAGCCGAAAAACACCTATCAACCATTGATGGAAAGAGACACAGGATAATTGCTAATCTAAATTCTCTCCGCAAAGAACTTCAAAGCCTTAACCATGATACTACAGTTGTAAAAGATACATCTGCTTTGCAAGATAAAATTCTTTCTAAGACGTCCAGCCCTGAAGAAAAGATAGCCCTATTTAGAGACATATTTCGTGGTCGTGATGATGTTTATCCGCGTCTATGGACAAATAAAAAGACTGGTAAGGCCGGATATAGCCCTGTATGCAACAATGAGTGGGTAGCAGGAATGTGTGAAAAACCAAGAATAAAGTGTGGTAAATGTAAAAACCGCTCTTTTGCATCTGTTACGGATAATGTAATCAGGGAACATCTTGAAGGCAAACATATTATAGGAATCTATCCAATGCTTACTGATGAAACCTGCTGGTTTCTTGCAATAGATTTTGATAAGGAGTCATGGGAAGATGATGTTAGTGCTTTTATGGAGACATCCAGAAAATTTAAGATTCCTGCTGTTCTTGAGAGGTCTCGTTCAGGCAAAGGGGCTCATGTATGGATATTCTTCTCAAACCCCACTTCCGCTTCTGCAGCGAGAAGGCTCGGATGCTATCTTTTAACCGAGACCATGACGATGCATCATCAAATAGAAATGGACTCTTATGACAGGCTCTTTCCTAATCAGGATACCATGCCAAAAGGGGGATTCGGCAATCTGATTGCACTGCCTTTTCAAAAGGAGGCATGTAAAAATGGCAACACCCTTTTCCTTGACCAAGGACTAAAACCTTATGATGACCAGTGGTATTTCCTTTCAAGGATACAAAAGATGACAGCCTCTGATGTAGAGATTATAGTCAGTGAAGCCGAGCAAAAAGGACAGATTATAAATGTTAAAATCAGCCAAAGCGATGAAGATAATGAACCATGGAGACAGCCCCAAAAGTTTAAAGAGAAACCCATTGACCTTCCTTTGCCTGATAAGATTGAGATGGTGATTTCTAATTTGATATATATTGAAAAGAAAGGATTACCTTCAAAGATCCTTACTCGTATAAAACAGACTGCAGCCTTCCAGAATCCTGAATTCTATAAGAAACAGCGTATGCGATTTTCTACTGCACTGACACCGAGAGTAATTTCATGTGCTGAAGATTTTCCTGAAAAATTAGCGATTCCAAGGGGATGCCTACCGGAGATTGAGGAGTTGTTTAAAATTCATGACATTAAAATTGATATGAAAGATGAACGTTACAGTGGCAAAGAAATAGATGTATCTTTTTATGGAAAATTAAATTCTTCACAATATGAAACCTCACAAGCCCTTGTCAATCATGAAAACGGAATACTTGTTGCCCCTCCCGGATTTGGCAAGACTATCGTTGGGACTTATCTTATCTCTATGAGAAAGAAAAATACCCTTATACTTGTACACCGCAGTGCCCTCCTTGAACAATGGCAGGTTAAATTGGCGAATCTTCTCAATATGAGTATAAAGGAAATAGGTGTTATAGGCGGAGGAAAGAATAAACCAACCGGCATTATTGATGTAGCTATGTTTCAGAGCCTGTTCCAAAAGAGAGAGGTAAATGATATGGTCTCGCAATATGGGCATGTAATTGTTGACGAATGCCATCATGTATCTGCTTTTAGCTTTGAGCAGGTTCTTCGCAGAATTAGAGCAAGGTTTATACTCGGACTTACTGCAACACCATATCGCAGAGATGGACATCAATCTATAATTCTTATGCAGTGTGGACCAATTAGATATAAGGTAAGTCAGAAGGAATCAACCAAGAACATCCTCCAACACCAACTCATCTGTCGTTATACAAAATTTTCAATACCTTCTATGGAAACAGGTCAGGATATTCACCATATATACGATAGACTTATAGGAAATGAGGAGCGTAATCAGATGATATTTGATGATGTGCTTCAGGTAATTGAGGAAGGACGCTCACCAATACTTCTTACTGAGAGGAAGGAGCATCTGGAGATTCTCGCAAAAAAATTTTACTCCTTTGTAAGAAATGTTATTACCCTTAAAGGAGGTATGAGAGTCAAAGAGCGTAAATCAATTATGGAAAAACTTGCAGCAATACCGGATGGAGAAGAACGTTTATTGCTTGCCACAGGCAGATACATAGGTGAAGGTTTTGATGATGCCCGACTTGATACACTATTTCTTGTAATGCCGGTCTCATGGAAAGGAACTCTTGTTCAGTATGCAGGACGGCTACACAGGATATACCAAGGAAAAAAGGAAGTGAAAGTCTATGATTATATTGATAGTAATTTACCTATGCTGATGAATATGTTCAAAAAGAGATTTAAAGGTTATAAGGCATTAGGTTATGAGATTGTGTAGCGATAGAATAATTCCTATTTTGTAAATCGTGCATAATTGATTACCCACTGCGATTAACCTTGACCATTAATTCCGTTTTACTTCAAAAATATCTAACACAATAAAGTTACTTTAGAGTATAATACTTAAGAGTATACTTATTGGAGAGATATGGTATTTATAAATCGTGAAAATGAACTGAAATATCTGAATAATGAATACAGAGATAAAAAGTCTCGGTTTGTTGTCATCTATGGAAAGAGGCGGGTCGGAAAGACCGAACTTGTCAAACAGTTTTTCAAGGATATACCCCACATCTATTTCCTTGCAGACAAGGCACCAGAGAAAGACCAGCTTCAATTGCTATCGGAAAAGATAGGGCTCTTATTCAATGACGAATTTCTGCTCTCCAGGGGATTTGGCACATGGTATGAATTTTTCAGATATATAAGAAATAAAGGCAGGATTGCAGTTATCATAGATGAATTCCCCTTTCTCATTGAGGCAAACAGTGCAATACCATCAATATTCCAGAAAGGATGGGATGAAGACCTTAAAAACTCAGGGACATTTCTTATACTCCTTGGATCAAGTATAGGTATGATGGAAACAGAGGTTCTTGGTTATAAATCTCCCCTCTTTGGCAGGAGAACAGGTCAGCTATTCATAGAGCCTCTCACTTTCTGGAACTCAAAGAAATTTTTCCCTGAAAAATTCAATGATGAGTTTATGTACATATACTCAATTCTCGGAGGGACACCTGCATATCTGCTCCAGTTTGAACCATCAATGGACTTATGGGCAAATATAAAAGAGAAAATACTTAAACCACAGGCTTATCTCTTCAATGAGCCAGAGTTTATATTGAGGGAAGAACTTCGTGAGCCGAGAAATTATTTTTCTATCCTTAAAGCAATCTCAATGGGTAAGACCCGTGCAAGCGAGATAATAAACGAGACAGGATTTGAAAAGAATGTTGTAGGAAAGTATCTATCTGTTCTTGCCGAACTCAGGATTATAAAAAGAGATGTCCCTGTTACAGAAAAATCTTACGAAAAAAGCAAAAAAGGTATGTATATGATTGATGATAATTTTTTCAGATTCTGGTTCAACTTTGTTTTCCCGAATAAAAGTTATATAGAAGAAGGGGAGGTTGAATATGTTATCAAAAACAAAATAAAATCAAGATTAGATATCTTTGCTTCGCTTACATTTGAAGATGTAAGCAGGTCTTTTGTAAAAATAGGTCTTAAAAAAGGAATAATGTTTAACAAGGTAGGCCGCTGGTGGTCAAAGGATTCTGAAATTGATATAGTTGCTATAAATGATGATGAAAACTCTATACTTTTTGGAGAGGCAAAGTGGAGTACAAAAAAAGTTGGGACGGATATACTAACAGATTTAAAAAGGAAATCCTCAATGGTTGAATGGGGCAAAAAGAACCGAAAGGAATATTACGCATTATTCAGCAGAAAGGGTTTTACGGAAGAAGTAAAAATGATTGCAGAAAAAGAAGGAGTATTTCTCATAGGAGTTGAAGAGATTAATATATAAAACACCTGAAAATATTGTTAAAGCCTAAATACTATAGTGGATTTTGCTTAAATTAACCGTGAAAGGAAATAACTTGTCTTAGGATTATTTGACTGTCGTGGAGTCATTTGAAATTGAAAATTGTATGTTAAAAAGTTTTGTGGAGCGTCCCGACCGGGGAACCAAATAAGATAGCTGGAAAAACTATCCTTTTTTTAACCCTCATCTTGCAAAAAGCTGGAATCACTTGTTTAAACTATAATATTCTTTTCTAAATAATTTTATGGTATATTTGCATATCATTAAGAATGATGAAAATGTCATTGCGAGCCGAAGGCGAAGCAATCTAAAACTTGTCCTGAGCGTAGCGAAGGAACTCTTACTTAGAGATTCTTCACTTCGTTCAGAATGACCCTTCGGGTCAGATTCCTCGCGGAGTTTACCCTGAGCAGAAAAACGAGATTCTTCGCTCTGCTCAGAATGACATGCGAAGGGCTCGGAATGACAGAGAGGGAGTATTTTCAGGTGAAAAAAAGAACTGCTGTTTATCCGGGGACATTTGACCCTGTAAGCAATGGTCATCTTGACCTTATGAAGAGGGGCTTAAGGATATTTGATAAACTTATAGTGGCTGTGGCGTTAAACCCTACAAAGAACCCCTTATTTAACATAGAAGAAAGGGTATATTTTATTCGGGAAGCAGTTAAGGTCTGGAAGAATGTTGAAGTTGAATCCTTTGACAACCTCCTGATTGATTATGTAAAAGAGAAAAAAGCGGATGTGATTATAAAAGGTCTAAGGGCAGTATCGGATTTTGAGCATGAGCTTCAGATGTCACTTATGAACAGAAGACTTGATACCCATATTGAGACAGTATTCATGATGCCGAGTGAAGAGTATTCTTTTTTAAGCTCAAAAGTATTAAAAGAAGTTGCCTTCCTGAAAGGGGATATAAGAGGTATGGTCCCCACGGTTGTGGTTAAAGGGTTAAAGAGAAAATTTAAAAACAAAACTTAATTTAAGCTACAGATTTACACAGATTAAAATCTTTTTTATCTGTGTTCATCTGTGGCTAATTTTATTTCTATATGAAATTATCAAAAAGAGTAAGTAGTATAAAACCGTCCCCCACATTAGAAATAAGTGAAAGGGCGGCGGCTATGAAGGCTGAGGGTATAGATATTATAGGATTTGGAGCCGGTGAGCCCGATTTTGATACACCTGAGCATATAAAAAAGGCGGCAATAGATGCCTTAAAAAAGGGATATACAAAATATACACCTGTCTCGGGCATAAATGCCCTCAAAGACGCTATTATTGCAAAGCTTCAGAGAGATAATCGGCTTGCATACAATCGTGAAGAGGTTATTGTTTCCTGTGGTGCAAAGCATACCCTGTATAATATTGCTCAGGCAATGTTTGAAGAGGGGATGGAGGTAATAATACCTGCCCCCTATTGGGTATCATATCCTGACATAGTGTTTCTCGCGGGGGGAACACCTGTATTTGTTGATACAACAGAGGAAGAAGGGTTTTTACTCTCAGCAGAGAAATTTGAAAGGGCAATTACAAAGAGGACAAGGGCATTAATACTAAACTATCCATCAAATCCTACAGGAGCCACATACGACCTTGATACACTGGAGGAGATTGCAAGGGTTGCGGTCAAACATAATATTTTTATAATCTCAGATGAGATATATGAAAAGATATTATACACAGATATTCACCATGTAAGTATAGCTTCACTAAATGAGAAAATTAAGGAGTTGACTATAGTAGTAAATGGGTTATCCAAGTCATACTCTATGACAGGATGGAGGCTGGGATATGCAGCAGGACAGAAAGAGATTATCTCAGCCATGAATAATATTCAGAGTCAGAGCACATCCAATCCGACCTCATTCGCCCAGTATGGAGGTGTTGATGCACTTAACGGGTCACAGGATGAGGTTATAAAAATGAGGGATGAGTTTAAGAACAGAAGAGATTATATAGTAAGAAGGCTCAAGATGATGAGAGGCGTGTCATGTTTTAATCCGGCAGGGGCATTTTATGTATTTCCCAAAATTTCTTTTTACTATGGAAAGAGTTTTAAGGGGCATACAATTAAAAATTCACTGGATATGTCAGATTACCTTCTCAGAGAGGGAAGGGTATCTGTAGTTCCGGGTGCTGCCTTTGGTGCGGATGAGTATTTGAGACTCTCTTATGCAACATCCATGAAAAATATTGAAGGGGGCTTAAGCAGAATTGAGGAAGCCCTTGAAAAGTTAGGATAGGTGTGTGGTTTTTTTATTCCCTTTCTGCTGCCCTTTTTGTTTCTCTGACTGATGCCATCAGCAAAAAAGCCCTGAGAAGCGAGAGCACCCCTCTTATAGCGTGGGTACGATGCACCTATGCCATACCATATCTGCTTCTTATTCTTCCATTTGTTGATTTTCCATCATTAGACCGTACATTCTTTTATATCTGCCTAATCCTGTCCCCACTTGAAATTATTTCAGTTTTACTTTACCTTAAGGCAATAAAAATATCACCTTTATCCCTCACCCTGCCATTCCTCTCCCTTACCCCTGTATTCCTAATTGTTACTTCTTATCTTATCCTCGGTGAATCTGTTGATATTTCAGGATTCACAGGGATATTACTGGTTACATCGGGTGCTTATTTAATGAATCTTCATACCATAAGACACGGAATACTGGAGCCTCTGAAGGCTGTAATAAGGGAAAGAGGGTCCCTTCTCATGATATTGGTTGCATTTATTTACAGCATAACCTCTAATCTGGGGAAAATAGCAATTCAACACTCAAGTCCTCTCTTCTTTTCGGTATTTTATCCTATACTTTTATCTATTATACTTTTTCCGCTCATAATTCTTAAGAACGGCAAGAAGGAAATCAGTAGTAAACTGCTTACAAAAAAGACCTTTTATATTATTGGTGTATTTCAGGCACTTGAAATAATATCCCATTTTATGGCAGTAACACTTATTGAGGTGCCATATATGATTTCTGTAAAAAGGACAAGCCTGTTGTTTGGAATTATATTTGGTGCCATATTTTTCGGTGAGACTAACATCAGGGAGCGGCTTGTAGGTGGTATCGTAATGATAATAGGAGTGGTGCTTATTTCAATTTAGAATAGGATGGCGAACCCAGAGGAGAAAGGCAATTCTCCTCTGAATTCGCAAATTGATTTTATTATCTCTTTGCACTTTCTTTTTCTGAAAGATATTTACTGAGTATCTGGTTGTCTATTATAGTGGCTGTAAATTCTATTGCCTCTTTTGTATTCTGTTTGATTTTTGGAAATACATCATGACTTAAGACAGTGTTCATTGCACTCTGTATTGCGGTCTTTTGGGCAAAATCTATTGCATCCTTTACATCCTGTTTCACCATCCCGAGCATCATTTTTAAACAAAATATAGATACCACAGCTAATGTTACACCCCATGTCAATGCTTTTACAAAAGATTCTGATATGATCTGTCCGTATCCCTTTTCCATATTAAGCCCTCCCTGAATAAGTTAAGAGTGATGAGTTATGAGTTAAGAGTTAAAAATAATCAGAGATTATTCTCATAACAATTCACTCTTCATTATTGACTCTTCACTATTGACTCGTCACCCTTTCCCACCTCCTTTCTTTATTAAAATATCTCAATACTGCTGAAAAAATAAGGAATTTCGTAAGAGGCTGATTCAGGAGAGTCAGAGCCGTGGACAGAATTTTTTTCTATATCAACTGCAAAATCTTTTCTGATTGTCCCTGCTGCCGCATCCTTTGGATTTGTTGCGCCCATCAGGTCTCGCCATTTTTTTATGGCATCTTTTCCTTCAAGGACTGCAATTACTACAGTTCCTGAAGACACATATGTTGTGAGGCCTTGAAAGAATAGTCTCTGGGTATGAACCTTATAAAATCCCTCCGCCTCTCCTTTAGTTATATGAAGCATTTTAAGGGCTATTATCTTTAATCCTCTGCTTTCAATTCTGTCAAGTATTTTCCCTGTTAAACCCCTCTCTACAGCATCTGGTTTGATTATAGCAAGTGTCCTTTCCATAAATCCCCTTTCTTTATATATAAAAATTATATATCCTCAGATTTTGCAGATTATCGCAGATTAAAACAAAATATTTTTTTAAAAAATCTGTGAAAATCTGTGTCCATCTGTGGTTATATTAAATTTTTGTTTATAATAGCTTAATTCAGTGTGATTTGTCAAAAATATTCTCAATTTGATTAAATATGCTTGTTTTAGTATACTTAGTTAATATAGTAGGAGCTTATTATTATGATAAAAAGCATGACAGGTTATGGGAGAGGCGAGGTAAAGGATGAAAAGGGGGAGTGTCTTGTGGAGGCGAAGTCTGTAAACCACAGATTTCTTGAGATAAAGACAAAATTCCCTCAAAAATTTGCTGAGATAGAGGATATTGTAAAAAGAAAGATAAAGGAGAACTTTTCAAGGGGCTATTTTGAGGTATATGTTTCATTTGAAGGTGTAAATAATAGTGAGAGGGAACTTAAGCTGGATATGAATCTGGTGAGACAGTATATTACAGCAGTGGAAGAGCTTAAGAGAGAGCTTAAGATAGACGGCAAGGCAGAGCTTAATAATATCCTCCAGTTAAATGGTATATTAAAATTTGAAGAATTAGATTCTGATACCACGGAAAGCAAGGCATATATTAAATTTTTAGAAAATGCATTGAATGGGGCGATTAGTTCACTTAAGGATATGAGAGAAAAAGAGGGCGAGACCCTTGACAGGGATATTACAGAAAGGCTTAAGATTATAAATGACCATACAAATATTTTAAAGGGTAAACAGCCTGAGTTGATAGATAATTTCAGGAATCGTTTTAGAGAAAGGCTTAACAGGATGTTGGATGGGATGGAAATTCCAGATGGGCGACTCGCCGAAGAGGTAGCAATAATGGCTGAAAGAAGCGATGTAACTGAGGAATTGATAAGACTTGAAAGCCACCTCGGACAATTTAGGCAGTTATTGAAAGAAGGTGGGGCTGTTGGAAGGAAACTGGAATTTATACTTCAGGAGATGAACAGGGAGACAAACACAATCGGTTCAAAGGCAATTGATTATTTAGTATCACAGCAGGTAATAGCGATTAAGGGTGAGTTGGAAAAGATAAGGGAGCAGGTTCAGAATATTGAATAAGAACAAAAACCTGACTAAACCACAGATGGACACAGATTAACACAGATTTTAAAACTTTTATTTATTAGGAAACCAGGAAACCATGAAGACAGGAAGGGGAAAAGCAATTTAAAAAATATTCATGGTCTCATGGCTTCCTAAAATTTTTTTAATCTGTGAAATCTGTGGATATATAATTTTATATTTTTTCTCTGTGTTCTCTGTGGCAATTTTTTTATAATTTCCTTATATATAAATGAAAGCAAAAGGTATATTGTTTGTAGTATCGGCCCCTTCAGGGGCAGGAAAGACTACCCTCTCAAAGAAGGTCACTGAGATAGTTGACAATATACATCACTCAATATCCCATACTGCAAGGATTCCGAGACATGATGAAATAGATGGAAGGCACTACCATTTTGTTTCAAAGGCAAAATTTGAGGAGATGATAAAAAGTGGTGAATTTATTGAGTGGGCTTTGGTGCATGGCAACTATTATGGGACATCTATAAGAAATCTGGACATTGTTCAAGAAGAAAAAAAGGATTTGCTTCTTGTAATAGATGTTCAGGGTGCAGAACAGCTAAGGAAAAAACATAAAAACGGATGTTATATATTTATACTACCTCCGTCTATGAAAACACTTGAAAAAAGGTTAAG
Organism: Nitrospinae bacterium RIFCSPLOWO2_12_39_16; assembly: GCA_001805005.1. Lineage (GTDB taxonomy): Bacteria > Nitrospinota > Nitrospinia > UBA9942 > UBA9942 > UBA9942. The sequence goes on from MHDO01000129.1 coordinate 11,426, forward strand.
AATGCGGGGTGCGGACTCAGAAGAGGATATAAAAAGAAGACTGAAGACTGCCGAGGAAGAGACACATCACTATAAGACATATAACTACATCATAATAAATGACAATATAGATGAAGCGGTAAGTCAACTTAAATCAATAATCTTTGCAGAGAGGTGCAGGTATCCGAATTTTGTGCCTGAATTGCCGGATTTAAAACTGTAAGAAAAGAAACAAAAACTTAATCAATCCACAGATTACGCAGATTACGCCGATTTTTAAAAAAATATTTTGTTTTAATCTGCGTTAATCTGCGAAATCTGCGGATATATTTATTATTATGGATGAACTTAAGGGTAAAACGATAATCCTCGGCATATCTGGAGGTATTGCTGCCTATAAGTCAGCGGAACTAATAAGACTCTTTAAAAAAGAGGGGGCAGAAGTCTGGGTAGTTATGACAAAGAGTGCAAAGGAATTTGTATCTCCACTGACATTTGAGACCCTTTCAGGTAATCCTGTCTATTCAGATATGTTTTTAGATTCTTCAATCTTCAATCTTCAATCTTCAATCTCTATGCCTCATATTGATTTAGCAAAGAGGAGTGACTTGTTTATTGTTGCCCCCGCTACGGCTAATATAATCGGAAAGTTTGCAAATGGCATTGCAGATGACCTCCTATCTACACTCTATTTATCAGCTATATCACCTGTCCTTATTGCACCTGCAATGAATAATAATATGTATGCCAATCCTGTAGTGCAGGAAAATATAAAAAGGTTAAAGGGATTTAATATAAATTTTGTTGAACCGGGATTCGGGGAATTAGCCTGTGGAGATAAAGGAGAAGGGAGACTTGCTGAATTAGATACTATTTTATCAAAGGCTAAATGGTTATTGGCTGCTAAAAAAGATTTGAGCGGTAAAACTGTATTGGTGACAGCAGGTCCTACACATGAGGCTATTGACCCCGTTAGGGTCATATCAAATTCATCATCAGGCAAGATGGGCTATGCAGTTGCAAGTGCTGCAAGAAGGCGAGGGGCTGAGGTAATTCTAATAAGCGGTCCAACCAGCCTTCCTGTGCCATCAGGTGTAAGATTCATATCTATAAAAAGTGCTTCTGATATGAGAAGGGAGATATTAAAGGAAGTTAAAAAGGCAGATGTAATAATTATGACAGCGGCTGTAAGTGATTTTACACCAGAAAATTATTCAGAAAAAAAAATAAAGAAGGAGGACACTGAAGGTATCACTGTCAAATTAAAAAAGAATCCTGACATATTATCAGAAATTACTTCTAAACTCCGCAATACACAATCCGCAATCCGCAATCCTATTATTGTGGGTTTTGCACTTGAGACAGATGGCATAATAAAAAATGCAAAGAAAAAATTAAGAGAGAAAAATCTTGATTTTATTGTGGCAAACAGTATAAATGGATTTGGGAGTAACCAGAACAAGGTTACTATCATTGATAAAAAAGGGAATCTATACGATATACCACAAATGTCAAAGGATGGCGTAGCAGAGATTATATTAGATAAAATAGTAAAATGACAAGTAAAAAACCTGCAAGAGAAATATTAAGGCGGAGGATGAGACATCAGAAGAGGGGCATTAAGAAGATAATACTTTATATAACTCTACCCCTATTTTTTCTTTTTACCATATCTATTGCTACTACAGCATTTATTGTTTACACAAAGGCTAATAAAGACCTTCCCGATGTTTTATCCTTGAAAAACTATAAGCCTAATCTGATAACTGAAGTGTATGATGATGGCAATAAATTAATATCAGAATTTTATATTGAGCGTAGGGTGCTCCTCCCTTTAAACAACATAACACCAATGATGAAGCTTGCAACACTTGCTGTAGAGGATGACCAGTTTTATAAACATAAGGGATTCAATTTTAAAAGGATAGCAGGGGCATTGTGGAGCAATATAAAGGCAGGCGGTGTAGTAGAAGGTGGAAGCACAATAACACAGCAGATTACCAAGACAATGTTCCTGACACCCGAAAGGACATTATTCAGGAAGATAAGGGAGGCCATACTCGCCACAAGAATTGAAAAGAATTTTTCAAAGGATGAAATATTGGAGATATATCTCAACCAGATTTATTACGGTCACAGTGCTTATGGCGTAGAGGCAGCGGCATTGGTCTATTTTGGAAGACATGTAAATGAGCTTACACTCCCTGAAATAGCCATGATTGTTGGACTGCCGAGGGCTCCAAAGCTGTATTCGCCCTATTTTTCACCTGAAAGGGCAAAGAATAGGCGCAACCATGTTTTAAAGAGGATGGAGTCGCTTGGACATATTACACATGAGGAAGCAGAGGACGCTGTAAAATCAGATTTAAAATTAAAAGAGAGAGGGGAGAGGAAAAACTTTGCACCATATTTTTCTGAATATATACGCCAGTATGTTGAAGATAAATACGGGAGTTCAGGACTTTACAAAGGGGGATTAAAGGTTTACACAACTTTAAAAACGGAGCATCAGGAGGCAGCCGAGTCTGCTGTAGAAGAGGGGCTGAGGGAGATTGACAAGAGGCTCGGATACAGAGGACCTCTCGGGAATGTAAAACCACTTGGACAGTATATAGACTGGAGAAAGGTAGATGAGATTGAACAAAAGAATTTTCCTGATGGGAGAGAAAGGAATGAAAACAGGGCGCTCGGTGTAGTTACAGAAGTAATGCCTGAAAAGGTTTTTGTATCTACTAAGGATACAAGGGGCTATATCTATGTTAAGGATATGGAATGGGCACATAAACATGACCCTGCTGTTGATGCCCTATCTTTTGGAAAGGCGAAAAACGCGAATGAGGTCTTAAAGGTAGGGAATGTAATTGATATAAAGATATTGGAGGAAAAGGATAAGAAGGGGAATTTAAAATTTGCACTTGAACAGGAGCCTGTTATCCAGGGTGCACTTTTGTGCATTGAGCCTGCCACAGGCTTTGTGAGTGCCATGGTTGGAGGCTATGACTTTCATAAGAGCAAATTTAACAGAGCTATACAGGCACAAAGACAGCCCGGCTCGGCATTTAAACCTATTGTATATTCGGCATCATTTGAAAAGGGATTTACACCTGCGAGTGTCTTTATTGACTCCCCTATCATATTTGAGGAGAAGGATGAGGAAAACTGGAAGCCAGCAAATTTTGAGGAGAAGTTTTATGGCCCTACAAATCTCAGGACTGCACTCACACATTCAAGAAATGTTATAACGATTAAACTGCTTCAGAGCATGGGTGTTAAACATATACTTGAATATGCAAGGAGATTGGGTATTAAAAGTTATCTTACGCCCGACCTCTCTCTGGCTTTAGGAACATCAGGGGTTACACTTTATGAATTGACATCGGCTTATGGCGTATTCTCAAACAAGGGAATAAAGACCGAGCCTATGGCGATAAAGTCTATAACTGATAAAGACGGAAATCTCCTTGAGGAGAATAAACCGCAGGAAGAAAGGGTAATAAGTGAAGAGCTGGCATTTATCACTACAAATATACTCCAAAGTGTTGTTCAGGAGGGAACGGGATGGAGGGCAAAGACTCTCGGAAGGCCTGTTGCAGGGAAGACAGGAACTACAAATAATTATATGGATGCATGGTTTCTTGGATACACACCTGACCTGATTGCCGGTGTGTGGGTTGGTATGGATAAGGATGAGCCTATTGGTAAAAATGAGACAGGTGCAAGGGCTGCAAATCCGATATGGGTCAGGTTTATGGAAAAGGCTTTGAAGGGGATGCCTGTAAAAAACTTTCAGATTCCAACAGGCGTGGTTTTTACAAAGATAGACAAGAAGACTGGACTTCTTGCAACGCCTGAAACAACTGATATGGTACTTGAGTGTTTTGTTGAAGGAACAGAGCCAACTGAATTTTCAGATGGAGGGGCAAAGGAAGATACGATGGGACTGTGATATTTGGACACAGATTTACACAGAAAAAAAGGATTTAAGGCTTTAAAATCTGTGTGTATCTGTGTTCATCTGTGGTTTCATTAGATTTATTATTTCTTACTTTATTTCAACAATCTTCCCGTGTTTTACTGTCAGAAAATATAAGGCCTTCTCAGAATCTCCTGAAGATTGAACAGTAGTAATTCCACTTACCCCATTATAATCTATTAAATTTAGAAGCCCATTTTTTACATCCTCTCTGTTCTTAGCGCCATTCTTAATTATTTCCAGTATAATCATTGCTGCATCATAAGAATTTGCGGAATATATATCAGGCCATTTATTGAAGAATGTCCTGTATCTATCTACAAACTCCTTTACAATTGGATTTTCGGAAAGAGGGAAAAAGCCATCAACAAAGATTACACCCTCTGAATATTTTCCACCTATTCTTATAAGGTCAGGGGAATTTAGCCCATTTCCACCCAATATTGGAATATCTGATATATTATAGTAAACGAGTTCAGGAAGAATAAGCCCTACTCTATCAGCATGCGCCGGGATAAATATAGCCTCATACTGCAATTCAGGCTTTGGTTTACCTTCACCCGTTAATTTTCTTAAATCAGAATCCTTTATTCCGCCAATTGCAGTTATCTGTGGCTCAAAATCATTCTGTTCGGGGTCAAACGGCTCGCTGAATATAATCTCACCACCAAAGGATTTTAACTCTTCTTCAAAAGCATTCTCTAATTCAATTCCATAAGCATCTCTCTGATAAAGCACTGCAAATTTTCTCAAATTAAGATGATTTATAGAATAATCTGCAATAGCATTCCCCTGCATCTGATTAGTAAGGCTGTTTCTGAATATATAAGGGCTAATACCGCTTATATTTTTTGATGTGGCAGTGGGGGAGAATATTGGTATCTTATATTTATCAACCACTTTAGCAGAAGCAAGGACGGTTTTACTAAAGAGGGGACCTATTATTACAACAACATCCTCATCCTTCGCAAGATTTTCCAATAAACTTATAGAATTTATCTCCCCTGCCGAATCTTTTATAACAAGCTGTAATGTTGAGATGCTATTTTCATCCTGAATATTTAATGAATTAAATGCGAGTTGAATCCCCTCTAATACGCTCTGCCCAATATCGGCACCCTCTCCCGAAAGGGGTAATATACAGCCTATCTTTAATTTCTGCTGGGTGAGGAGTTGTGGCTGAGGGCTGGATGAGGGCGGTTTTGTCAAATCTAAAGGATTTGCAATAGCATAGCCAGAAAGGATAAACAATGAGCAATGAGCAATGAGTAATGAACAAAATACAAAATAATATTTTAATTTTGATAATTGATAATTGGTAATTGGTAATTGCATCATTTACTCCTTTTCAATATCATACTTTTGCAATTTGTATCTGAAAGACCTGAAGGACATATTTAATAATTCTGCCGCCTTTTTCTTTACCCATCCTGTCTTTTCAAGAGCACTTAGGATAATATCCTTTTCTATCTTGGTTATATAGTCCTCTAAATTTACCCCTTCTGATGGAATTTCTGAAATTGTCTTAAGATGCTCAACTCTATAATTTCTTATCTCATCCGAAAGGCTGTCAGCCTGAATATTATCATTTGTTTCTAATGTTACAGCCCTTTCAATAACATTTTCAAGCTCCCTTACATTTCCACGCCATATATATCTTTCAAGCATCTCCATAGCTTCTGGTCTTATTCCCTTAATACCCTTTTTATTAATTGAATTGTATTTATTTATAAAGTGGCTTACGAGTAATGGGATATCCACTTTTCTCTCCCTTAAAGACGGAAGCTCTATGGGAATCACATTCAGCCGGTAATATAGGTCCTCCCTGAATTTGCCTTCCTCAATGAGCTTATGTAAATTTTTATTTGTAGCGGCAATGACCCTCACATCCACCTTTATATCCTTCACACCGCCGACCCTCTTAAACTCCTTTTCCTGCAATACCCTTAATAGTTTTGCCTGAATAGAAGGAGGGGCTTCAGTTACCTCGTCAAGAAAAAATGTTCCACCGTCTGCTATCTCAAAAAGCCCTTTTTTGTCTGAATCAGCACTCGTAAATGCGCCCTTCTGATGACCAAATAGCTCGCTTTCAAGCAATGTCTCCGGGATTGCACCACAACTGATAGATACAAAGGGCTTATCCCTTCTGTTGCTATTATGATGAATTGCCTTTGCTACAAGCTCTTTTCCTGTCCCGCTCTCCCCTGTAATTAAAACAGTACTTTTTCCATTAGCAACCTTTTGAATAAGCTCAAAAATCTTCTGTATCTTTTCACTTTTGCCAACAATATTTGAAAAATGATACCGTCCTTTTAATTCTTCCTTCAGAAAAATATTTTCATCAAAGAGGCTCTTCTTCTCAATGGCATTTTTAATGATTATCTTGATTTCATCAACATTAAAAGGCTTTGTAATATAATCATGAGCACCAAGTTTCATAGCCTCTACAGCAACCTCTGTGGATGCAAAGGCGGTAATCATTATGACAGGTGTATTTTGGTGGAGAGTCATAGACTCCCTTAAAATATCAATACCTGTAATCTTTGGCATCTTTATATCTGTAATAATAAGGTCATAATCATTATCTTTAATAAATTTAAGTGCGTCATTCCCATTATCTATAGCTATCGTCCTGTATCCCTCTTTCTCAAGCATGATGGAGAGAAATTCTCTCATACTCTTCTCATCATCTATAATTAAGATTGTGTGCATATATTATGAAATTATATATCCACAGATTTCGCAGATTACCGCAGATTAAAAATATTTTTTAAAATCTGTGAAAATCTGTGTAATCTGTAGATTAATCAGATTTCTGTTCATAGTTTCAGTTATAATATATCAGCCTTTCATTAATATCAATATAAATTGACAAATTTTGTTTAAGAAGGTGACAATAATTGTCATTTTGTCAGCCTTCAGCCTTTAGCCTTTAGCCTTTAGCTTTTATAATTCAATATATTAAGCATTTGGTATGGAAGTTGTATTTACTAAAGTATAAAGAAGAAAGCCCCCTCATCCTCCCCTCTCCCCTTTGGGGAGAGGATTAAGGTGAGGGGAGATTTTTAAATGAAAGGAGGTGGAAGAAAATGATGGAGAAAATCAGAAAGGCAGTAAAAAGCATCGGTAATGTTGCACTCGGCGAAAAGGGTTTTACATTGATTGAGCTTCTAATCGTCGTTGCAATCATCGGCATTCTGGCTGCAATTGCAATCCCGCAATTCAGCTCATACAGGACTAAAGCTTACAATTCTGCTGCGATGTCAGATGTGAAGAATTTGGTAGCATCTCTGGCAGCCGGCATGGTTTAAATATCAAGGAGGTGAATAAATTTATGAAAAAGATTAGTTTATCAATATTAATTGCAACACTTATTTTTAGTTTAGGGGCAGGAAGGGCATTTGCGACTGCTCTGGCCCTTACTGCTAGTGCATTAGGTACAGGAACTGTAACATTAGATAATGGTTCGTTATCAGGGCAAACCGCTGCTATTACTTTTACAACAAGTGTTAATGTCTATGTAACAGCGACTGGATCTGCTGTCACGGATGCACAGAGTTATGTTACTACTGCCGGTCACTTAAATGGAGACAAAGAATATGGCTTGGCCAGTTCAGGAGGTGGAGTGCGTTGGCTAGCTAAAACAGCTGGAAGCTCCACACTCACAGGTGTCTCTGCCATTAGTTCTGCTGGTTCTGTTACATGGGGAAGCTTTGCAACTATGGATTAAGTATTTGCAAAAAGTTTTTAAAAAAGGGGTCGGAATATCCGACCCCTTTTTTTATTGTTATTTATGGTATTAGCATTTTAGAAATGTGGTAATATATAATCAATATGAGAGGGGGTGATTAGATGAAAGAATACAAATGGGGAGGATTATTCAATAAAAAAAGATTTGTATGGATGAAAGAGGAAAAGGGGAAACGGTTGCAAAACCTCACTATGACAGAATCAATAAAAATGACTGAGGAGATTCTTTCATCTAATATGTTTGAAAAGTTCAGAGACAATTTCATTAGCGATAAACCTGTATGTTTCAAATTGGGTTTAAAAATAAGAAAAAGGAATGTTAGAGGCAGAATATAAAAGGATAATTACCTTCCTGAACAATCAAAAGATAAATTATCTTGTTATCGGCGGCATCGCTGTTAGTGTAATCGGAGAGCCAAGAGAGACAGTAGATATAGACTTTTGTATTTTTATAAAAAAGGCTGATGCAGATAACTTCCTTAAAAAAGCCGCGGATACCGGATATATAGTAGATAAGAAAGGAATGCTTAAGCAGGCAGAACTAACAGGTAGTTTCAAGATAATGGATGGTAAGGTTTGTATTGATTTTCTTATTTCTTCACATAAGCTTGAGAAGAGTGCCCTTAATAGAAAAATAGAGGTAGAAATGCATGGTGTTAAGGCATATTATCCAACACCAGAAGATTTGATATTATTAAAGATAGTGCCAGGAAGACTTCAAGACCTTGCGGATATTGAAAATATTGCAAAAAGATATTCAGGTAAACTTGATAAGAGATACCTTCTGGATTGGGCGAAGAAATTATCTGATGAGGCAGAAGATATGAGGATTTATAGGGAAGTGAAAAGGCTGTTAATACTTTAAATATGGAAAATTTAACTCTATTGTCAAATAATACTCTCAAGAATATCTGCGATTTATATGGCATTGAACTCATTTTTTTATTTGGCTCAAATGTTAAAGATAAAGCTGCAGCTAAAAGCGACCTTGACATCGGGGTTTATCTAACAAATCCCCTCCCGCCGGAAAAGATATGGGAGCTTCAGTGTTCCCTTATGGATATTTATAAAAGGAGTGATGTTGACTTGGTTATTTTAAACGATGCCTCTCCGTTATTATTATTTGATCTGTTGCTGAATAATAAGGTTATTTATATGAAAGGTGAACATGTGTTGTATGATTTTTTCTCATGGGTCCGTAAACGATACTGGCAATATAAGAGTCATTTTGAAAAATATGCTGAACAACTAAAAAGGGTAAGATTAGAGGCAATGGGGATGATTAAATGATTCAAAGAGAGATTATAGAAAACAAGTTACGACTCCTTCTGGGATATTTGTCCGAGCTAAAGGATTTTCTGGAAATCACATACGAAGATTATCTTTCCTCTAATAAAAATAAAAGAACTATAGAGCGGCTGATTGAGTTAATCGTGGAATGCGGAAGCGATATTAGTGGAGATATATTAAGCTTATTAAATGGAACGGCGCCTGAATCATATTATAAGAGTTTTTCATTACTTGGGGAGAAAGGAGTTTTTGAAAAAGATTTTGCAGTGGGACTGGCTAAATATGGCGGTCTGCGTAATAGAATAGCCCATGAATACGGCTCATATAAAGATGAAATTGTATATTCTCAAATAAAACCGTTATATAAAGATTTCCAGAGATTTTATAAGGCAGTTACTATTTATCTTAAATCGCTGAAAGATGAATAGCAATATAATGACTAAAATAACATCTCTTGCATATATCACTT
>MHDO01000129.1:20942-21148 GCA_001805005.1 Nitrospinae bacterium RIFCSPLOWO2_12_39_16
CTCCTTATTTCCACCCCTCTATTTAGTTCATTCTCCATGCGGCAGGTTGTTGCAGTAGCAGTTGACTACAACCTTTCCACAATCTCATTCATAGGACTTCTTTTATCTATATTTGCTGGGATTAATTTAATAACAAAAGATATTGATAAGAGAAGCATATATACGGTAATATCCCTTCCTCTTTCACGAAGCCAATACTTAATAGC
>MHDO01000130.1:0-2128 GCA_001805005.1 Nitrospinae bacterium RIFCSPLOWO2_12_39_16
TGAACTCCCTCAGAGTGGAAGGGCAGAAAACAGTCAGTATAGAGATTGCCCAGCAGTTTGACTGGAATGTCCCTGATGTAATTATAATTCCCGGTGGAAACCTCGGTAATGTGAGCGCCCTCGGTAAGGGTTTTTTAATGTTGAAGGATTTGGGGATTATTGATAAACTTCCACGAATAGTAGTTGCACAGGCAGAAAGGGCAAATCCACTATACCTGAGCTACAAAACAGGGTTTAAAGAGTTTAAACCAATTGTTGCAAGACAGACTCTCGCTAATGCAATACAGATTGGGAATCCGGTAAGCTATGAAAAGGCTATTAAAACACTCAAGATATTTAACGGTATTGTAGAGCAGGCTACAGAGGATGAGTTGTCAAATGCAGCGGCTAAAGGGGATAAATACGGGATGTTTAACTGTCCCCATACAGGTGTTGCGCTTGCGGTGCTTTTTAAATTATTAAAGAGCGGCGAGATTGACTCAAAAGAAAAGGTGGTAGTAATATCAACTGCACATGGGCTTAAATTTACAGATTTTAAGAAGGACTATCATGAAGGCAAGATAGAGGGGGTCCAGTCAAGATACGCAAATCTCCCTGTCCAGTTGCCTGCTGATATAGATAAGATTAAGGGTGTGATATACGAGAGGATTGAAAAAAACAAGGCATAAGGATTTTTAAAATGGAAAATTATTCAGCAGATGAAATAATAGCCTATTTAAAAAGAAATAAAAGCCTTTTTTATGAAAGGTTTGGCATAACCCGTATCGGGATTTTTGGAAGTTTTGCACGGAGTGAGCAAACCCCTTCAAGTGATATTGATATGGTTATAGAGATAGAAAAAGACAGAAAAAGTATTCACAATTTCCTGCAGATAAAGAGATTTTTAGAGGAGGAGTTGGGGAAAAAAATAGACCTGGGATTTGAGCATTCTTTAAAACCCATAATAAGAGAAAAGGTCAAAAAACAAATCATTTATGCCTGAAAGAGATTTCCATCTTTATCTTGCGGATATATTGGATTCCGGTATTGCCATAATGGAATTTGTTAAGGGCTTATCTTTTGAAGAATTTTGTAATGACAGGAAAACACATTCAGCAGTTATCAGAGAATTTGAAATTATTGGTGAGGCAGCAGGAAAACTTCCTGACGAATTAAAAATAAGTTACTCTGATGTAGAATGGCAAGATATAAAGGATTTCAGAAACTTACTGATACATGAGTATTTTGGAGTTGACCTTGAAATCGTGTGGAAGGTTATTAAGGATGATTTGCCTGTTTTAATGGATACAGTCAAGAAGATTATAGAGAGAGGGAGAGAAGGAGGGACACATTGAAAATTAAAAAGGCTGTTTTTCCTGTTGCAGGACTCGGGACAAGGTTTCTCCCTGCTACGAAGGCATCTCCGAAGGAGATGATGCCTCTTGTTGACAAACCTCTAATACAGTATGTTGTTGAAGAGGCGATAGATGCCGGTATAGAAGAGGTCATCATGATAACAGGGAGGGGGAAGAATGCCATTGAAGACCATTTTGATATATCTTTTGAACTGGAGCATGCGCTTAAGGGCAAGAACAATAATAAGATGCTGGAGGAGGTTCAGAGGATTTCAAACCTTGTAGATTTCTGGTATATAAGGCAGAAGGAGCCTCTCGGACTGGGACATGCGATTTTAAGAACTAAAGACCTTATTGGCAATGAGCCTTTTGCCGTTTTACTTGGAGATGATATAATCCATTCAAATGTGCCTACAATAAAGCAATTAATGAATATACATGAAAAATATAATGCCTCGGTTATTGCAGTAGAGAAAGTTGATAAAAAAGATATTTCAGGCTATGGCGTGATTGAGCCTAAAAAGCTTGATGAGAGGGTATATCAGATAATGGACATGGTGGAAAAACCATCCCCTCAAGATGCACCTTCAGATCTGGCGATAATTGGCAGATATATCTTAACCCCTGAGATATTTACAGCATTGGAAAAGACTGTTCCTGATAAATCAGGCGAGATACAACTGACCTATGGATTGAGGCATCTCTTGAAAAATCAGGTTGTGTATGCCTATCAGTTTGAAGGCAAGAGATACGATGCAGGGAATAAGCTTGGTTTTCTTAAAGCTACTGTTGAG
>MHDO01000130.1:2155-7333 GCA_001805005.1 Nitrospinae bacterium RIFCSPLOWO2_12_39_16
ACAGAAGTCAGAAGAAGAAAAAAATTATTATTCTGTATTCTGGTTTCTGTATTCTGATTTTAAATTATGGCAGTCAAAAAGAAGAAAGATTCATCTACAGAAATACCTATTAAAAGGGATGAGGTTAAGAACCATACTAATTATACATACTTAGAGGTGTCTGCAGAAAGATATGCCTTAGGAGAGACAAGTTTCATAATGCTGGATTTATATGAAACCGCAGACCATTTAGTTGTAGAGGCTGAAATGCCGGGAGTTTCAGAAGACGATATAAAAGTTTATACAAGCGGAGATAATCTGGTTATTGAAGGGAATAAGTACGAACGGATTGAAGGTGAAGGGAAGGTAAATTTTCTGTGCATGGAGAGGTCTTTTGGCCCCTTTAAGAGGACGGTCAGCATTGGTTCGGCAACAGACAAGAGCCGTATAAAGGCAGCCTATTCAAAGGGTATATTGATTGTGCAGATTCCAAAGAGCAAGGAAAGAAGGGAAAAGACAAGGTGGATTGAAATTGAGAAAAGCGGTGAATAACAACAAGGAGGCAATTATTAATGGAAGAAAATAATAACGAAGAAAAGGTGGTGGCGACGGTTGATGCATCTCAGGATTTGCAGACAGAGTTCAAAATCCCTGATGAACTCCCCCTGCTTCCTGTAAGGGATATCGTTATATTTCCCTACATGATACTTCCTCTATTTGTGGGGAGGGAATCTTCTATAAATGCTGTAAATGAAGCCCTCGCATCTGACAGGATGATCCTTCTGGTTGCACAAAAGGATGCAGGAAATAATGAACCAAAGCCTGAGGATTTATATAATGTCGGCACTGTTGTCATGGTCATAAGGATGCTAAAGCTCCCTGACGGGAGGGTGAAGATACTCGTGCAGGGGTTATCTAAGGCAAAGATTATCAGCTATGCTGCAGATAAACCGTTTTACAAGGTAAAGGTTGAGAGGATTAAAGAACCTTCAGAGCCTAAGGAAAAATCGCTAAAGACAGAGGCGCTCATGAGGAATGTAAGGGACCAATTAGAGAAGGCTATCTCCCTTGGGAAGATGCTGCCCCCCGACCTCCTTGTCATTGCCGATAATCTTGACTCTCCGGGAAAATTAGCAGATTTAGCAGCATCTAATCTTGGATTGAAAGTAGAAGAGGCACAGCAGATTTTGGAGATACTTGACCATGAAGAGAGATTAAATAAGGTAGGGGAGTTCTTGGGCAAGGAGGTAGAGGTGCTTACCATGCAGCAGAAGATTCAGTTTGCCGCACAGGAGGAGATGACAAAGACCCAGAAGGAATATTTTTTAAGGGAACAGTTAAAGGCCATACAAAAGGAGCTTGGCGATATTGATGAGAAGACTGAGGAGATTAATGAATTCAAGAAAAAGATAGCCGATGTAAAGATGCCCAACGAGGTTGAGAAAGAGGCATTAAAGCAGCTTGACAGGCTGGCAAAGATGCACCCGGAGGCGGCAGAGGCTACTACTGTCAGGACATACCTTGAGTGGATGGTAGAGCTTCCGTGGAGTAAGGCAACTGCAGATAATTTGAATATAAAGGGAGCTGCAAAGGTTCTTGAAGAAGACCACTATGATTTAGAGAAGGTTAAAGAGAGGATTCTTGAATATCTCGCTGTAAGGAAACTAAAGGCAAAGATGAAGGGGCCTATATTATGCTTTGTAGGACCTCCGGGGGTTGGTAAGACATCTCTTGGCAAGTCTATAGCAAGGGCATTGGGAAGACAATTTGTAAGGATTTCTCTCGGCGGCGTGAGAGATGAAGCGGAGATAAGAGGGCATAGGAGGACATATATAGGCTCTCTTCCCGGAAGGATTATTCAGGGGATAAAGCAGGCAGGCTCAAATAATCCTGTCTTTATGATGGACGAGGTGGATAAGATTGGTGCGGATTTCAGAGGCGACCCATCTGCCGCCCTTTTAGAGGTTCTTGACCCTGAGCAGAACTATTCGTTCAGTGACCATTATCTCGGTGTCCCATTTGACCTCTCAAATGTAATGTTTATTACGACAGCAAATCTTACGGACCCCATACCTTCGGCATTGAAAGACAGGATGGAGATAATAAGCCTCTCAGGATATACAGAGGAAGAGAAACTGGGAATAGCGAAAAAATATCTCATACCGAGACAGATGGAGGAACATGGCATAAAGGCCAAGCAGATTCATATATCTGATGAGGCAGTGCTTAAGATTATCTCTCAGTATACGAGAGAGGCAGGCTTAAGGAATCTTGAGAGGGAGATAGCAACTATATGCAGAAAGGTTGCAAAAGATGTTGCACAGGGGAATGGGAGACTCCATCGTATAAGTGCAGCAAATCTTAATAAGTTTCTTGGTATAAGAAAGTTTCTCCCTGAGACTGAGGCGGAGAGGAATCAGGTGGGTGTGGCGACAGGGCTTGCATGGACACAGGCAGGCGGTGAGATTATGCATATTGAGGTAACGACTATGAAGGGAAGGGGTGCCCTTACGCTTACAGGACAACTTGGCGATGTAATGAAGGAGTCTGCACAGGCTGCAATGAGCTATGCAAGGTCAAAGTCAAAAAATTATGGATTGAAGGAAGATTTCTATCAGAAGATAGATGTTCATATTCATGTCCCTGCCGGCGCCATTCCAAAGGACGGTCCTTCGGCAGGTATAACTATGGCAACTGCACTTATATCAAAACTTACAGGAATACCTGTGAGAAAGGATGTAGCAATGACAGGTGAGATAACCCTGACTGGAAGGGTTCTTCCAATCGGAGGGCTAAAGGAGAAATCGCTTGCGGCAAAGAGGGCAGGTATAATGACAATCATAATACCAAAGGATAATAATAAGGATTTGGAGGAAATACCTTCAAACATAATGAAAGACATGAAATTCATCCTTGCAAAAGAGATGGATGATGTTGTAAAAAATGCACTTTTGTTTGATAAAGAGAAGAAGCAAAGGATTAAGGGTAAGCCTCGCAGAAGCAAATCAAAATAAAATCTCTGAAAATTATAAAAGCAACCGCAGATTTTTGGTAAGTGTTAGTTTTTAGTGTCAGTTAAGGAATTTATTGCTAACACTAATCACTGATACTAACACAGCTATTATCTGCGGATTAATCAGGTCTTTGTTATTAGCAATAATGTATGTCCCTGCATATCAGCACTTGATTCTCCCTTGTGCCGCTGCGGTAAATAGTCAGTCCTTTACATCCCAATTTATGTGCAAGTAAAAAGGCATTTCTCACATCAGAAATTTCAGCATCAGGGGGAAAGTTTATAGTCTTTGATACTGCATTGTCGGCGTATTTCTGAAATACTGCCTGCATCTTCACATGCCATTCAGGCGATATATCAAAGGATGTTACGAATAATCTCCTTACATCATCAGGTATTCCTTTTGTTGAAGTAAGATTTAAACCGTTCTGTAATTCTTTTATCAATTCTTTGTTATAGAAACCTCTTGTTTTAGCAATTTCAATAAATAATGGATTTATTTGTAATAACTTTACATCTTCAAGTGCTCTGCGGATATAACTGATGGCATATAATGGCTCAATACCACTTGAGCAGCCGGCTATAATTGATAATGTTCCTGTTGGGGCAATTGTAATCAATGTGGCATTTCTTCTTTGAAATTCGGAATTTGGAATTTGGAATTCGGAATTCGGATACGCCCCTCTCTCTTTTGCAAGTTCATTTGATTTCTCTTCTGCCCTTTCTCTTATGAATTTTATAATCTCCTCAGCAATCTTCAATGCCTCCTCTGAATTGTAAGATATTGAGAGCATAATCAGGAGGTCTGCAAAACCCATTACACCAAGCCCGATCTTTCTATTTCCCTTTGACATTTTTTCAATCTGAGGTAATGGATAGGCGGTAACATCAATTACATTATCAAGAAAATGCACAGCCTTGTAAACCGTATTCTTTAATTTATTCCAGTCTATTTCATATTGACTGCTGGCTGCCGACTGCCGACTGCCGACTGACTTTACCATCTTTATCAAATTTATTGAGCCTAAGTTGCAGGCTTCATAAGGCAGTAACGGCTGTTCGCCACATGGGTTTGTGCTCTCCATCTCGCCAAGGTGTGGTGTGGGATTATCCCTGTTTATGCAGTCAAGAAAAAGGACACCGGGTTCACCATTCTTCCATGCCGATTGAACTATTCTTTCAAATACATCCTTTGCCTTTAGTTTTCCTGTTTTTTCTCCGTTCCTTGGATTAATTAAATCATATTCAGAATCTATCTCAACACAGTTCATAAAATCATCTGTGATTCCAACGGAGAGGTTGAAATTGGTTAGCTCATGGGATATTGTCTTTGCATCTATGAACTCAATAATATCAGGGTGGTCAACTCTTAAAACACCCATATTTGCACCTCTCCTTGCCCCCCCCTGTTTAATTACTTCTGTTGCCATATTAAAAACCCTCATAAATGATAATGGCCCACTGGCTATCCCGCTTGTGGTGGAGACAATATCATTTTTTGGTCTTAAGTGGCTAAATGAGAATCCCGTCCCCCCTCCTGTTTGATGTATAATTGCTGTATTCTTTACAGCCTCAAATATAGATTTAAGTGAGTCCTCCACAGGGAGGACAAAACATGCTGCAAGCTGCTGGAGTTCCCTCCCTGCATTCATGAGTGCAGGTGAATTGGGTAAGAATACAAGGGATGCCATCATTTCATAAAAATCATCTGTAGTCTTCTTTATATTGCTGGATGGAGCATAGAGCCTATCTGCCGATGCTATATTTTCTGCTACCCTACGGAACATCTCCTCCGGTGTCTCAATTACATTCCCTTTCTTATCTTTTTTGAGATACCTTCTATTTAAGACTATCAGGGCATTATTGGTTAATTCAGTTTTTTTCATTGTAGGAAATTATATATCCGCAGATTTCGCAGATTACCGCAGATTAAAACAAAATATTTTTTAAAAAAATCTGTGTTAATCTGTGTCAATCTGTGGTTTTATTAAGTTTTTATTCTAATATTATTATAACCCATACAAGAGGGAAATTTATTGAAAAAAACTCTCTTTCTGTTACAATAAAAAAATCTATGAGCCCTAAGAAGAGTGAAGTTACAATATGCCTCGTCCAGACTGCTGTTGCCGATAACATCTCAGAGAATCTCCACAAAACCATAAAAGAGGTAAGAATGGCTGCAAATA
>MHDO01000131.1 GCA_001805005.1 Nitrospinae bacterium RIFCSPLOWO2_12_39_16
GGGAAGCAATGAAGAATATGGGGCCATTTTCTGCCTTTCTATTATTAACAGGGAAAGTTGATTCAGACTTTTCATCATGTCATTAAGTATGTCTCCTAATAACAGTTTATCTGCTCAGCGAATAGTAATCTCTGCCCCCCATGGACGCTCAGGCAAAACAACTGTCAGTATTGGTTTGAGCTCCGCTTTGTCAAGGCGAGGTTTAAGAGTTCAGCCCTTTAAAAAGGGTCCAGATTATATTGATACAAGTTGGCTTTCTTTTGCCACAAAAACCCAGAGCAGGAATCTTGACCTCTTCATGATGAGGGAAGATGGTGTTAAAAATTTATTCGGGATGGCAAGCCAGTATGCAGATATAAGTATTATTGAAGGGAATACAGGTCTTTATGACAGTGTGGACATTGAAGGGAAAAACAGCACTGCAAATCTTGCAAGGGTTTTAGATGCCCCTGTTATATTGGTTGTAGATACAGCCAGGATGACACGGAGTATTGCCGCACTTGTAAATGGATATATGAATTTTGAGCCTGATATAAAAATATCTGGTGTTATCTTGAATAATGTATCGGGTTCGCGTCATGAGGCAAAATTAAGAGCTGCACTTGAACATTATAGTGCTGTGGAGGTGCTCGGCTCCATTCCGAGGAGTCCTTCGCTTGGGATACCTGAAAGGCATCTCGGACTTATCCCTCAAGGCGAAAACTCAGAATTATTATCTGTAATTGAAAATATCGGCGATATTGTTGAGGTCAATGTAAATATTGACAGAATAATAGAAGTTTCAAAAAATGTGTCCAGCTTTCAGCTTTCAGCTTTCAGCTTTCAGCCTGCCATATCTAAATCAGGAATAAAAATAGGTGTTGCAATGGATAGGGCATTCAGTTTTTACTACCCTGAAAATTTAGAAGCCTTAAAAAATACCGGTGCAGAGATAATCTTTTTTAATACACTTGAGGATAGATATTTACCCGATATAGATGCTTTATATATAGGTGGAGGTTTCCCAGAGGTCTTTATGGACGAGCTTGATGGTAACGAGTCCCTGAGGAGAGATATAAAAAATGCAGTTGAAAATCATATGCCTGTATATGCAGAATGTGGTGGACTTATGTATCTTTCGCGCAGTATTACATGGAGCGGCAAGACGAGAAAAATGGTTGGTGCTATCCCATGTGATACTGAAATGACAAAGAGACTTCAGGCGCATGGATATGTAATTTTACAGGATAAAGTCAGTGGTCTTGAGATAAGGGGGCATGAGTTTCATTATTCAAGAATCAGAAATCTTGGTGATGTAAATTTTCTTTATAAGGTCATTCGTGGTAAGGGGATTGATGGACAGCATGATGGTATCGCATATAAAAATGTAATCGCCTCATACTCACATTTGCATACAATGGGAGCGCCGCAGTGGGCAGAGGATTTTATAGATAGAATTGTAAATCATAAACAGCGATACAGGTATAAGATGGCTGTTTAATGCTTCAAAATATTGATAATTCGGAGGGTAAGATGAAATTTGGGATATTGATTCAGGATGGGCCATATAATCACGAGGCTGCAGACAGTGCATACAATTTTATTCAGGCAGCACTTGAGAGGGGGCATACAATTCAGGGAATTTTTTTCTATAACGATGGTGTCATAAATGCCACAAAATTGATGGAGCCGCCTCAGGATGACAGGAATATAAGCAAGAGATGGTCTGAGCTTGGTGCAAAGGGGATTGATATAATTGTATGTGTTGCTGCTGCAAAGCGGCGAGGGATTAATGAAAGTGTCCTGATTCCAAATGCCCGTATCTCAGGCTTGGGACAGTTGACAGAGATTGCAATTGAATCGGACAGGCTGATTACATTTGGGAGCAGTTAATACTTAAAATTAACCGCAGAGCACACAGAGTTCACAGAGAAAAATAAGAGAGGAATATTTATGGGAGAAAATGAAAAGACTAAAATAATGTTTATAATGAGGAAGCCGCCTCATGGCTCAATATATGCCTACGAAGGGCTTGAGGCAATTTTGATAATGGGGGCGTATGAACAGGAGGTAAGTGTTGTTTTTATAGATGACGGCGTCTTTGCATTAAAGAAGGAGCAGGATACAAAACTCCTTGGGGTGAAAGAGTTCTCAAAGACATTTGCAGCCCTTGAGGATTATGATATTACCAATATTTATGCAGACAGGGAATCCCTTGAATTGAGGGGATTGACTGTAGATGACCTTATTATTAAGCCGAGGGTACTTGAGGCAGAGGAGATAGCAAAGATAATGGAAGAACAGCATGTCCTATTGCCATTTTAATTCTCTCGGAGGGAAACTTCCAGTTTCCCTTCCGACGGTCGCTTCGCTCCCTGCCTCCCTTCGGCAGGGTCGTCTCGAAAACAGGCAAAGCCTGATTTTCTCGGCATTATTTAGATAGGAGAAAAGATGCTTCATACAATTAATAAATCGCCGTTTCTTTATCGTAATCTTGAAAGCTGTCTGAGGTTCGCAAAAAAAGGAGACCCCGTTATGCTGTATGAGGATGGTATTTATGCCGTTACAGCCGGCTCAAAGATTGAGTCAACAGTAATTGAAGCCTTAAAAAAGCATCCAATTTATGCAATTGAGGCAGATGTGAAGGCGAGGGGTATTACAAATGTTATAGATGGGGTATATCTATGCGACTATCACTGTTTTGTTGCACTTGCAGAACAGCATAAGGTATATCCATGGTTTTAAAAATGCAGGGATAAGACTTTTTAGCCACAGACTAACACGGACTTAAAAACAAAATAAAAAGATTAAAGGTTTTTTAATATTTTTAGTCTGTGTGAGTCAGTGGCTGATTCTTTTTTTTAATTTGTTCAGATTAGGGGATAAGGGTTAGAAAAAATGGGAATATCATTTTCACTACTTGCAGTTACAGTTCTTATATTAATAGCCTATTCAGGGGTAAAGTTTGCAGGTCTACACTTTTTCTTTGGAGTTGTTATCCCATACATAGCAATTGCTACATTTGTTATTGGAATTATCTATAGAGTTGTAAAGTGGGGGCTCTCGCCTGTCCCATTCTGCATACCCACAACATGCGGACAGCAGGAATCCCTCCCATGGATTAAGCAGGACAAACTTGAAAATCCTTCAAATACACTCGGTGTTATCGGAAGGATGGCACTTGAGGTGCTTTTCTTTCGCTCCCTTTTCAGAAATTTAAAATTTGAGGTTGATGTAGCAAATCCAACCGAAATGAAGGACGAAAGCAGGGTTATTTACAGTTCAGACAAATGGCTCTGGCTGTCAGGGCTTATATTTCATTGGTCTTTTCTGATTATTATTGTAAGGCACTTGAGATTTTTTACAGAGCAAGTGCCATCATTAATGCGATTGCTTGAAAACTTAGATGGCTGGTTTCAGATAGGTCTGCCGCATTTCTATGTAACTAATTTGGTTGTTTTGCTATCTGTTACCTACCTTTTTATCAGAAGAGTTATTATACCGCAGGTTCGTTATATATCGCTTGCTGCTGACTACTTCCCGCTCCTTTTAATACTGGGTATTGCGGTTACGGGTATTTTGATGCGGTATTTCAGCAGGGTGGATATTGTAGATGTGAAGATTTTAACAATAGGGCTTGTTAGTTTTAGACCTGTTATCCCGGAAGGTTTGGGTATCATTTTTTACATCCATCTATTTCTTGTATGCACTCTCTTTATATATTTTCCATTCAGCAAACTCGTGCATATGGCAGGTGTATTCATGAGCCCGACGAGAAATCTTGCAAACAACAGCCGTATGCAGAGATATGTAAATCCGTGGAATTATGATGTGAAGATTCATACATATAGTGAATATGAGGAAGAATTCAGGGGAAAGATGAAGAAGGCAGGAATACCAGTGGAGAAGGGGTAATTATTTAGCCACGAATTTACACGAATGGACACGAAAAGAGCAGATAAGACTTTAAATATAGACTACAGATTTCCCAAAACAGGGTGGATGGATACACCTGTTGAGTTTAAACAGGGGATGTTCTGTCATGGCTCAAAGCCTAAAGACCTTGAGGCAGTCGGCTTTCCAAATCCGCGGGAGTGGTCATCAAAGGATAAAGACTGGAAGCTCCCTGCCAACTGGAAGGAGATAGTCCTTAATGGGATGAAGGAGAGGCTTGATAAATACCGCTCCTTCAAGCTCTTCATGGATATTTGTGTTAGATGCGGTGCCTGTGCTGACAAGTGCCATTTTTACATCGGGACAGGAGACCCGAAGAATATGCCGGTTTTGAGGGCGGAACTTTTAAGGTCAGTTTATAGAAGATATTTTACACTGTCAGGAAAATTATTTGGAAAGACTGCAGGTGCAAGGGAGCTTACAGAAGATGTAATAAAGGAGTGGTGGTATTATTTTTATCAGTGCACCGAGTGCCGCAGATGCTCTGTATTCTGTCCTTACGGCATTGACACAGCGGAGATTACAATGATTGGAAGGGAGCTTTTGAACCTGCTTGGCCTAAACACAAACTGGATTGCAGGACCTGTGGCAAACTGTTATAAGAGAGGAAATCACCTCGGACTTGAGCCTCATACATACAAATCGCAGATTGAATTCCTTCTTGACGAGATAGATACTCTAACAGGTATTAAGATAGAGCCTACATTTAACAGAAAAGGTGCTGAGATAATCTTTATCGCCCCTTCAGGCGATGTGTTTGCCGACCCCGGCACATACACTGCGATGGGCTATCTGATGCTCTTCCATGAGCTTGGGCTTGACTATACATGGAGTACTTATGCATCTGAAGGCGGCAACTTCGGTTTTTTCACATCAAATGAGATGGGAAAGAGGCTAAATGCAAAGATATATGCAGAGGCGAAGAGGCTTGGAGTTAAGTGGATACTCGGCGGGGAGTGTGGTCATATGTGGAGGGTAATCAATCAGTATATGGATACATGGAATGGTCCCGCAGATTTTCTTGAAGAACCTCTATCTCCAATAACAGGTACAAAGTTTAAAAATTCAAAAACTACAAAGTTTGTTCATATTGCTGAATTTACTGCAGACCTTATAAGGCACAATAAATTGAAACTTGATAAAAACCGTAATGACAATTTAAAGGTAACATTCCATGACTCATGCAATACATCAAGGGGGATGGGGATTTTTGAAGAGCCTCGGTATATCATAAAAAATGTATGCAATTATTTTTATGAGATGCCAGAGGATACAACAAGGGAGAAGACATTCTGCTGCGGCAGCGGCTCAGGGCTTAATGCTACTGAGAATATGGAAATAAGGATGCAGGGAGGTTTCCCGAGGGCGAATGCAGTTAAATATGTGCGTGAGAAAAATGGTGTGAACATGCTTGCAAATATCTGTGCAATTGACAGGGCAGCATTCCCAGCACTTATGGATTACTGGGTTCCGGGTGTGGGTGTTACCGGGGTTCATGAGCTTGTTGCCAATGCCCTTGTGATGAATGGAGAAAAGGAGAGGACAACGAATCTGCGTAGCGAATCCTTGAAATTAGCCACAGAGAGCACAGAGGTCACAGAGAAAGACAAAAAACAAAGACACTGAAAGACAAAGATAAATTATGATTGGCACAGAAAAAATCATAACTAATCAGTGTCCATCTGTGTCAAAAAATTTAGTTTTTTTCTCTGTGTCCTCTGTGGCAAAAAGTTTTTATGTATAACGGTTCTAAAATAATTGTTGGTTTGATTGTATTTGCAGGAATTGTAACTTTCCCATTTATTTATAATCTTGGGAAGGTGAATGCAAAGCCGGAGCCAAAGATAGATACACCTGTAATACAGCAGTTGAAAGAAAAGAATTGTATTGAGTCAAAGGAATTTATGAAGGCTAATCATATGCAGTTATTGAACAAGTGGAGGGATATGGTTGTCAGGAATGGAAAAAGGGTTTATGTTAACAGCAAAGGGGAGAAATATGAAATAAGCCTTCAGAACACCTGTCTTAAGTGTCATTCTAATAAAAAGGAATTCTGTGATGAATGTCATAACTATATGTCAGTCAAGACTCACTGTTGGAATTGCCATTTAGAATCTAAGGGTTAATGGTTATGAGTTACGAGTCAAAAGCTAATAGAAGGCAGTTCTTAAAGATACTTGGATTTTCTACACTTTCAGGGCTTGGAAGTATTCCTGCTATTTGGGCATTGACTCCGCAATTCGCAATCCGCAATCTGCAATCGGAAAAGCGGTGGGCAATGGTGGTGGATATGAAGAAATTTAGGACAGAAGAGGATTATAAAAAGTGTATAGATGCCTGCCACACTATCCACAATGTCCCTGATTTTGGAAATCCGAAGGATGAAGTCAAATGGATATGGAAAATGCCTTATAGGAATACATTCCCTGAGCAGGAAGATGAATATATTAGTGATGGGGTGAAGCAGATGCCTTTTATGGTCTTATGTAATCACTGTAAAAATCCTCCATGTGTAAGGGTATGCCCAACAAAGGCTACTTTTAAGAGGATAGATGGGATTGTTCAGATGGACTATCACAGGTGTATCGGGTGCAGGTTCTGTATGGCGGCGTGCCCTTATGGCTCAAGGAGTTTTAACTTTAGAGAACCGAGACCTTTTATTAAGGAAAAAAATCCTGAATACCCGACAAGGACTAGAGGTGTTGTGGAGAAGTGCAATTTTTGTGAAGAGAGGCTATCAAAGGGACTGTCGCCAGCATGTGTAGAGGCGTGCAAGGATAATAAGGCTTTAATCTTCGGTGATTTGAATGACCCTGATTCAGAGGTAAGGAAGGTTTTGGAGTCAAATTATACAATTCGGAGAAAACCTGAGCTTGGAACACAGCCGGGCGTTTATTACATCGTTTGAGAATATCAGCCACTGACTAACACAGACTTTTTAAACCGTTTTTAATGAGTCAGTGAAAGTCTGCGGCTAAAGGTTTAAAAGACTATGTTTGAAAAGGCATTAAGTGGAGACAGAAGATACTGGGGATGGATATTTTTCCTGCTATTAATTATGGGAACAGGGTTTATATTTTATATTAAGCAGTTGAACTACGGGCTTGGGATTACAGGGATGAGCAGGGATATCTCATGGGGGCTCTACATAGCACAGTTTACTTTTCTTGTTGGTGTTGCGGCCTCAGCAGTGATGCTTGTTATACCCTATTATCTGCACGATTATAAAAAGTTTGGGAAGATAATAATCTTTGGTGAGTTTCTCGCTATCTCAGCTGTAATAATGTGTCTAATGTTTGTCTTTGTGGATATGGGACAGCCCATGAGGGCTATGAATATGATTTTATATCCTACTCCAAATTCAATAATGTTTTGGGATATGGTTGTTCTGAACGGCTATCTTTTACTTAATTTAATAATTGGCTGGACGACTCTGAGTGCAGAACGAAATGAGTTGCCGCCGCCAAAATGGGTGAAACCCCTTATATATATTTCCATACCTTGGGCAATTAGTATCCATACTGTTACAGCATTTCTTTACGCAGGACTGCCAGGAAGACATCTATGGCTAACTGCAATTATGGCACCCCGTTTCCTTGCATCTGCATTTGCATCAGGTCCCGCATTGCTCATAATCCTCTGTCTTACCGTGAAGAGGATTAGTAGTTTTGACCCCGGCAAGGAAGCGATACAGACACTTGGGAAGATTGTTACTTACGCAGTTATTATTAATCTGTTTTTCTTTGTCCTTGAACTATTTACCGCATTTTACAGTAAGATTCCCGGACATATGCATCCATTTCAATATCTTTTCTTTGGTATTGAAGGGCATGGAAAGCTTATCCCGTGGATGTGGACTGCATTTATTTTAAGTATTATGGCTATTATCCTTTTAATTAATCCAAATATGCGTGAAAACGAAAATATTTTAATAGTGTCTGCTGTTTTAGTATTTATTTCAACATGGATAGACAAGGGGATGGGTTTGGTCATAGGCGGATTTATACCCAATCCCTTTGAAGAAATAATAGAGTATTCACCAACTGTGCCGGAGGTATTGATTACACTTGGTGTATGGGCAACAGGTCTTTTAATTATTACAGTGCTTTATAAAATAGCTGTTTCAATAAAAGAAAAAACGGTATAAACCACAGAACACAGAAAAAAATTATAAAAGAACCACAGATGGACACAGACAAACACAGTTAAAAAATATTTTTAAAAATTATCTGTGTAAATCTGTGTAATCTGTGGTTTTAATAAGGTTTTTACTTTTCTCTGTGAACTCTGTGGCTGAATTCAGAAAGGAGGATGAAAATATGGGAAGTTTTGAGCTTAATGGCAGGACATATCAGACTGATGAAGACGGGTATCTTGTCAATATTGAGGAGTGGAGCAAAGAGGTGGGAGAGTATCTTGCAAAACAGGAGGAGTTAGAGATGACTGAGGCACACTGGGAAGTTATCAATTTTCTGAGGGAATACTATGAGGAATATAAAATCGCCCCTATGATTAAGATACTCGTTAAGGCAATAGCTAAAAAGTTCGGTTCTGAGAAGGGAAATACAAAATATTTATATGATTTGTATCCTGAAGGACCAGCAAAGCAGGCGTGTAAGATTGCCGGATTACCAAAACCAACAGGGTGCGTATAGGAGTTAGTAAGTTTAGGAGTCAAAGAGTTAAAGAGTTAACTCCTAAACTCCTCAACTCTTTAACTCATTAACTTATTTAGTGGAGGTTTAAATGTCTAAGAAGAAAGAATCAAAGACTCCGTTGTTGGATGATTTAGAAGATGGTCCCTGGCCAAGCTTTATTACTGACCTGAAAAATCTGGCAAAGAAAAAGCCCGCAGTTGGGCAGCTTTTGGGTCAGCTTGAACAGTCCTATGAAGAGCGATGGGACCACTGGCTTGGGACTGTAATAAATACCCCCGGCTATGGCGGTGGTATTATAGCGAGGTATTCTGATATCGGTAATAAATTTCCTGATATCGCCCAATTTCATACTATCAGGGTAATTGAGCCTGCAGGCTGGGTCTATTCTACTGATGCATTACGACAACTCTGTGATATTAGTGAAAAATACAGTGCTGGCATTCTTCAGTTTCACGGTATGACAGGGGATATCCTGATGCTCGGCTCAAATAATGAAAAAACCCTTGAGGCTGCAGAGGAGCTTATGGAAAAGGGGTGGGATATAGGCGGCTCAGGAAACGGTCTAAGGACTCTGTCTTGCTGTATTGGTCCTGCATATTGTGAGATGGCATGTTTTGATACGATTAAGACTACAAAATTTCTTACTGATACATTCATTAGTCAGTTACACCGTCCTGAATTTCCTTATAAGTTCAAGTTTAAGCTTTCAGGCTGTCCGAATGATTGTGCAAATTCTATTCAACGTTCAGATATGCCTATAATTGGGACATGGAGGGATGAGATTCAGGTAAATCAGGAAGAGGTTAAGAAGTTCATTGATGAGAAGGGGGAGGAGTATGTAGTTGATAATGTAATAACAAGATGTCCCACAAAGTGTATAACCCTGAAAAACAAAAAGATTGAAATAGATGATAAGAACTGTGTCAAGTGCATGCACTGTATAAATGTAATGCATAAGGCACTTGCACCGGGAAAGGACAGGGGGGTGACAATACTTCTTGGCGGGAAGAGGACTCTAAAAATAGGAGACACAATGAGTTCAGTAATTGTTCCCTTTATGAAGCTTGAGACAGATGAGGATTATGAAAAACTTATTGATCTTGTAAGAAGGATATGGGAGTTCTGGACCGAGCATGGTATGGATCATGAGCGTGTCGGAGAGTTTATTGACCGCGTCGGGCTTGGGACATTCTTAGATGGCATCGGGCTTGAGCCTGACCCTCAGATGGTAAGACACCCCAGAACAAATCCTTATATAAAGTTTGAGGAGCTTGCACCGCCAAAGATAGACGGAGAGCCAAAGGTCGCACCAAATGTTGTTGACAAAGAGATTGAAGGAAGGGAAATAGTTGTGGATATGCAAAAATAAAAATCAGCCACAGACTCACACTGACAAAAGCTTTAAATATTAAATAAAAATATTTTAAGTCTGTGGAAGTCCGTGGCTTAAATTAATTTTGTCTTTCTAATTTGGAGGGTTAATATGGCAGAAAAGAAGAAGATGGCGCCGAGGGATAACGGTGCGCCGGATTATAAAAAGTTTTTACATCCGATGATGGCTAAAAATTACGGGAAATGGAAATACCATGAGAATCTGCGTCCCGGAGTTAATATGTATGTAGCTGAGAGTGGAGACAGGCTGTATGTTGTCAGGGCAGGGTCAACAAGGACAATGAGTGTTGATACTGTAAGAAAGATTTGCGATATAGCGGATAAATACTGTCAGGGGCATCTCCGTTTTACAAGCAGGAGCAATTTAGAGTTTCTTGTTACAAAAAAAGAGGAGATTGAGCCGTTAATCAAAGAGGTTAAGGATAAGCTTGGATTTCATGTCGGAGGGACAGGGCATTCTATATCCAATATCCTCCACACTCAGGGTTGGCTGCACTGCAATCTGCCCGGGACGGATGCAGCAGGTGCAGTGAAGGCAATGATGGATGTCCTATATGAGGATTTTATAAATGAGAGATTGCCCCAACGTGTGAAGATTTCTACATCATGCTGTCAGATTAACTGCGGAGGGCAGGCGGATATAGCAATCAATCTTCAGCATCACCATCCCCCGAAAATCAATCATGACAATATGAAAATCTGCGAACACCCGAAGGTTGTTGCTATATGTCCTGTTGCAGCAATCCGTCCAGCCAAAAAGGATGGCAAAGATACACTTGAGGTTGTTGAAGAAAAGTGTATGTATTGTGGTGCATGCCACGGGCAGTGTCCGAGCATGGAAATAAGGGATGCGAATACAGATACACTTGCAATCTGGGTTGGCGGCAAGTCATCAAATACCCGTGGAGGACCTTCTTTTATGAAGCTGGCAACTTATGGAATTCCGAATAACCCGCCAAGATGGCCTGAGGTGAGTGATGCAGTTAAAAAAATATTGAATGCCTATAAAGAGGGTGCAAAGGAAGAGGAGAGGATAGGGGAGTGGATAGAGAGGATTGGATGGAAACGGTTCTTTGAGGTAACAGGATTTAAGTTTACCAAATACCACATTGATACATACAGGTATGCCAGGACGACATTCAATACATCAACACAGGTTCGGTTATAACAAGAAATTTTACCGCAGAGAACGCAGAGTTCGCAGAGCAACAAAGAAGTTAAGAGGATGAGAAGTTAAGATTTCTTATCTTCATTTTTTGTTTTTCTCTGTGTCTTCTGTGCCCTCTGTGGTGAAATAGGAGGTTTTTAATGGAGACTCAAACTGTTGGATACGATATTAAACAGGGTGATGTTATGAAACTCAATGTTGGATCACCATCTGATATTGTTGTTACAAATGGTGAAAGCTGGAAGTGTCCTGTATATGTCAAGCGGATGCCCCCCTGTCGGAGCAACTGTCCGAGCAGTGAGGATATAAGGGGATACTTGACCTATGTTGCACAATCTAAAGATTACAAGAGGTCTTATGAGGACGCATTTGATGAGGCGTGGCATATACTCACTGATAAAAATCCGTTTCCTGCAGTCCACGGAAGGATATGCCCCCATCCCTGTGAGGACGGATGCAACAGAAAATATAAGCCTGTCCCCGAAGGCTTTAATCGGGGAGATGACGGCTCTGTGGCGATAAAAAATTTTGAGAGATTTGTTGGTGACCACGGCATAAAGAGGGGGCTTAAGCTGAAGAAACTTACAGACAAAAAGCATAATAAGAAGGTTGCAGTAATCGGTGCAGGCCCATCAGGCCTTTCCTGTGCATATCAGCTATCAAGAAAGGGCTATCCTGTAACTGTTTTTGAGTCTATGGAAAAACCAGGAGGAATGCTCAGATATGGTATCACCTCGTATCGCTTACCAAGGGAGGTGCTTGATGCAGAGATACAAAAGATTCTTGACCTCGGAGTTGAATTGAAGTGCAATACTAAAGTCGGTGATGATATTTCATTTGAGGACTTAAAGAAAAATTATGATGCCGTTTATATGGCAATAGGTGCGCAGAAGGGGAGTAAGCTTAATGTTGAAGGTGAGAGTTTATCAAATGTATTTTCAGGTGTTGAATTCCTTCACAGGATAAACAATGGTGAAAAGGTAAATATAGGCAGAAGGGTGATGGTTGTAGGCGGAGGCAATACGGCAATAGATTCTTCAAGGGTCTCAAGGAGGCTTG
>MHDO01000132.1:0-12515 GCA_001805005.1 Nitrospinae bacterium RIFCSPLOWO2_12_39_16
CTCCTTCATCTCCCTATGAGAAAGTCCGCCGGTAAATTCAATAAGCCTGTCTGCAAGTGTGGACTTTCCGTGGTCTATATGTGCAATAATTGAAAAGTTTCTTATGTTCATAAAACTATAATATCATAAAACTTGCAGAGAATAGAAATTTTGCTGATTTCTGATGATTATAACTCTCCCTCAACTCATGTATATTCTGTTCCCAAATTTTCGCTTGACAGCCATTTTAAGTTAAGTCTACAATATACTCTGTAAAAAGCAATTTCCTATCATTTTAAGATATTCAAATCCACATATCCCCATAAATGGGCAATTGAAATGGCAAAAGGTCAATACAAGAGGGGCATTCAGAGGAAAATTGTCACCGCTATATTGATAGTGGGGGTGTTGCCCCTGATCCTTGGAATATACTTGACCTATTTAAACGGAAGGAAGAACCTGAGGATATCCATAGGCATTAAATTTCAGGAAATTGCCAAACAAACAGCAAACAAGGTAGATATGTTTATCGAACAGAAGATATTAGAGGCACAGGGACTTACCCTCTCACCTATTATAAGAAAAGTAGTGGAAAATGCCAATAGATCCAATAAAGAGGGAAAAGATACAGACACCCAACTGCTGAACAATGATGCGGCTAATTATATCAAAAGTTATCAGGAGCTTCATAAAGAAGTATATATGGCTATACTTCTTACAGATGAAAAGGGAGCTGTGATTGTGGCTACAAAAGATATTGAAGACCATTATCAGGGGGGTGAAGGGTGGTGGCAAATTACCTTTAACCAGAGTAAGGGTGGGACATTTGTCAGCAATTTCTATTTAGATAAGAGTGAAGGGGAATACTTTATGGATATGGCTGTCCCAATTATGGATGAAAGCGGGAAAAAAGCCATCGGGACAATTAAATTTATCATAAAAAGCCTTAAGATATTCCAGATGATAAAGGATATTCAAATTGATGAAACAGGCCATGCCATGCTGATAACCTCAGACAAGGTGATCCTCATCTGTCCGATATTCCCTCCAGAAAGCCACAGAATCACAGACCCGGTAATAAGAAAAATTGCCATGGACCAGCCTGGGTGGACAGTTGCTGAGGATAATGCCCATGGAGGAAAAAATGCCATCTCTGGTTTTGCCCCTGTCCAGAGCACCTATAGGCTGGGGGTAGAAAATTTCGATAGCAAGAGGTGGTATATCTTTATAAGTCAGAATCCAGATGAGACCTATGCACCTGTATATAGCTTGTTATGGAGGTTTTCAAGCTATGGTTTAATACTTATAGTAATAATAGCTATAATGGGATATTTTGCCTCTTATAAAATTGTAACACCCATCCAGGCACTTCAGAATGGTGCAGCCCTGATTGGCCAGGGAAACCTTGACCATCGTCTTGATATACATACTAACGATGAGATAGAACAACTGGCGAATGAATTTAATAATATGGCGATAGAGCTTAAGGGGTTCTACTCTGCCTTGGAACAAAAGGTGGAGGAAAGAACCATGGAGTTAAAAGAAGCACAGACCAGACTAATCCAATCAGAAAGACTATTATCTATGGGACAGGTGGCTGCCGGAATAGGACATGAGCTTAGAAATCCATTGGGAGTGATAAGAAATTCCATCTACTATCTGAAGGGCAAGATTAGTTACCATGACCCAAAAATCAATAAACATATCAATATCATAGAAAAGGAGATAGCTGACTCAGATAAAATAGTAAGTGACCTGCTAAATTTTTCCCGGCCAATAAAGCCAACCTTAAGGCTTATGGATATTAATAATATTATTGAAGAAGCTCTATCATGTAATAATATCCCAGAAAAGGTCAAGGTGCTTAAAGAGCTGGACACAAATATTTCACCGTTCCTATTAGATAGGGATTTAATCCTACAGGTATTTAACAACATAATCCTCAACTCCATCGATGCCATGCAGGATGGGGGGACTCTTGTTATAAAGACAGCCTTTAGACCTCATGCCGTAGACCTACAGTCTAATTCAGTAAAACAAGAAAGAGGTATATTGTCTAAAGTCTATAGTCTAAAGTCGGACTTCATAGAGGTCTCTTTCTCCGACACTGGTAAGGGGATTGCCGAGGAAAACCAGTCAAAACTCTTTAATCCTTTTTTCACCACCAAGGCAAAAGGGATTGGACTAGGTTTGGCTGTATCCAAAAGGGTCATTGAAGAACATAAGGGGAGTATAGAGATAATGAGCAAAGTGGATAAAGGGACTACTGTCACAATCCGATTGCCTGTAGATGATGGCAGTGGAGTGCAGGTATAAAATGTGAGAGCAAAAATGGTAGTATTGATCATAGGGCTGTTTATATCTATATTTTCTTATAACCTTTTTTTAACTGAGGCCCATGCAATTCCGGTTTTTGCCAGAAAATATAAAACCAGTTGTCAGACCTGTCATGTAGCATTTCCCAGGCTCAATGCCTTTGGCGAGGCATTCAGGAGGAATGGCTATCAGTTTCCCCAGAATGATGAGGGATATGTGAAAGAGGAACCTTTGCCCTTAGGGTCACCTGCATGGAAAAAGGTTTGGCCAGAGGGTATCTGGCCAGGTCAGATACCAGCCATGATGCCTATTGCATTGAGGGTTGAATCATCATACAGGTACGATGATAGGTCTGAGGTAACGCATGATTTTACCTTTCCTCAGGAATTGGAATTGCTAACAGGAGGCACATTCGGGGAGGACATCTCTTTTTACGGTGAGATTACTCTATTTGAAGAGGGAGAAACTGGGAAGGTGGGGCGATTATTTCTACAGTTTGATAATCTATTTGATAGTAGATTGCCGAGGCATTTATTAAACTTAAAAATTGGGCAATTCGTGCCAGCAGCAGTCCCCTTTGCGAGCCAGCGGAGATTGACCCTTACCGACTACCTATTCAACTCTTTTAAGGTAGGAAAGAACAATTTTCAATTTTCTTCTGCACAGAGGGGATTAGAGGTGAATGGTATTATTAAAAGCCGTTTTGAACATGCCTTTGGCGCCGTAAATGGTAATGGTACAGAGGCAAAGGATAAATCTACAGACTCTTATGATAATAATTCAAAAAAGGATATCTACATTCGTCTGGGATATAAGCTCGGGGGAATAGGTCTGGATGTCACGGGTATGGAGTTAAGAGATGAGGTAGTAAATATAGATTTGACTGAAAATTCTATCAAATTTGGTGCCTTCGGCTATCTTGGAGAAAATCGAATCAGATATTCTGGGATGGATTTTAATGACAAATTTTATCGTTATGGATTTGATATAAATAGCTATTATCAAAATATAAATCTCTTTGGCGCAATACTATTAGGCAAGGACGATAATCCATCTGGAAATTTAAAAGAGGTAGAGGTTACCGCCTATCTTGTTGAAGCCAATTATCTGTTTTATCCCTGGCTGATAGGTATACTTCGTTACGAAGAGATAAACCAGTATCCGGGGTTAGGGAGAGGACAGGTAGTATCAGGTTTAACCCTACTGATCAGGGCAAATTTAAAATGTATCTTTGAAGCACAGGTATCCACAAAGAATGATGGCAGTAATAAAATTTTTGCAGGTCTTGATTATGCCTTTTAGGGTTTTACTAACATTACTATATTTAGCCTTACCATCCATTGTATTAGCTGCTGGCACCATTACTGGAGTTATAAAAGACAAGGGAGGGGCTACTGTTGATACAGTTGTCTATATTGAAGACATTGCAGGTGAGTTTGCCCCACCGAAGGAGCATCTTGTAATGGATCAAAAAAATCTTACCTTTACCCCACATGTAATGCCTATACTTATAGGCACCACTGTTAACTTCATCAATAGCGATGATGTCTTAAATAATATATTTACTCCATCATGGGCAGGCCGTAAGTTTAACCTGGGTACCTACCCAAAGGGGATTGTAAGGTCATTTACCTTTGATAGACTCGGGGAGGTAGTTATCCTGTGTAACATCCATCCAGAGATGGAGGCATATATATTTGTTTTAAGTAATCCCTTTTTTGCTGTCACGGATAAAACAGGTAAATTTACTATTTCAGGTGTGCCGTCTGGGAAGTATACATTAAAGACATGGCATGAAAGGTTAAAGCCCCAGACAAAACAGATAAGCGTAAAGGAGAATAGCACAACAGTGGTGGACTTTGAATTAATAAGGTAAAGTATCATGAAGATAACAATAGGGATGAAGCTAACAATGGGATTTATGGTCATCCTCATCATGATGGGTGCAATGGGTATAGTTGCCTATTCGTCCTTAAAGGATATTAAGGGAGATGCCGATAAAATTCTACTATATTCCCATAAGTTTGAAATGGTAAATGGACTGAAGCAGATGCTTTCTGTCTTTTTAAACCTCAATGATTCCCTCCTTACCGGACACCTACAGAGCAGGGATTATTATAACTCCTTAAATCTGGATATAGAAAAGAGGCTCCTTTATGTTGGAAAACTCCGCCTTAATGAAAATGAATTAAGTTTGATAAAAGGACTGGAGAAAAAGTTTATCCTTATAAAAGAAAAGTCAGAAAAATACTTAAAGTTACCAAACCCTGGTGAGGATACAAAGACTGACGACCTGATAGGGGAAATAAATATGGCAAAGTGGGTTATAATTAATAAAATAAGTGGGCTCTATGAAGAGGGATGGAGGTCATTGGATGAGGCAGTGATAATGGCCCACGAGACTGAGAAAAAGGGGTGGCTGACTATAAGGGTAATCTCTGCTATTGCAATTATATTGGGACTTAGCATAGGGATACTCCTAACCCGGACTATTGGAAAACCGATTAAATCCTTAACTTCTATAACCAAGATTATCGCTAAGGGGGATTTAAATCAAAGGATAGAAACCAGATCCAGAGATGAAATAGGCGAGCTGGTGAGCTCCTTTAACACAATGATTAAGGACTTAAGGGAATCAAGGGAAAGGGCAGAACAAAGGGACAGGGAACTAAAGGAGACACAGGCTAAGCTCATCCAATCAGAAAAGTTGGCATCAATGGGGCATATGGCAGCCGGGATAGGTCATGAGTTAAAGAATACTCTGGGTGTAATTAAGAACGCAGCCTATTATATAAAAAGCAGGATTGGCGATGATTCCAGGCTTAACAGACACATCTCTATCATAGAAAGGGAGTTAACCTCCTCGGACAGGATCATTAACGACCTGTTCAATTTCTCAAAGCCAATAGAGCTAAACCTGACTTTGATTGACATAAACAAGGTTATCGAGGAGGCTCTATACATTACTGAGGTTACTTCAAAGGTCAGGACAACCAAGGAGCTGGATCCCCAACTTCCAAAGACAATAGCAGATGGAGAACATATTCGTCGTGTATTCATTAACATAATCCTCAATGCCTATCAGGCAATGCCAGACGGAGGAGAGTTAAGGATCACCAGCAGAGGGGAGGATGGGTTTATTAAGGTAGGGTTTACAGATACAGGGATTGGTATTTCCGAGGAAAATCTCAGAAGGCTCTTTGAACCCTTCTTTACAACCAAAATAAAAGGGATAGGCTTAGGATTGACGGTATCCAGAAGAATGATCGAAGGGCATAGAGGAAGGATTGAAGTGAGGAGTGAAATAAGAAAGGGGACAACCTTCACTATTATTTTACCTGTAGCATACAACGAATCACTAATACACTATAAGCATGGAGTAGGGACAAATAAAAAAGGGTCGGAGATAAATATCCTATTGGTAGATGATCAGGTTGGAATGCTGGAGACATTGGGTGATATCTTAAAGGAGAGAGGATATAATATCACTATGGCAAATGATGGCAGTGAGGCGTTGGAAAGGGCAAAGGAGACACAATTCTCACTTGCCCTGATAGACATCAAACTCCCAGGGATAAATGGTGTAGAGACCTTTAAGGAGATTAAAAAGATTAATCCAGCAATAGCTGTAATAATGATGACAGCCTATTCTGTAGATGAACTAATGAGGGAGTCGATAGCCGAAGGTGCCTATGCCAGTATTTATAAGCCCTTTGACCCGGAAAAGATATTGAAAATCATCGAAGATGCAATAGAGAAAAGGCCCAAACCGGCCGGGGATTACCATGGATAGACAGATTAGTATATTAATAATAGATGATGACCCTGGAGCCTGCGAGACTTTATCTGACATACTGGAAGACGAAGGGTATAAGGTTCTGACCCTTGAAAGAGGCTTGCAGGGTATAGAACAGATAAAGTCAAGATTTTTTAATGTAGTGCTTCTGGACATAATACTTCCAGATGTAAGTGGTCTTGAGGTGCTGAGGGCTATAAAAAAGATAAATTCAGAGGTGTGTGTGATAATGATTACTGGTTATGCCAAACTGGAGAATGCAATAGAGGCATTAAATAATGGTGCTGACGCCTATATAAACAAACCC
This sequence comes from Nitrospinae bacterium RIFCSPLOWO2_12_39_16, assembly GCA_001805005.1. GTDB lineage: Bacteria > Nitrospinota > Nitrospinia > UBA9942 > UBA9942 > UBA9942. The sequence goes on from MHDO01000132.1 coordinate 6,399, forward strand.
CTTAACATGGATGAGGTAAAACTGAACATCAAGAGGGGAGTGGAAAGACAGATAATATTGCAAGAGAAAAAAAGGCTGGAACAGAAGGTAAGAGAAACAAAGGAATACCTGGAAAATATCCTTAATAATTCTGCTGACATGATCATTACCACAGATATTGACACAAGGATTGTGGAGTTCAATAAGGGGGGCGAGCAGATGCTGGGTTATAAAAAGGAAGAGGTCATAGGCAGGCATGTTGAAGAATTCTATCTGGATAAGGAGGAAAGACTAAGACTGATGGAGAGGGTAAAAAGAGAAGGGAGTATCTCTGTCCATGAGACAAGATTTAAAAGAAAGGATGGAAGCATTGTGGATATCAGCCTCACGCTTTCTCTCCTTAGAAATGACTCTGGCGAGGTGATAGGCACCGTAGGCATCAGTAAAGATATTACAGATATGAAAAGTCTGGAGCATCAACTCCTCCAGTCAGAAAAGCTGGCAGGGATAGGTATTCTCGCTTCAGGCATCGCTCATGAGATTAATAACCCCCTATGCGGAATAAGGGGTATGGCTGAGATAATCCTTGAAGAGGAAAACATGGAGACGATTAAAGAGCACACTGATAATATAATCAAGTATTCAGATGTGGCAGCAGAAATTGTAAAGGAACTTACAGGATATGTACGAACAGCAGAGGCAAGTGATTTTGAATCTGTAAATGTAAATGAGAAATTAAATGATGCAATTAAGATTTCCAAACATTCAACCAGATTTGAAGATGTAGAAATAATTACAGACTATCAAACAATCCCTCTAATAAGAGCCAATTCAGACGAAATCCAGCAGGTCTTTGTAAATCTCATTAATAACGCCGTTCAGGCGATGAATAGGAAGGGTAGATTAGTCCTCTCTACAATGACCTCTGGGGATTATGTTGAGATAAAAGTCATGGATAATGGTCCCGGTATTCCAAAGGGGCATATCAATAAAATATTTGACCCCTTTTTTACTACAAAAGAAGTGGGTAAAGGGAAAGGGCTCGGACTAAACATTGTGTATAGAATTGTAACCAAATATTATGGGTCTATAGAGGCAGAGAGTGAGGAAGGAAAAGGCACAACCTTTACTCTAAGATTCCCGGCAGAGAACAAAAAATAAAATCATTATGACCGGGGGTATCAATCAGGTTTAAAATGTATTCGCTGCCATCGGAAGCTTTATACTTGAGCCGTGCAGTCTGTGCTTTTATAGTAATACCCCTCTCCCTCTCAATATCCATCTGGTCAAGCACCTGCTCCTTCATCTCCCTTGAGGAGAGGCCGCCGGTAAATTCAATAAGCCTGTCAGCAAGTGTGGGCTTACCGTGGTCTATATGCGCAATGATTGAAAAGTTTCTTATGTTCATAAAACCATAATATCATAAAACTTGCAGAGAATAGAAATTTTGCTAATTCCAACTGATTACAACTCTCCCTCAACTCATGTATATTCTGTTCAAAGATTTGCTTGACAGAAAATAGAATGTCAATTAATATGAAAACATGGAATTTCAAAATACTCCAGAAGAAGATATTGAGAGACTCTCAAAGGCAATTGTTGATGCCATAGTCAGCTCCAAAGAAGTGAAGAGCATATTATCCCGCCTGATTGAAAAGGATGTAATGGTTGACAAGGGTTTTATGATGCTGATGATAAAAATACAGGCACTCTCAGAGCTTGCCGACCTGGCAGGAAAAGATAATGGGGCAAAGAGACCATCAAGAAAGAAAAGTCCAAGGCAGTATATTGATGGAAGGGAACTCACCCCCAGCGAAATAGCATTCCTTGATTACTGCACAAAAAATTTTGACGAGAAGGAATGGCTCAAAAAGATAGGCATTACTCTGGAAGATAATAAATAAACTGCTTACCACCCATTGTTAATATCCTCAACTAAAAGTTATCAATAAGTCAATAGTTGATAATGACTAATAATTAAAAGCCATGAAGATAAGGTTTATTATCTTATCATTACTGCTCGTTATTCTTTCTTTGCCTCCGCTTAATGCTGCCGAAGATAAGTTTGCCTCTGCAAGAAAAAAGATGGTTGAGGGGGACCTTAAAGGTCGGGATATAACAGACCAAAATGTTCTTGAAATAATGGGAAGGGTTGAGAGGCATAGGTTTGTTGATAAACATCTTCAGAGTGTTGCCTACGCAGACCATCCCCTTCCAATAGATGAGGGTCAGACCATCTCTCAGCCATATATTGTCGCATTGATGACACAGATATTAAAATTAAAATCAGGTGAAAAGGTTCTTGAAATAGGCACAGGCTCAGGCTATCAGGCAGCAGTCCTATCTGAAATCACAGATAGCGTCTATTCAATAGAAATCAGAAAAAATCTTGCCGAGAAGGCTGATGCACGGTTTAAAGAATTGGGATATGCGAATGTAAAGGTGAAGGCGGCTGACGGCTATTTTGGATGGGAGGAATACGCACCATTTGACGCCGTAATTGTAACCTGTGCGGCAAATCATATACCGCCGCCGCTTACAAAACAGCTTAAAGAAGGGGGCAGACTCATTATCCCGCTTGGAAGCACCACATACTACCAGACTCTAACACTTATAACAAAAATCAAAGGGGAGCTTGATGTCCAGCATATCAGCGGTGTTACCTTTGTCCCAATGGTCGGAGAGGCTGAGAAGAGGAGAGAAAGATAGTCTCTGTGTTAAAAATCATATGTTTTTACAGTGTAACCTCTTCCATCTGATTCTATCTCTATCAACCCATCCCTATCTGTGCGGTATATTTTAGCCCCTGCATCTCTGTATCTTGCTAAAACTTTTTTATTGGGATGTCTGAAGGGGTTATTATATCCAACTGAGAAGACAGCAACTTCTGGATTTACTGCCTTTATAAATTCTTCTGTGCTTGAAGAACTACTGCCGTGATGGGGGGCTTTTAAAATTATAGACTTTAAATCAGCCCCTTGCCCTATCATAAATTCCTCCGCCTCCTTTTCTATATCACCTGTAAAGAGAACAGAAAAATTACCATAGGTTATTTTCATGACTATTGAAAAATTATTATCATGCCCCCTTTCTTTGAGATTTGAGATTTGAGATTTGAGATTTGAGATTTCCCTTGTGGGATGAAGTATCTCCACCTTAACCTTATCATCAATCTCTATTTTATCTCCAGAATGTAAAGCCATATATGGAATATTTTTCTCTCTGGCAATCTCACGCAATTTTACATGGATTAAATCAATTGATTCTTGTCCATTGTCAAAATAATTTCTGACAGGCATCTCATTTAATATAAATAAAAGCCCGCCAACATGGTCGCTATCAGGATGAGAGCCAATCACATAATCTATTTTTGTAACACCAATATCCCAGAGATAGGGGGCTACTATACTGCCGCCTGCATCAAAATCATCCATTAATCTTCCACCGTCTATCAACATATTCTTCCCGTTTGGGAATTGGATTAATGAACATTCAGCCTGTCCGACATCAATGAAGGTAACCTTAAGAGAATTGCTGATTGAAAATTGAAGATTGAAGATTCCATAAGTTAAGATTAAAAATAGAGAAATAGATACTATGCCTACTTTTATCCATTTATTTCTCTTAAAATTTAATATCCCCAACAGGAGAGGGTAAATTATGAATACAGTTAATAAAGAGGGGGTCTGAACCCTCATTGAGTAATAAGGAATATTTGTGAAGAATTTTGCAATCTTAACCAAAATAAATGTTAGAAAGAGAGGTATATTTATTAGAGGAGAGGCAATCTGTTCACTTATATTTGACAATAGTGAAAAAATGAGTGTAAGGGGGACTATAAGTGATGCCAAAGGGATTGCCAGAATATTCACAATAGGACCAATAATTGATATGAGATTAAAGTGGTATGCGATTATTGGCAGTGTCCCAAGTGTTGCCAATATAGATGAAAATGTATAATTATACAGCCATTGGTGTCTTAGGAAAAACATTTTAACTGGATTTTCTATGAGGGGGTTATCATCCTTTTTAATCTGAAACATTGTAAATCCATAAGCTATGAATAGAACTGCTATGAATGATAACTGGAAGCCTATATTAAAGAGGGAAGGTGGATGCCATATCAGAATAATAAGTGCGGCAAGGGATAGGGTATTGTATATGTCTCTCTCTCTATACAGGACAATAGACAATAGATATACAATTGCCATTATTGCTGCCCTTACTGTTGAAGGACTTGCACCTACTAATATTGAATAATATAAAACAGGAAATATGGTGAAAAATGCTGCAAATCTCTGAACTGCACCAATTAAAAAGAGTCTGTGGTAGAAGCGTAAAAACAGGAATGAGAAAAATTTTTTGAAGATTAAAAAGGCGGCAAAGGCTACAAACCCCACATGCAAGCCTGACACTGCCAAGAGGTGGGCGATACCTGTAGAGCTGAATATATTCCTCATCTCTTTTGAGATTGCACTCCTCTCACCAAAGACCATTGTTTTTAATATTGACGATTCTTCGGGAGGGGCGTTTTTCTCTATGAAAAGTGACAGCCTTTCTTTTGATTTATATATATATGAAAGTATGCCCCCTTTGTATTTATTCAATATTTCTATCTGACTGCCTTTACTTAGGCTTCCAATCACATAAATACCATAGTCCTCCATATATCTCTTGTAATCAAATCCACCGGGGTTTTTGAAATTTCGCGGCATATATAGCCTTACATCTTTTATCCTGACCCTGTCTTTATAGTTGGCAGTAGTAGTATCTCTGTATAATGTTATCTTTACTTTTCCATTAGTATCTCTGCCAGACAGTTTTTCCACATCTAAATATAGCCTTGTCTTATTCTCCAGAACCTCAGGCGGTTTATAAATGATGCCCTCAATGGACACCTTTTCATTATTAATAAGGTTAGAAATGTGATTATCAGGCAGAGTAATAGACTGATAGTTTATAGCTATAGCACCACATAGAATAAAAGCAGGCAGTAAGTAGTATGCAGTAGGCAGTCTGCTGCATATTTTACTGTTTACTATACGGAAGGCGAGGCTGATTATCAGTATAAAGGTTATAAATACAGTCAGGTGAATGAGATGGAGTGGGAGGTATCTTCCGTATATGATGCCTGCGATATAAAACAGAAGGATTGAGATGATTGGTTTTTTCATCCGCCAAGATAATTTAGTGCCTTGTCCAATTGTGCATGACTACCCAGCAAGATTAAAAGGTCTCCTGTCTCTATCTTTAAATCAGGGTCGGGATTTACCTTAACCTCATCTTTTCTGACAATTGAAATAATAACTGCCCCTGTATTATGCCGTAAATCAAGCTCTTTTAAACTCTTCTTATTTGCCGTAGAATCCTTAACAACAAGATAGCTTTCTATTGTGCTCATTAAAAGATATTTATAGAGGTCTTTTAATTTCTCTTGTGATAAGGATAGTCCTCGGAGCATGCCATACCCATCCATCCTAATCATGTTTACATATTGATTAATGATATTTCCCGGGATACGATACTCCTTTAATACCCGTGAAAATATCTCTACAGAAGTTTCAAAGTCCATTGGTATAACCTGATTTGCCCCAAGGCTGTTTAATTCTTCTACCTCTGATGCATACAGTGTTCGGGCAATAATGTGGATATGAGGATTCATCTGGCGGGCTATATGGATACTCCTGCGGACTGAAAGGAGGTCGGATATAGCAAAGACGATAATCTTTGCCCTTTCAATTCCTGCCTTATGGAGAATCTCTTTACTTGTTATATCACCATACAAAATTGGAATTCCTGCCGACTTACCCCCTTCTATCCTCTCTGCATTCATTTCAATAACAATAAAATGAATTCGTGTCTCCTTTAAAACCTGAGCAAGATTTTTTCCGTTTAATCCATAGCCGGCAATGATGACATGGTCATTTAATTTTTCTCCTCCACCCTCCTCCCATTTTTTCTCAGGGGTTGAGAAAAATGACTGTAGTTTAAGAGATAGCCCATAGGATATCTGGATTAAAAATGGTGTTGCCATCATTGTAAGGATTGCAGTGATAAGAAATGTCTGAAAATCATCATTCCCGATTAATTGCAGCGTCAGCCCCTCTCCTGCCAGCAAAAAAGAAAACTCACCAATCT
>MHDO01000132.1:12545-14805 GCA_001805005.1 Nitrospinae bacterium RIFCSPLOWO2_12_39_16
TGCGGGGGGATTTCTGGAATATTACGACAGAGAGGAATGTCGGAATTGCCTTTAATACAATAAGGGAAGCAGTTAAGAATAGTAAGTATATTGGATTATCTATTAGATGATATATTTTAAAAAGCATCCCGATAGAGATAAAGAATATGCTGCTGAAAAAGTCCCGGAATGGAAGTATATCAACAACAACCTGACTGCTGTATTCCGACTCAGAAATAATCAACCCTGCAATGAATGCACCCATCGCAAGGGATAAGCCAAAATATTGCGTAAGCCATGCAGTGCCGAGGCAGAGGAGTATAATGAATAGTATCAGGGATTCCCTATTCTTCAGCCTGACTACATGATGCAGCAGTTTTGGCACCAAAATGCGTGATGCAAAGAATATAAGCACAACTGCTACTACTGCCTTAAGGATAGTTAGACTTATAACCTGCGGTGAAACTCCCTCTCCGCTTCCAAGAATAGGAATCAGCAATATCATCGGGACAATGCAGAGGTCCTGAAACAGGAGGATGCCTACAGAAAATTTTCCATGAGGAGAATCTATTTCCCCTCTGTCTGTATACATTTTAAGGACAATTGCAGTGCTGCTCAGAGAGGTAAGAAAACCAAAAAAGAGTGACTGCTGGATGGTGTAGCCTGAAATATAAAAAATAATAAATGCGCCGATAATTGTCAGGACAACCTGAATCCCGCCGCTCCCAACAATGGTCTTAATATTTCTTGCCATTCGGGTCAGTGAGAATTCAAGCCCTACAGTGAATAATAAAAGTGCAACTCCAATCTCTGCCAGTATTTTCACCATGCTGAGTTCGTAAATCAGCCTGATGCCGTAGGGGCCAATAACCATCCCTGTAAGCAGATAACCGATAATGGCAGGCAGTTTTAATTTATGGAATATGAAAGTAATCGGAAGGGTAAAGGCAAGGATAATGATTATATCTCTCAATAATGGAAATTCATTCATGAAAGAATTCTACCACAGAGCACACAGAGGCACACAGAAGAAAACAAAACCTGATTAATCCGCAGATTACGCAGATTTTCACAGATTTTTTTTAAAAATATTTTATTTTAATCTGCGGTAATCTGCGAAATCTGCGGATATATAATTTTATATTTTTTCTCTGTTTCTTCGTGTCTCTGTGGTTTAATGCGGTTTTTAAATTGTAAAAAACAGAAAAAATTTGATATAGTAACAAACTATGGCTGAAAAATTAAAAAGAACACATACATGCGGTGAATTGAGGGGCAATAATGCTAACACCACTGTAATCCTTACAGGCTGGGTTCATAAACGAAGGGACCACGGAGGCTTAATCTTTATAGATTTAAGGGACAGGGATGGAATTACGCAGGTAGTAGTAAATCCCCTCTCACCCCCCTTTAATAAAGGGGGGCAGGGGGGGATTATTGCACATAAAAAGGCACATGAAATAAGGAGTGAATATGTCCTGGCGGTTAAGGGGAAGGTTGTTGCAAGGCCTGAAGGGACGATTAATCCAAAACTATTAACAGGAGAGATTGAAATTACTGTAGAAGATTTAGATATTCTAAATGAGTCCAAGCCACTGCCGTTTTCTGTAGAAGATGGCGAGGAGGTATCAGAAATGGTGAGGCTCAAATACAGATACCTTGATTTAAGGAGACCTTCTCTAAAAAATAATATCATATTAAGGCATAAGGTTGCTAAAACAGTCAGGGATTTCCTTGACAGGAAGGGATTCCTTGAGATAGAGACCCCTTTTCTTACAAAAAGCACACCTGAGGGGGCAAGAGATTATCTTGTCCCAAGCAGATTAAATCCGGGTAAGTTTTACGCACTCCCACAATCCCCGCAGTTATTCAAGCAGATACTTATGGTGGCAGGGTATGAAAGATATTTTCAGATTGTAAAATGTTTCAGGGATGAGGATTTAAGGGCAGACAGACAGCCTGAATTTACCCAGATAGATATGGAGATGTCCTTTATAGACAGGGAGGACATATTCCCTCTGATTGAAGAAATGATGTCCGAGATATTTAAAAAATCTATAGGCATTGAAATAAATAGACCCTTTCCTATATTAAGCTATCATGAGGTTATGAACAGGTTTGGTTCTGATAAGCCAGATACGAGATTTGAACTTGAGCTAAAAGATATAACTTCTTCTGCATCCGAATCAAGTTTTAAAGTCTTTACAGAGACAATAAAAAATGGCGGAACGGTCAGGGGGATTAATGCTAAAGGTTGTGCTGATTTTTCAAGAAAGGATTT
>MHDO01000133.1 GCA_001805005.1 Nitrospinae bacterium RIFCSPLOWO2_12_39_16
TTCCTCTCGTACTGTTACCTTTAGCTGGAGTCCTGTAACAGTGGCATCAATATATACGATTCAGATATTTGGAAACTGGGAAAAATTCGGAAGTTCTGTACTTATTGAGAAAGCAAATACTACAGCCACTGCCTATATTACTACTCTCCCTGCCGATTCATACGGCTGGAACATTCAGGTAAGTGATGTTTATGGAAATAAAGCGACATCAGGTTTTTGGAAAGTTGATGTTCCATAATTCTGTAAGGTATAAACCACTTCTCAAGGGATAACCACAACAGTTGCACCTTCGCAAATTTCATCTCGTTCCCACGCTGAGCGTGTGAATAAGTAAGGTCTAAACAACCCCCTCACTCCCCCTTTAATGGGATTATTTGAGGATAGTACCCCTGCTTTAAGCAGGGGTCAAACCCAGTATCCTTACCAAAAAATAGGTTTCCCAGCCATTTTCTTCAACTTCTCCATCTCATTCCACTCTGTCTCTGTATAAAGGAGTTGTGGTGCTGGAGCCTTTCCTGTTTCAGCAGCCTTAATCATATTGTCAAAGATAAAATCAAACTCGCTCTCACTTATATTCTTCCCTCCAAGTCCCCCAATGAAGGATAACAACACGGGTCTTTTTTGCTCATTATATATGGTACTTGCAATCTCCGGATATAAAATACCGCCTTTACCAACACCTATATTCTGGTCTAATACTGCTACAGCCTTACACCCTTTAATAGCATTCTTTAAATCCTCTTCTGGAAATGGTCTTAAGAGCCTTAACTTTAAGAGTCCTATTTTTATCCCTCTTTCTCTTGCCCTCTTTACAGCAGCCTTACCAAGTGTTGAGAAGGAGTTGGTCATAATCAGTATATAGTCGGCATCATCTGTCATATATTTTTCTACAGTGTCATAGCTACGGTGAAATACCTTTTCAAATTCCTTGGAAATTTCTTTATAAACCTCCAGCCCCTTCATACAGGCAAGATGCATCTGGTATTTGAAATAAGAATATATTGGTCCTCCGAGGACTGCAATACCCTGTGCCATCGGCTGACTTGCCTTGAAAAAGGCATGTTTGGGATTGTAAGTTGGCAAGAACCTCCTGACATCTTCTATATCTGGAATCTCTACAGGCTCCCTCGTGAATGAGAGGTGAAAACCATCCATATTAACAAGGACAGGTAAAAGCACCCGTTCATCCTCTGCAAGTCTGTAAGCTATCAGAATAGAATCAAGAACCTCCTGACAAGTTTCACAGTGAATTTGTAAGAATCCTGAATCCCTCGCAGATAGGATATCATTATGGTCAGGCTCAAGTGTAATAGGGGCTGAGAGCCCCCTTGATACATTCACCATCACAAGTGGGACACGCCACCCAGCCACTGTATAGAGCATCTCAAAACCGTATAGAAGCCCCTGACTTGATGTTGCAGTAAATGCCCTCACCCCTGTTGCTGATGCAGCCCCTGCCGCTGTAATCATGGAATGCTCAGAGTCCATTGTAACCATTCTTGTATCCATGACCCCGTCGCTTATCCATTTTGCAAGTGTCTCAATAATCTCAGTCTGAGGTGTAATAGGGTAAGCCGGGATATAATCAATCTCTGCAAGCCTCACACCCCATGCAGCAGAAGAATTCCCTGTAAGCATCTCTTTTTTTGCTACCATGTGTGAACCTCCCTAACTTTCTCTATTGCATGAACAGGGCATTCATCAATACATATCAGGCATCCCTTACAGTTGTCGTAATCTATAGATGGGAAACCCCGCTCATTTCTTACAGCAATACATCCGTCAGGGCATCTCGCAACACATATCATACATTTATTGCATAATTCATAATTAAAAATCGGTTTAAATGTCCGCCAGTTGCCTGTCTTTCGCAAGGGTATATTTCCTGCTGTATTTACAGAAGGGGTTGAGATTGAGGCTGCTTCAAACGGCACAGAAATAACAGTGCTTCCTTTATGTGTGATTTCGGAGGTTTTTACCTCCACAGGTTTAATGATGTTAAAGCAATAGAGTGATGCCTCTATATTTTTTTTAATAAGCTCACTGTCTGTTATTATTTCTGAAAGTTCTTTTTCAATAGCCTTTTTTAATGAATCCTCTCTGATGCCAGCAATCTTTGAGGCAACACCGCCTGCAAGGGTGCTTAGAATAGGCTTTCCGAGAGTATCAATGCCAATCTTTGTTATATCTAATGTAATTATCTGTGCCTTAATTTTATACCTGTTTTTGGCTTCGGCTGGACTATGGGTTGTATTTAAAAAAATGACTCCATCCTCTTTCAGTCCTGTTAATGGCATTGCCATCGGGTCGTCCAGAAGGGTTTCATCCATGATTATCAGGATATCAGGCTCTGATATTACACCCCTTTCAAGGATAGGCTCTCTGGATATGCGGGTAAATGCAGTTATAGGTGCGCCTCTCCTCTCGGCTCCGTATAATGGGAAATCCTGTGCGTAGAGCCCGTCAAGAAAAGCGGCTGTTCCAACCAATCTGCTCGCAATCTTTGTCCCTTGACCGCCCCTGCCGTGGAATCTTATTCTTAACATTTTTATTTTTAGCCACAGAGGCACGGAGAACACAGAGATAAATAAAGAAATTAATAGGACGCAGATTTTCGCAGATAAACACAAACATTATTTTTTACTGTTTTAATCTTAAAAATCTGCGTTTATCTGCGTCCAAAATTAGTCTTTTATGTTTTTGTTTTTTTCCTCTGTGTCTCTGTGGTTAATCAGGTTTTTATTCTTATATGTTTTCTCTATCCGGATGAAGGGGGCTGTCGGAGTCAAAGAAGAAGTCACCCATTCCCATAGGAAATCCCTCTTCTCCAAAAGTCTTCTTCTTTTTCTCAGCCATTTTGTCAAGATTTAAGGCATCTTCACCGAGTATATTTTTTATTGCCTCTTTCCATATATCATCTTTTGAAATGGGGTGCGTTGGGTCTTGTGAGAGCCTCTTTATTGCGTATTGGAGGAGATGGATTCCATCTCTTGGAGAAAAGTTAAGATTAAGCTGGTGAGATCTCTGGAGGAAATCTATTGTCATCTTTAGCATTTCATCTTCTGCAAATGGGAGGTGATACTGGAGTATTGACATCTCGCTCTTTTTGTCAGGAAAACCGAGTGAGAGTGTCGGCTGTAGTCTTGAAAGTATATAATCGGGTATTTCAAAGGTTGATTCGTCTTCATTCATTGTTATACAGCATCTGAATTCCTTATTGGCATGGATGGTTATACCTGCGACTATAGATTCAACATACCGCCTGTAGTCAAGCAGAGGTGCGAGAGATGCCCAGCTCTTCTCATTCATGCGGTTTCCCTCATCAAGGATACATATACCGCCTGTAAGCATTGCACTGACAAGAGGTGAGGCATGATATGAAATCTTCCCCGATTCAGACAGGACCGGTGTTATGAGAAGGTCTTTGGGCCTTGTATCTGCCGTGCATTGAAATATATATAGAGGTTGTCCTCTTAATTTTGCTGCAGCCGTTGCAAGAGTGGTCTTCCCTATGCCGGGAGTTCCTGTAACCCTTGGTGAGAGGGGCAAATCCTTCTCATCAACAACAAGCCAGCATGCAAGGAGTTGTTTCAGTATCTCGCCATTACCTATCCATCTAATATCCATGATATCAGGATGGCTCAATGAGAGATTAGCCCCATCAATTGCAATTGTTTTTTTAGAAGAATTCATTTTTCTTATTAACCCTCCAAAATATAGATTGCTTCGGCTTTGCCTCACAATGACAATCATGGATTTTAGCTATATGCTAAATTTTACTACAATTTGTAGAATACTCAAAATTAATTAACCGACTATTGGCAGGGGGGTTTTGCAGAAATTGCACTTTCCATTACTATAATTCTTTTCAATCACAAAATATCCTTCTCTTAAAATAACAAGTTTTTTGCAGTTATGGCAGTATGTATTATTCCACTCATCTTGCAGGATATTGCCCACATAGACATAGTTTATCTTTTTCATTGCAATATCCCTTGCCCTTTTTAAAGTCTCAAGGGGCGTAGGGGGGAGGGGCATCTTGTAATTCGGAAAGTATCTTGAAAAGTGAAGTGGTATGTTTGGGTTTACTGATGCAAGCCAGTCTGTAAGTTTATGAAAGAGCTCGTCTGTATCATTTAGGGTCGGGATAACAAGGTTTGTAATCTCTATGTGACACGATTTCTGGGATATCTCTACTGTCTTTAAGACAGGCTCTAACTTTGCTGAACATACTTTTCGGTAAAAGGAATCATCCATAGACTTTACATCTATATTCATGGCATCTATCAGAGGGAGTATTTTAAGCAAAGGATCTTCATTTATGAATCCATTTGTAACGAGGACATTTTTTAAACCCTCTTTTTGTGCAAGTTTGGCGGTATCAAGGACATATTCATACCACATAAGAGGCTCTGTATATGTGTAGGATATGCCGACCGATTTATACTTCTTTGCAAATTCTACTGCCCTTTCAGGAGACAGGTGCTGTGTGGGGGATTCCATCTGAGAGATTTCCCAGTTCTGGCAGAATTTACAGCTCAAATTACAACTATTCGGGCTTATGGATAAGATCTCGGTTCCCGGATAGAAATTGTAGAGTGGTTTTTTTTCAATCGGGTCATTTGCTATAGAAGTAGTCTGTGCATAGTTTTTTGCATAAAGCACACCTCTCCTGTTCTCCTTTCCCATGCATATGCCAATCTTGCCATCCTTGATAATACAGTGATGGGGACAGAGGTTGCATCTTACCTTTTTATCCTCTAATTTTTCGTAATACAGTGCCTCGTACATTTTCGTGTTTAGCCACTGACTAACAAAGGCTTAAATCAGTGTTAGTTAGTAGTGTTAGTGTCAGAAAACAACATTTTTAACTGACACTGATACTGATTTAAGTGCATACCCTGTTTCTCCCTTCTTCTTTTGCGCGGTAAAGGGCATTATCAGCGTTTTTAATTAGCTCATCAAATGATTTTAACTCTTCTTTGCAGGAAGCAACACCCTGACTTATGGTAATCCTCCCAAGTGGCTGGGTTTCACCGCCTGGAAAGTCATGTGCCTCTACCTCCATTCTCAATTTTTCTGCAACTGATAAAGCCTCCTTCCCTCCTGTCTCAGGGAAGATGATGATAAATTCCTCTCCGCCGTATCGGGCAATGGTATCTGATTTTCTGACAGTATCTTTTAGAATTTTTGTAACTCTTTTTAAAATCTCATCACCCTTTTGATGCCCATGTGTATCATTATATTTTTTAAAATGGTCAACATCAATCATTATAAGAGAGAGGCTTCTCTTATACCTCCTTGTCCTTTCAAATTCCTCATTTATTCGCTCCAAAAAGTAGCGGTGGTTATAGAGACCTGTCATGCCGTCTGTAATTGCGAGTGTCTTTTGAGTCTTCAAATAGCCTTGCATTCTCCAAAGTCATTCCAATCTGGTTTGCAGCAGCTACAAGCAGTTCGTATGATGTCTCATCAATATATTCCCCATTCAATTTATAGACATTTATTATTCCGATTACCTCCTCCCTTGTAATCTGGTTTAAAAGCTTCTCTATCTCAAAGGTTGCTGTAATGGTCTTGCTTATATTGTAAAGGGTGTAGAGTTGTAATATGTTCTGGTCAAGCTGACGGTTTGTTTTTTCTAACCTCTCTGTATATTTCTTTATTTCATTATTTTTTATTTTCAGTGCCTGAGTCATATTATTAAATTCTTCGCCTAACATCTCAATCTCATCGCCTGTCTTAATTTCTATATGATAATCCAGATTACCCTGACCTATAGTCCTGACTGCTTTTGTAAGTTTCTGAAGCGGTCTTACAACTCCACTCGTAATTAAAAATGTTATTACAATAACCCCAGTTAGAGATATAGATAGTAAAATGATATAGATTTTAAATATCCTTTTATTTATCTGTGAGGCTTTCATACTATGGAGTTTCAATTCTTCTTTTGCAATTATATGAAAATTCTCAACTAAATTCGTTAATCCATCAGCAAAAGCATCCATCTCCTCCATTAGTTTTGCTGCCTCTCTGTTGTTAATCGGATTTTCAGTTGCAAGGAGAACCAAAGCCTTCATCTGGAGTTCGTTGATACCTTTTCGTACTTTTTTTCAATAGCCTTTTCTTCCTCTGTCTTATTTTCACTGACCTTCACTTCTGCAAGGATGGATGATAATTCAGTAATTAGTTGTGCAAAAGTATCTCTCTCTTTTTTATCCCCAGTTATAAGGTAATCATTGGCAGGCATTACCAGTTTCTGGATAATAACTTGAAGGTCTGATATAAGCTTTACCCTGTCTGCAATTTCAGTATTTTTGTTCAGGAGTGATGACAGCGAGCTTAGATTTATATAGCTGAAGGCTATGATGAAAAGAAAAATGGAGAGTCCGATGCCGTATGGAATAACTATTTTTTTGCTTATTCCAATTTTCATTATTTATACCTTTTCACCTCAAACCTCTGTAATTCTACCTCTTCATCAGGTGATATGCCTGCCTTTCTCTTGGCAATATAAATCTGCTCTTCAACTGTGTCAACACCCTCAATATCAGGAAGGAGAAGCCCCTTTTTCCATCCCTTTGTTACAATGACGCCGTATCTTTTTGGGTCAAGTTCGTCAGGAGAGGCTATCTTTTCAGGCTCTGTAAGGACATCAACAGAAATATCCAGCGAATCAAGTTCTTCGGGTGTAACAGGAGGGAATCTTGGGTCCCTTGTTGCCGCACTTATAGCATTCTGTATAACTTCAGCGGCTATATTAGGCTGTGTGGGGGAGAATGTTCCAATGCATCCTCTCAGGTCGCCATGTTTTTTTATTGAGACAAATACCCCTGCCATTCCTTTCATCTCATCTGTAAGGTAAGAGGGGATGGATATGGTTTTACCTGTTTTTACATAAGCATCAATTGTATTTCTGGCAAGTTTGACCAAAGGATGTGTGTTCATAGAAGGGTTCAAGGATTCGTGGGTTCAGGGGCTGTTTTTCCTCTACCCCTTGACCCCTTGAATCCTAATTTTTAGCTCTTTCTCTCTACTATATAATCCGCTACAGATATGAGGGTATTAAAGTATTGTTCGGCAGAAGAAGATTTTAAAGAGGCTATACTCTGTTTTGCATTCTCAATATAATCCCTTGCCCTCTTCATTGTGTAATCTATTGCACTATAGCTTTTCATGAGGTATATAACACGCTTCAGCTGCTCTCTGCTTATTTCAGGGGAATTCATAATCTCCCTTAATTCATCTTTCCTTCCTTCGTTAGCCTCTCTGTATAAATGTATAAGGGGTAATGTAACCTTCCCCTCAACGAGGTCGTTTCCAACAGGTTTTCCAAGAACCATTTCATTTGATGTGTAATCAAGGACATCGTCCACCAATTGAAATGCAATGCCGATATTCTTTCCAAATGAGATTAAGGCATCAACCTTCTCATTGGGGACACCGCCGAGTATGGCACCGATTCCACAGCATGCGGAGATAAGGGCGGCAGTCTTTCTATTTATAGTATCTAAATATGTATCCTCAGTAGTATCAAGTGTATATTTATTAATAAGCTGTTTGATTTCGCCCTCTGCCACATTTTTTATTGCATCGGACAGTATAACCATTATCCTCTTGTCATTGTTCTCTGCCATGAGGGCAAATGACCTTGAAAAGAGATAGTCTCCAACCAGCACGCTTGCGTCATTCCCCCATTTTGCATTTGCAGAAGGGTTGCCTCTCCTTATATCTGACTCGTCAACTACATCATCATGAAGTAGAGTAGCGGCATGGATGAACTCAACCACGCATGAATAGATTATGTGCCTACTGCTGCCATTATGGCTGCTATAACCGCACATCTTTGATGTGATTAGGACAAGGAGAGGTCTGAGCCTCTTACCGCCTCCATTGTATAGATAACTGCTTATAGTTGGTATAAGGGCAACATCGGAGTTGTAATTCTTTTTGATATACTCCTCTACCTTATTCAAGTCATCCTGCAGAAGGGTGATTACATCCTTAAAGCTCATAACGGAAGGATAAATTAGGTATGAGTTCTTTGTCAAGGGAATTTCTTGTTTTGGAAGAAGGAACAAATACACTGCATAAGAGTCAGTAAGAGGGACAATAAATATCAGAGTGTAGCTAATAGACCCATGTTGATTGTGGCACTACATGGTCTATTCTAAATTTGTAATTATAATCAATTATATTTCCGTCAATCTCTATCGGCATTGAGATTGAAAATATCTTTCCCTTGTTTTTAATTGCTTCTTCGTCAGTCTGATTGAATAATGGACGGACATACCATGTCCATTCTTCCATAAACTCTATATTTTCTATGGGAACGATTAAATCATTTAATTCTGTCTTTGCCTGAATCTCCTGAACAGGCTGTTTACCCATTTTATCTGTAAATATATTTTTAAAGCCTGTTATTCTCTGCAAGACTCCATTTGTATCTACAAAGGAAAACCTCTCCCATAAAATCTTTAATTGTCCATCCGTTTTATTTTTAAGTCTAAAGTATATCTTCTTTTCTTTGAATGTAAATTTTATTGATAGTCTGTCATCCTCAAATTCTTTGTCATAACTTGGCGGCTGTTTTATCCCATTTTTGATGACCTCTGGTTCCACGAGGGTGTATATGTTGTAGTATCTGTATGGACTCCTCTCGGCACAACCGACCAAAGACAGTAAACAGTAAGCAGTAAAGAGTAAGCAGTAAATATACTGCCTACTGCCTACTGCATACTGCTTACTGTTATCTATAAATCTCTTTTGCATCTATTCCCCTTGCCCTTTCCCATTTTAAGTTCATATACGAGAGTTTGAGAATAAAATCAGAAATATCGGAATTATTATTTTTTTTCATCTTCTTTAATTCATCGCTTATAAATTTGCCTGCCTTTTTGGGGTGGAAGCAGAAGGCATTAGAAAAAAAGTATTTTCCTTTAAAGGGTAACACCTTTGCCTCCAGTATATCTCCTTTTCTGAAATTATAATTACTGTTGTCTTCGCTGACAAGATAATTTTCCATGCTGAAGAGGTCTTTTATCTTAAGAAATTCCTTCTTCTGTCCCTTTATTTCAAACACACTGTGAATGGTATTTACAAACCCGCTGAAGAATTCCCTCTCATCATCTTTAATGGAAGCGGTATATTCATCTAAATATATTTTAAGTGGTGTCTTGTTTTTTGTTTTTAGCGGGTGAGCTAATATATACCATTCAAGAAAAGAGGTCATCCTCATCTCAAAAGACTTATCATCTTCAAATACCTCTCCTGCTATCTTTATATACTCCACCCTCGCCTTTTTTACTTCTTCAAGATATGTTTCAGAGGTCATTACATTAACCAGTTTATTAAAATATTCTTGGTGTATCATGGTTTGGCAATCTCACTATCCTTTCATATATTCCACAAATCTGCTGAATAGATACCTTGAGTCATGAGGTCCAGGTGATGCCTCAGGGTGATACTGGACTGAGAATATTGGCAGGTTTTTATGTTTTACTCCTTCTACAGTTTTATCATTTAGATTTATATGGGTTAGTTCAAGTTCAGATGGTAATGAATCGGCATCTACTGTAAAACCATGATTTTGAGCTGTAATCTCTACCTTTCTGGTAGTTAAATCCATAACAGGGTGATTACCGCCTCTGTGTCCAAATTTTAATTTATAGGTCTTTGCACCAAATGATAGGCATAATATCTGATGACCGAGACATATTCCAAATATAGGTTTTTTACCGATAAGCCCTCTTATATTTTCTGCCATATATGGGACAGCGTCAGGGTCTCCGGGACCGTTTGATAAAAATATACCGTCAGGATTTATTGATAGAACTTTGTCAGGACTTGTGAATGCAGGGACAACAGTCACATCACAGCCTGCATCTACCAATTGTCTTAGTATATTTTGCTTTATACCACAATCGTATGCAACAACCTTGAATCTTTTCTCATTTGAAATTTGAAATTTGAAATTTGAAATTTCCGGGTCCCATCCCCCTTCTGTCCAGTGGTATTTCTCATGGCAGGTAACCTCTTTAACCAAATCTCTTCCAATCATCGTAGGAGATTCTTTTGCCTTCTTAACAAGACTTTCTGGATTAAAGTCAATGGTTGAAATTATCCCCTGTTGTGCCCCCTTATCCCTTATATGTTTTGTAAGCGCCCTCGTATCAATTTCCTGAATGCCGACAATATTATAATCTTTAAGATATTCATCAAGACTTTTCTGTGCCCGCCAGTTGCTGTGAATCTTACTTCCCTCCTTAATAATAAACCCGGCAGCCTGCGGCTTTACAGATTCCACATCTTCCTCATTTATTCCATAATTTCCTATCAGAGGGTATGTCATTGTAACAATCTGTCCCTTGTAAGAAGGGTCTGTAAGTATCTCCTGATACCCAATCATGCTTGTATTAAATACAACCTCTCCTACGGCCTCACCCTCTGCACTGAAGGATTCCCCCTCAAATATTGTTCCATCTGATAGAGCCAGTATTGCATTAGCCATAATTTCAAAATATCAGATGTTGGAATAAATATCAATTATTTTGTATGACAGAGGGGTTTTTTAAAGAGCCTATGCAAATTGTGTAGGACTCGCCTCAAATGAAATTATCTCAAAATACGAGATGAAAAGAAGAGGGGAAAACTGAAGGTTAGTGAGCTTCAAAGTTAAAAGTGTTTCCGTTTATTATTACTGTATTTACCAAACCCTTTACTCTTAATCCGTGAAATGGAGAATTTTCCCCCTTTGACTTAAATTTTTTTACATCAATTTGCCATTCTTTATCAAGATTTATAATAGCAATATCTGCATCTGCACCAACTGAAAGTGTCCCTTTGTTTAAATTTAAAATTCTGGCAGGGTTTACAGTTAGTTTTGCAATCGCTTCATCAAGTGAGATTATACCGTCTTCAACAAGTTTCAGTGTCAGAGGCAGTGATGTCTCAAGCCCAACGATGCCGAATGGTGACTTATCAAACTCAACATCTTTCTCTGATGTCTCATGGGGTGCGTGGTCTGTGGCTATAACATCGATTGTCCCATTTTTCAATCCTTCCCTTATTGCCTTTAAATCGTCCTCACTTCTTAAAGGAGGGTTCATTTTTGCATTTGTATTGTAACCATCTACCATTTTTTCTGTAAGAGTAAAATAATGAGGTGCTGTTTCGCATGTAACTTTTACACCTCTATTTTTTGCATCCCTTATTAAATTTACTGCACCTCTTGTGCTTACATGGGCAATATGAAGTCTTGCACCTGTCAATTCTGACAGGGCAATATCCCTTGCAGTCATTACATCCTCTGCAGCATTTGGTATCCCTTTGAGTCCCAATTCTGTAGAGACAAATCCTTCATTCATTACACCCCCCTCGGAAAGGTGTAAATCCTCACAGTGAGATATTACAGGGATATCAAACATTGATGCATACTCCATTCCCCTCCTCATCAATTCACTGTTCATCACAGGTTTTCCATCATCAGTTATAGCAACGACACCTGCTGACTTTAATTCTCCAATCTCTGATAGCTCCTCACCTTTAAGCCCCTTTGAGATAGCACCAACAGGATATACATTTACAACACCCTCTTTTCTTGTCTTGTCCAATATAAAATCTGTAACTGACTGGTTATCATTCACAGGTTTTGTATTCGGCATACATGCGATTGATGTAAAACCGCCTGCCAGAGCCGCCTCAGTCCCTGTCTTTATAGTCTCCTTGTACTCATAACCCGGTTCTCTTAGGTGGACATGCATATCAATAAGCCCGGGGACTACAATCTTACCAGAGGCATCTATGATTTCAATTTCGGATTTCGGATTTTGGATTTCGGATTTGTTAATAGAGAGTAAGTTCCCTATCTCAATTATTTTTCCATTTTCAATGAGGATATCAAGTACAGTATCAATCTTATTTGCAGGGTCAATAACCCTGCCATTTTTAATAAGTATTTTGGAATTTTTAATCATGCCCCACCTGTCAAAAGATGAAGGACAGCCATTCTTACTGCCACGCCGTTTGTCACCTGATCAAGTATGAGTGAGTATTGTCCATCAGCCACATCAGCAGAAATTTCTACACCCCTATTCATAGGTCCGGGGTGCATTATAATTACATCTTCCTTTGCATTCTTTAATTTTTCAGTATTGAGTCCAAACAGTCTTGAATATTCCCTGATTGAAGGGAATAACCCTTTTTCCTGTCTTTCAAGTTGAATCCTTAACATTATAATTACATCTGCCCCTTCTATTGCCTTCACAACATCATTTACTACCTTAACCCCTATTTTCTCAATATCTACAGGTATTAGTGTTGAAGGTCCTGAAACAGTTACATCCATTCCCATTTTATTCATAGCATATATATTTGACCTTGCAACACGGCTATGGGCTATATCACCGATTATACTGACCTTTAATCCTTTCAGTTCTTTCTTTTTCTCTCTGATTGTAAATAAATCAAGGAGTGCCTGTGTGGGATGCTCATGTGCCCCGTCTCCTGCATTTATGACAGGGCATCTTAAGATTTTTGCGATATATTCAGATGCCCCGGAGGATGAATGCCTTATAACCACTGCATCTGGATTCATTGCCTCAAGATTTTTTGCAGTATCCCTTAAAGTCTCCCCTTTAGCCACACTGCTTGTAGAGACAGAGATATTTACTACATCAGCACTTAATCTTTTTCCAGCAATCTCAAAGGATGTTCGTGTGCGGGTGCTTGACTCGTAAAAGAGGTTTATTATAGTCTTTCCCCTTAAGGCAGGGACCTTTTTAATATCCCGCGATGAAATCTCCTTCATAGACTCGGCAGTATTAAGAATAAGGAGTATCTCCTCAGGCGATAAATCTTTAGTTCCCAGCAAGTCTTTACTCTTTAATTTATTTATCATCTCAAATTTAATCTATTCACTATTTACTGGTCACTAATCACTGTTACTTTATCTACTCCATCCTCTTCTTTCAGCATAACCTTTACTGACTCATCATGGGATGTAGGGATATTCTTTCCGACAAAATCTGCCCTTATTGGCAGTTCTCTATGTCCCCTGTCTATAAGGACTGCCAATTGTATATTTGCAGGTCTCCCAAAATCTATTAGCCCGTCAATGGCTGCCCTGATGCTTCTCCCTGTATAAAGGACATCGTCAACAAGTATTACTTTTTTATCCGTTATAGAAAATGGTATCTCTGTCTTTTTTACTATGTGTTTTGATGGACTTGACTTTATATCATCCCTGTAAAGAGTTATATCAATAATCCCGACAGGGATTGCCTCTCCTTCAATCTCTTTAATCTTTGCTGCCAGCCTATCGGCAATAAATACTCCTCTCGTTCTTATGCCAACAATTACGAGGTCATGGGCACCTTTATTTTTTTCCAGAACCTCATGTGCAATTCTGGTAATAGCCCTGTTTACCTCATCAGCATTCATTACTCTTGTATTCATAAAGAATTAAGCAAAAAAAAACCTCCTGCCATTAAATGGCGAGGAGGTTTCTAAATGTTCTATTTTTTTGATTATAGTTCATTTCTTCCCTTTTTAGTCTCACGGGACTATTTTAAAAAGTTTTATATATAAGAACATATAAGTTGAGTAATGTCAAGGAATTTAGTATATAATTTAGTATATTTTTTTAGTATATTCAAAAACCAGATTTTCAAAAGCCATAAGAAGGACTGTTTTAATGAATTATGAAAATAAGGATTTGTATCACAGCTTTCTTTATTTTAATTTTTATTTCCTGCACTATCTCAAAGACAGACAATAGCAGTCATATCTTTAGAATGAGCATCCCCACTGAGCCTCCTACACTTGATTGGTCGCTTGCCACTGACGGAGTGTCCTTTAATGTGATTGCAAATATAATGGAGGGGCTTGCAGAGTTTGATAAAAAATTAAATCCAAAACCTGCCATTGCCTCAAAATGGGATGTATCAGGGGATGGGAAGATATATAAATTTTATCTCAGAAAAGATGTCTTCTGGACAGATGGTAAACCTGTAACTGCTTATGATTTTGAGTATTCATGGAAGAGGCTCCTGAACCCTGCAACGGCTGCTGAATATGCATATTTTTTATACGATATACTCAATGCATACGAATATAATTCTGGAAAGATTAAAGATTCTGATTTGGTAGGTGTAAAAGCCCTCTCATCTGATATTCTTGAGATTAAACTTAAGAGACCAATAGTCTATTTCCCCAGTATTACGACCTTCATGGTAACTTTTCCTCAGAGAAGGGATATTATAGAAAGGTATGGAGACAGATGGACAGAGCCTGAAAATATAATAACCAACGGGCCATTTAGACTGACTAAATGGAGACATGAGTATCAATTGATTCTAAAGGCAAATGAAAAATACTATAGCGGCAAACCGGAAATAAATACGATTAAGATGTTTGTTATTAATGAGAGGAATACTGCTCTTACACTTTATGAGACAGGGGATTTAGATATTGTGAGCCTTCCGCCTGAAGCCATACCATCATACAGGGAGAAATTTGAATACAAAAATATACCCTTGCTTAGGGGATATTATTATGGGTTCAATGTTCATAAAAAGCCCTTTGATGATATAAGGGTAAGAAGGGCATTTGCTATGGCTATTAATAAGAAAGAATTACCACGCATTTTAAATGGTGGTGAGATACCTACAGATTCATGGATACCAAATGGTATGCTTGCACATAATCCTGACATCGGTCTTAAATTTAATCTTATAGAGGTAAGTAAAATTCTTTCAGAAGCAGGTTATCCTGATGGTAAAGGGCTGCTGCCTATTACACTAATATTCAATACAGACCCTGTAAACAGCCTTATAGCAGAGAATGTCCAATCCCAGTGGAAAAAAAATCTCAATGTAGAAGTGAAACTTGACAATCAGGAGTGGAAGGTATTTTTAAAGAGGCTAAAGACAGATACACCTGCAATCTTCAGACTTGGCTGGGGTGCAGATTACCCCGACCCTGATAATTTTATGACACTCTTTACAACAGAGAGCGGGAACAATAATACAGGCTGGTCAAACAGGAGATATGACGAATTAATAAATATGGCGAGAGGGGAGGGGGATAGGGAAAAAAGAATAACTATGTATGATGAGGCACAGAAAATTTTACTTGAGGAAGATATTGCAATAATACCACTCTTTTTTACTGCCCAGAATGTTTTGATTAAGCCCTATGTGAAAGGGTTAAGACTTGATGCAATGGAACTGCTCTATCTTAAAAAGATAAGGATTGAGGGATCTTAATAATTAAAGTAACTCTAACACCTGAAAGTCGAAAAATTTTACCTACAATTTTTATTATAAAAGTTATTGATTGGTAAGAAATGATTCGGCATAATAACTCAAGCGGAGCGATTTATTGACGCAAAACTATAGTTCATCGCATGGCAGCGGCTTTCGGCTTGGAACCTTAGCTAAAATTTTTCTGAAATCCTCTTTTTTTGCTCTTTTGGCTCTGGTCTTTAAATAGTCTTCCGTCATCAAGGCGGAAATTTTCTCTGATACTGCCGATGAAATAAGCTGATTGATAGATACTCCTTCCTTTTTCGCAATTTCTCTGATATGCCGATGAATTGATTCTGGCAATCGTAAACTTAAAGCACTCATAATATTTCCTCCGTTAATGGTTTTACGCCAAAGGTTTCTGCTCCTTTGAAGTCCTTTGTATTGTAAGTTACAATAAGCTTTGTCCCTGACGCAATGGCTAATTCCAGCAAATGATCATCTTTAGGGTCAGGCAGCATGGGACGCCACAGGAAATATATCTTTTGATGTTCGCTTCGCATGCAGAAGTAATCCAGTATCTTTTCGATTTCATGATTTGATAAGTCTAAGACCGCCTGATTCCGCTTGAGGATGTCTTCATATTCAAATAGTAAAGTGGTTGATATAACAATTCTAATTTTTCCTTCCTCTATTGCTTGTAACACCCTGTAAGAAGCTCCCTTTGATGAATAAAGGCCCGCATAAAGCACATTCGTATCTAAAACGATTCTTGTTTTCCTTCCGAGCATATAATAATACTACATACGGTATCATTATATTGTCAAGAGATAATTTTTTTAATTTCTAAAAAGCCTTATTGGTATTGTAACTTAAAGCAGGTATAATATTTACCAATAATATGCTTCTTTTTATATTTAAAAGATTTTTGTGGGGAATACCTGTTTTGTTGACAGTGGCGACACTGACATTTGCCATTATGCACATTGTCCCCGGTGGACCATTTGAC
Source organism: Nitrospinae bacterium RIFCSPLOWO2_12_39_16 (assembly GCA_001805005.1). Classification (GTDB taxonomy): domain Bacteria; phylum Nitrospinota; class Nitrospinia; order UBA9942; family UBA9942; genus UBA9942. The sequence continues at coordinate 16,255 of MHDO01000133.1, forward strand.
AGGGAAAAAAAACTGCCTCCTGAGATAAAGGCGAATGTGGAGGCAAAGTATCATCTGGATAAGCCGGTTCATAAACAGTATTTTCTGTATATTTATGGATTAATTAAGGGTGACCTTGGTCCATCCTATAAATATCTTGGGAGGGATGTGAGGGATATTATAAAGGATACCTTCCCCGTCTCAATCCAGCTTGGAGTCCTTGCACTTTTTATATCTATAATAATTGGCATAGGCACAGGTGTTATTGCAGGAATCAAATCAGATACAATATGGGACAGGCTGACCATCCTGTTTGCCACCACAGGCATATCGCTTCCAAATTTTATTCTTGGTATCATATTGAGTCTTCTATTCAGCCATTTTTATAAAGTTCTTCCCCCTGCACTATGGGAGGGGTGGAGATATATGATACTCCCTTCCATTACACTCGGATTTGCACCGGCGGCATATATTGCAAGACTTACCCGTTCAGGTGTAATTGACGTAATGAATAAGGACTATATAAGAACTGCGAGGGCAAAGGGGTTGAAATACAGAAGTATAGTCTTAAAGCATGTCCTCAAAAATTCCATTATGCCTGTTGTAACTATTCTTGCTCCACTGACCGCTGCACTTGTAACAGGCTCTTTCATAGTTGAATACATATTCTCTATTCCGGGGATGGGAAGATTTTTTGTAACTGCTGTAACCAATAGGGATTATCCACTGATTATGGGGGTGACACTGATTTACACAGTAATAATAGTATTGGCAAATATAGCCGTAGATATTCTCTATACATTTTTAGACCCGAGGGTGAAGATTGATACATAGAAATTTAGCCACAGACTTACACGGACTAAAGACGAAGAATATAAAAAGATTGTTTAATATGTATTTTAGTCTGTGAAAATCTGTGGCAAAAAATGATTTTCAAATGAGTAAACTATCAATTTTTAGTGGCATATTTTTAATATTTGTTTCTCTCTCTGCCATCTTTGCGCCATGGATTGTACCATATCCTTACGATTTGCAGAATCCAGGTGAATTATTACAAAGCCCAAGTATTAAACATATAATGGGGACTGACAGGCTTGGGAGAGACCTCTTTTCCCGCATACTTTATGGGGCGAGGATGTCAATCTCTGTTGGTATGTTCACTGCATTTGCTGCACTAATTATAGGGACAATTTACGGTGCAGTATCGGGATACATCGGCGGAAGGATTGACAATATTATGATGAGAATTATAGATGTGGTTTACTCCCTTCCTGACCTGCTTCTTATAATTTTAATAACCATAATGGCGGGAAGAGGATGGATAAGCATATTTCTTGCCCTGAGCCTTGTAAGCTGGGTTACCATAGCGAGGCTTATAAGAGGTGAGGTGCTAAGGCTTAAAGAGATGCATTTTATTGAGTCTGTTAAGGCTCTTGGTGCTAATCACGATAGAATACTTTTTATCCATATATTGCCAAATACTCTCGGCATTCTTGTCGTAACACTTACATTCAGATGTGCCGCCGCTATCTTAGCTGAATCAACATTGAGCTTTATCGGTCTTGGGCTTGCTCCACCCTTTGCAAGCTGGGGAACACTGGCAAACGATGGATGGGGTACTATAAAATTTTACCCCCACCTTACGGTGTTTCCTGCTGTTACAATACTTATCACTATGCTATGCTTCAACTTCCTCGGTGATGGATTAAGAGATGCCTTTGACCCACATAAGAGGATTTAAAATTAACTGAACTATTCAAAGTTTTAAAAAATATTTGACAATCTATTTGTGACGGAGTATATTAGTTCATACTAATATACTTAATGAGATAAATACACTTAATAAAATAAATATACTATGAAAAAAACTGCTGAGCTATTTAAAATCCTTTCGGTAGATAAGAGGATAGAGATTGTTGAGCTTCTTAAAAAGGAAGCCATGAGTGTTAATGCCTTGGCTGAGATTCTAGAAATAACACAATCAGCGGTATCACAACACCTGCGGGTGCTTAAGGGTGCTGGGCTTGTGGACGATGAAAGGCAAGGATACTGGATTTATTATTCTTTGAATAAGGATGTCCTTGAAAAATGCAGACAAAGACTTAATCGTATCTGCACCTGCGGTTGTTTAGATAGACAGGTAATCATGAAAAGAATACAAAGCTCAAAAACCAGATAAGAAAAAAATTTGGTCAATTATATAAGTTAATTAGCATTAACTAATATAGAAAGGAGGTGATAACAATGGTAAAAAGTACAAAAGGAGCTAAAGGGCAGTCTAAAGCAAAGAAACCTCAAGTCAAGAGAAAGGCAGAGACCTCCTGTGGCTGTGGTTGTATTCCAACCGTAAAAACAAAATAGTAAACTTGCGTATTTTCTATCATACCGCCGGTCACCTTTTATTTCCTCTCCCCATGCGGGAGAGGGACGGGGTGAGGGGTAACTAAAAAACCGTGTGGAGGTCAAATGAGAGAGATAATATTAGTGGTTTCTTATTGGCTGCATCTTATTGCAACAGTTATATGGATTGGAGGAATTACTTTTATACTTTTTATTGCAATACCATCAACCAAGCAAGTTTTAGGTGCAGAGTCAGGCAAATTAATGGGAGAAATTTCCAAGAGATTTACTCCCTTGGCAAACTATAGTATTGTTTTCCTGATTATCACCGGCCTTGTATTGACGGGGTTTAATAAGCAATTTTCAGGAATTGGAAATTTTATAAACAGTTGGACCTTGGTTTTGGTCTTGAAGCATATTTTAGTTTTAGGAATGGTTATTGTCCATTTTTATAGAGGTTTAGTATTATCTTCTAAGATTGTAAAAACAGAATCTATTACCGAAAAAATATCTTTGCAGAAATTATCCCTGAATTTAGTCAAAGTGAATTTTTGTGCAGGATTACTCGTGCTGTTGCTCAGCGGTATTACCTCTCTTCTTTAATAGGATTTAATTTGATTCTTTTTGAGATAAAACCATGCATTAAATCCACATATAAAAACAGTAAGTATAAAAATTAAATATCGGGGAAGTTCAATATAGACTATTGCCTCTACATAGTGAATAATGAAAGAGCCTGTATAGGTGAGGGCGGGGTTGTGTTTTGACCTCAGCCAGACCTCAAAGTGGGTCAGAGGACAATACCAATTGAATATCTGAATAACAAAGGCGAAGACAAGCCCTGAGATATGAAAAATTTTTACTCCTTTATTTTTTGCTCCCCAAAATGCACCAAGAATAAGAAATAATATCCATGAGAAATGAATAAGAACAGTTATATCCGCAAGAATTTTGTAAGGCATTAATCTAAATTATATCATAGCCTTAAGGCAGTTATAGGGGTTAGAATTTGTTTTCCCAAAGTTTACCAAAGTGGTGTATATTACATATAGAAAAAATAATTCACCATAGAGATAAAAAGTTCTGTGGTTTATTTTCTTACCATGCGAGGTAAAGTAATTCTTTACAGTATCACCGTATTTTTTATTTTTTGTTTATCGGTGAAACTGTCATCCGGTGAAGATGTAGCAAAGAGAAACAAATGGGCACATCTTGTGAAAGACACAGGAAAAAAAGCTGCGGATAAACTATCAAAAGTTTTCAATCCTATAACAATATTCATGTGTGGTGATGTAATGACAGGAAGGGGGATAGACCAAGTATTACCCCATCCCGGTGACCCTCTTATCCATGAGCCATACATGAAAAGTGCCAGAGGATATGTAGAAATTGCCGAGAAGGCAAATGGCCAGATTCAAAAACCTGTCAGCTTTTCTTACATATGGGGAGATGCCATCAAAGAATTAGAGAGAGTTGCACCGGATGTGAGAATAATCAATTTAGAGACAAGCGTAACAAAGAGCAATGATTTTTGGGAGAGTAAAGAAATTCATTACAGGATGCACCCGGAAAATATACCCACCATAAAAGCTGCTAAGATAGATTATTGTTCTCTTGCAAATAACCATGTTCTTGATTGGGAATATTCCGGACTCACAGAGACATTGGAGACATTGAAAAAAGCCAATATAAAAAGTGGCGGGGCAGGAGAGAATCTTATAGAGGCGGAAATACCGGCAGTTATTGAGGTTGAGGGAAAGGGAAGGGTAATTGTGTTCTCATACGGAGCGGAGACAAGCGGAATACCCTTTAACTGGGCGGCTTTAAAAGACAAGGCGGGTGTAAATCTGTTAAAGGATTTATCAGATAAAACAGTCCGTCAGATTAAGAAAAAAATTTGGAAAGTTAAGAAAGAGGGAGATATTGTTGTTGCATCCATTCATTGGGGAGGCAATTGGGGTTTTCATATTCCTCCGGAACAAATAGAATTTGCCCATATGCTTATTGATGATGCAGCCGTTGACATCATTCATGGGCATTCATCTCACCATGTAAAGGGGATAGAAGTCTATAAAGACAAGCCTATTATCTACGGGTGTGGCGATTTTATAAATGATTATGAAGGTATCGGAAGTTATGAAGATTTCAGAGATGATTTGACATTGATGTATTTTGTAAGTATGGACCTATCAACTGGAAAGCTTGTTCATTTACAAATGACACCAATGCAGATTAAACAGTTTAAGGTTAATCGTGCATCAAGGGCAGATTCATTATGGCTCAGAGATACCTTAAATAGAGAAGGTAAAGAGTTTGGGACCAGAGTGGAATTGAATAGGGATAATATCTTAATGCTGCAATGGGATTAATTTTAGTTATGTCCTTATAAGCCATATCATTTATTAGACTTTTTATAACCTTTTTGATAATCTCTGTATAGCCTACAGGCGCCCGTAGCTCAGCGGATTAGAGTGGCAGACTCCGGATCTGCAGGTCGGGGGTTCA
>MHDO01000134.1 GCA_001805005.1 Nitrospinae bacterium RIFCSPLOWO2_12_39_16
CTCTGTCTTGCCGCTGGCAGTAATTGGTTCAGCCTCTTTTTTCTTTTTAGCGGACACACTCTCTTTCTTTTTGGATTTCTGTTTCTTTTTTGCTGGAGCGGTTTTAATTTCTTCAGGCTTTGCAATAACAGGCTCAGGGGGTTTAACAGGTTCTTCTATTGCAGGTAGAGGCGGCGGAGCAGGTTCTGCAGGCATTACTGATATATTCTGAATTGAGTCTTGAATAACCTTCTCTTTTTTTGGAAGTTCAACCAATCTGACATTATATGATTCAAAATAAATCCTTTTTTTTTCTGAGAGAAGTCCGGGAGAAAACAGCAATGCGGCTATTATTATAGTATGAAAGATTATAGAAAATGCAAATGACTTCCCCATTTCAAAAGTGGTATCAAACTCGGCTGTCTTTATTCTGTAATGAGTAACCATTTATTCCTCTGCCTCTGTTACCATGTTCATCTTGTCAATTCCTGCATTTTTTATCTTTGACATGAGCTTTACAACGAATCCATAGGAGAGTTCTTTGTCTGCCCTCAGGAATATCTCTTTATCTGTCTTTCCCATGAATGCCTTTTTTAAGGCAGATTCAATTTCATCAAAGGAGATTCTCCGCTCATTGAAATATATCTCCTGTTCCTTATTAGCGGTGATGATTGATTTTTCAATTACCTCAACATCCTTTGCCGGTTCTTTTGGCAGGTCAACATCAATACCCTTTTCCAATAAAGGGGTTGTTACCATGAATATTACCAACAGGACAAGCATTACATCTACAAAGGGAGTAACATTTATCTCTGAAAGGGTGGTTGTTATTCTGCGGTGATTTTGTTCAGGCATAGAAGAATATTTAACCACAGATGAACACAGACAAATACAGATTTAAAAAGATTTTTAAAGGTTTTTTTCTGTGTAAATCTATGTGTATCTGTGGTTTCAAAAGGTTTCTATCTTTCATTTTTTTACAAAATTCTTTTCAATCAATAACAGAAAGTCAAGTGTAAAATTATCCATCTCGTTTGCTGTAACCCTTACCCTGTTTACAAAATGGTTGTAAAAGATGACTGCAGGAACTGCAGCGGCAAGGCCGGCGGCAGTGGCAATTAATGCCTCTGATATTCCTGGTGCAACAACGGATATGCTTGCCGAACCCTTTGCGCCTATCCCCTGAAAGGATGTCATTACCCCCCACACTGTTCCGAAGAGTCCTATAAATGGGGCTGTGCTTCCTGTCGTTGCAAGAAAGGTAAGTGATTTTTCCAGTCGGGTTATCTCCTGCAATGTTGTCTGGGAGAGTATCCTGCCGATATTGTCAAGACTTTCTATTACAACCTTCTTTCCTTCAGGCGGCTGTCCACCCGCGGCAGATGATTTTACGCTTGTTACTAATTCGTTATATCCTGCTACAAAGAGTTTTGCCACAGGACTATTTTTTAAGTTCTTACCCACTGAAAATATATTTGCGAGGTTTCCTTTTTTAGAATATGCCTCGTAAAACTTTTCTGTTTCCTTTCTTGCCTGTCTTAATATCCTGATTTTTTTTATAATTATTGCCCATGAAATGATGGAAAAGAGCATGAGTATAAGTAACACAACCTTCCCCATCGGTCCGGCATGGGCAACCATTTCATATATACTCCCCTTAAAACCGTAATCAAATATTGACATAATTTATTAGCTGGTAGCTGATAGCTGATAGCTCATAGCTCGTAAATAAGTGCAGTTTCATCACAGGATGGAAACTTAGGGCACTTTACACAGTCACCCCATATCTTGTGGGGGAACTGTGCCTTGTCAACTATCTTAAATCCCATCTTTTCAAAGAATTTTGGCACGTATGTAAGCGTAAACACCTTTTTAATGCCCAGCTCCTTTGCCTCTCTCATGCATTCTCCGACAAGTTCAGAACCTATACCTTTTCTGCTGTTCTTTTCTTTTACTGCAAGAGACCTTATCTCTGCAAGGTCCTCCCAGTCAATATGTAGTGACGATATTCCTACAATCTCACCGTCAATTTCATATACAATAAAATCCCTGATATTCTCATAAAGTTCATTTATTGAACGGTAGAGCATCTCGCCTCTCTCTGCATAAAAATTTATTAGAGAGATAATCCCTTTCGCATCTTTTATCAATGCCTTTCTTATCATCTGTCTAAATTTTCCTTTATTGAGATTTTATCATAAAAAATGTAGAGTGCAATATATACTCTCTGATTTTTATTGTCAATAAAATAGGCATAAGACAAAAAACTATTGACCACCTCAGCCCCTCTTTTTGAAAATATAAAAGATTTCTTAAAAATATCTGAAAATTAAAGCTTCCTAAATGATGGTTTACAGTTTATAATCTGGGTTAATAGCCATGGGCCAATATAGTCTCACAATATTTGTTGGATTATCATTTTTTATACATATAGCATTTATTGCATCTACATCCTATTATTCTTTTGAGGGCAGAAAAGAGCCCCCCTTTCGTGTCAGATTGATTGAGATTCCGTATATTAAGGAAAATTCTATTCCTGTTCAAAAGACTTATTCATCCGAGCCTGCAGGAAGTGCAGAAAAGAGAGAAGATAATAGAAATACTCTTAAGACATCGGAAACTTCAGAGAAAGAAGCAAATAGTCTTAAGGGTATAGACACATCTAAATCAAAAATTAAGAGCAATGATGCTCCTGTGCCTGATAATCTTAAGAAATCATTTCAGAATTTAAAATCAGATAAGCCAAAGGTAGAAACAGAGCCAAAGAATTATGACTTTGATGCTGACCCAATACCCCTTGATACTAAAGAAATTAAATACAACTCATATTTTGATTCCATAAAAAAGAAAATCAGCTCTGTATGGAAATACCCTGATGAGGCAATGTCACGGGGGATAAATGGAAGCGTTGTGCTTAGATTTTCCATATCAAGGGATGGCGTACTTCTTGATACAAAGCTTCTCAGCTCAGCAGATTATAAGGTGTTGGATGATGAAGCGGTCAGGGCAGTAAAAACAGCCGCACCGTTTGATAAATTTCCTGATAATATAGATAAAAACCAGCTTAATATAGTTGCAACCTTTTCTTACAAGCCATCTTTTATTAGCGACTTCCCATAGATACCCCATCTTAAGGCAAATTGTCTTGACAGAAGATGAATTTGTATGTTACTAAAAACAGTAATTATGGGTAATATAGCTGCCAATATTAAAGGCATCATTCATAAAATAAAATTGGCGGCTGAAAGGGTTGGAAGAAAAGAAGAATCAGTAGAATTAGTTGCCGTTACAAAGACAGTTGATGTTTCAAAAATTAAAGAGGCAATAAGGGCAGGCATAAAAATTATTGGTGAAAATAGGGTTCAGGAGGCAAGGGAAAAATTTAAGGATATTGGAAAAGAAGTTGAGTGGCATCTGATAGGGCATCTCCAGACAAATAAAGTCAAATACATCTTTGATATCTTTAGTCTTATTCATTCGGTGGACAGTCTTCTACTGTCAGAGGAGATTCAGAGGAGGGCGGAGAATAAAGGATTAGAGACAGATATTTTAATTGAGGTAAACCTCTCAGGGGAAAAGACAAAATTCGGCATATTACCTGAAAAGGCTATTAATTTTGTTAAGGATATATCAAGGTTTAAAAATATAAATATTATGGGGCTGATGACAATTCCTCCTTTTTCAGAATCTCCTGAGGATTCAAGAAAATATTTCAAGATGCTCAGGATGTTGAGAGATGATATACAAAAGGAAGGAATAGAGATGAAAGAGCTTTCCATGGGGATGTCAAATGATTTTGAGGCGGCTGTTGAAGAGGGGGCTACAATGGTGAGAATAGGAACGGCAATATTTGGGGAGAGAAGATGAGGTATCAGATAGATAAAAAGATAGCCTTTATAGGTTCTGGCAATATGGGCGAGGCGCTGATAAAGGGGATAACAGGTGCAGGGGTCTTTAAAAATAAAGATATAACTGTTACAGATATAAGAAGAGAGAGGCTTGAACATATAAGGAGGCTATACAAAGTTAATATTACTGCCGATAACAGAGATGTTGTAAAGAAAGCTGATATAATAATCCTTTCTGTAAAGCCTCAGATAATAGCAAAGGTTGTAAAGGAGGTAAAAGACTTAGTTGACAGGAAGAAGCTGATAATTACTATTGCAGCAGGTGTAACTATAAATTCAATTCAGGATATGCTTGGGAAGAAGGCAAGAATAGTAAGAGTAATGCCGAATACACCTGCAATAGTTCGGGAAGGGGTATCTGCAATAGCCTCTGGCAATGCCGCATCAGAAGTGGATATTAAAATGGCAGAGAAGATATTTAATGCTGTCGGCAGGACTGTAATTGTGGAGGAATCAATGATGGATGCAGTTACAGGATTAAGCGGCAGCGGCCCTGCCTATGTGTTTTTAATTATTGAGTCATTAACAGATGCAGGTGTAAATATGGGATTGCCAAGGGATGTGTCAAAGTTATTATCTATTCAGACTATTCTTGGCTCGGCAAAACTTGCCCTTGATACAGGTGAGCATCCAGGCAAACTGAAAGATATGGTTACTTCTCCCGGCGGGACAACAATTGCAGGACTCCATGCATTAGAGGATGGGGGTTTAAGGGCGGCATTAATCAATGCAGTGGAGGCAGCTGCAAAAAGGTCGGAGGAGTTGGGGAAGAAGGGATAAAAATGTTCATATTCGGAAATTTAATAAGTGCGATTGCAAGGGTGCTGGATATAATCCTGAATATATATATGTGGATTATAATCATAAGGGCGCTCATCTCATGGGTTAATCCTGACCCCTATAACCCCATTGTCCAGTTTCTTTACAGGGTTACCGAGCCGGTCTTATCGCCAATCCGTAGACTAATTCCTGCTTATGCAACAGGGATAGATTTTTCACCGATAATTGTGTTTCTTATAATTATGTTTCTCCAGAGTTTTCTCGTTTCAACCCTGATGCAAATGGCAGTCAGATTACATTAAATATAGAACACAAATTCATTTGTGTTCAAGAGTGCAGCTGGAGGTAATGTTAAGATGAAAATATCGCCTATGGATGTGAAACAGCAGCAGTTTAAGCTCAAGTTCAGAGGTTTTGATATTGAGGAGGTGGACAGTTATTTGGAGTTGATTGCCAATGAACTTGAAGAGCTGAACAAAGAAAACGAGACAATAAAAGCTGAATTGAAAAAGGTGGAACAGGAAATTGAGGAATATAAGAAGGCAGAAAATGATTTTAGAAAGGTAATTGCATCGGCTCAGGATTTTAAGAGGGATGCGATTGAAAAGGCAAATCAGGAATCTCAGATTATTATAAAACAGTCAGAGATAAAGGCAAAGGAGATACTTAAAGGGACAGAGGAAAAGCTCTTCAAGTTGGAAAAGGATATTGCAGAACTGAAGTCTACGAAAATGCAGTTTGAGGTACAAATGAGGGCAGTAATAGAAAACCACCTGAAGCTTATGGATATAATGAAACAGGAGGAAGGGAAGAAATAAGATTATTTTTGTTCATGAAAAGGAAATTATATATCCGCAGATTACGCAGATTATCGCAGATTAAAACAAGATATTTTTTTAAAATCTGTGTAATCTGCGTAATCTGCGGATTGATCAGGTTTTTGTTTATGTTTGAATTGTGTTAAATCTAAAGGAAGATAAAAATGGTGTTGTATTTACTGTAAAGGTCCAGCCCCGCTCATCAAAGAATGAAATCTGCGGTATATATGGAGATGCAGTAAAAATAAAACTCACATCACCGCCTGTAGAAGGAGAGGCAAACGAAAGTCTGATAAATTTTCTTTCAAAGAGCCTCAATATAAGCAAAGGGCAGATAGAGATAATAGGTGGGCACAAAAGTAAAAACAAGTTGATAAAAATGAGAGGTGTTAAAAGAGAAAGGATTGAGGAGTGTTTAAAACAGTAGAATACAAAAATGGAAAGGTAATACTTATTGACCAGACCCGACTCCCATTAGAGGAGGTCTATGTTGAGTGTGATAATTATCAGGATGTGGCGAAGGCTATAAAGATAATGCAGGTAAGGGGCGCTCCGGCAATAGGGGTGGCGGCTGCTATGGGTGTTGCAATCGGCGCAAAAAATATAAATGCAAAGGACTATAATAAATTTTATGATGAGTTTTTGAAAATATGTGACCATCTGGCAAGCACAAGGCCTACTGCTGTAAATCTATTCTGGGCAATTGAGAGGATGAAATCTGTTGCTGATAAAAATAAAAATAAACCAGTTGAACATATAAAAAATATCCTTGAAAAAGAGGCGATAAAGATACGGGAAGAAGATATAACAATAAACAGGGCTATGGGTATGAATGGGCAGGAATTGATAGAAGACGGCGATACCATACTGACCCACTGTAATGCAGGGGCGCTGGCAACAGCAGGAGAATATGGGACAGCGCTTGGTGTTATTAAGGTTGCACATGAGATGGGAAAGAAGATAAAGGTTTATGCCGATGAGACAAGACCATTTTTGCAGGGTGCCCGCCTTACCGCATGGGAATTAGTCAAAGAGGGGATACCAGTTCGATTGATTACAGATAATATGGCAGGCTATTTTATGGGCAAAGGAGAGATAAATAAAATTATTGTTGGTGCAGACAGGATTGCAGCAAACGGCGATACAGCCAATAAGATAGGGACATACTCCCTCTCAATTCTTGCAAAGGAGCATGGCATACCATTTTATGTAGCCGCACCTCTATCTACAATTGATATAAAAATTACTGATGGGAGTAAAATACCAATAGAGGAGAGAAATTCTCAGGAGGTAACACATCTAAGCAATAAGAGAATTGCCCCTGAAGGGGTGGAGGTGTCAAACCCTGCCTTTGATGTAACACCTCATAAGAATATAAATGCAATAATAACGGAGAAAGGTATTATTAAACCGCCATTCATAAAGAATATCAGAAATTGTTTTTAAAAATTCTTGACTTTTAAGTTATAAGGAATATAGTTATATATAAGAAGGCTAATTATCAGGGGGAAAATATGAAGACGTGGAAATTACTCAGTTTAAACACCTGCAATAATCCTTCTCGTGTCATTGCAGGCTCTGAGCCTGTCAAATGGCGAGGCAATCTCCCTTATCTTTTCTGCCTACTCCTTACTGCCTACTGTTTACTTGTCTTTTTCGGCTGTGCCTCTGCTCCACCAGAGCCGCTTGTTCAAGAGTCAAGGATGGAGGTTGTCAGCACTTCTATTGCCAAGGATATAACAAAGAGAGGAGATTTTTCAATTCCTATATTTGAGACGGACAATTTTTCTCCTGAAGATTTGCAGGCGGTGATGTGGGTCAAGTTGAAGGATATATCTGGCGAACATACCTTAAGATGGGAGTGGTATGACCCGGGGGGAAATCTTTATTTCACCACAGGGAATTACAAAATAAATAAGGACGGCAGGCTCAGAAGATATAGCACAATATGGCACAAGATTGCCATCAAGGGTGAAAAGGCAGGAACATTACCGGGGAAATGGAAGGCAAGGGTCTTATTAGATAATGTAGACCTCATAGCGTCAAAGGAGTTTGAGATCAAAGTATTGGCAGCACTGACGCCCAAGCCGCCCCCTGTTGAAGAGAAGCTCCCTCCTCTCCGTGATGATGCATATGCTGTCATCATTGGTATTGACTATAGGAACAGGGATGACATATCACATCTTAAATATCCATCAGAAGATGCAAAAAAGATTTATGATATTTTTACAGATCCGAAATACGGTGGAATTCCGAAAGAGAATACCACTTTATTATTAAATGAAAACGCTACAAGGGTTAGAATGCTTTCAGCCCTGCGAAGCATTAAAAATATTGACGGTTACATATATGTTTATTATTCAGGACATGGGGCGCCTAAGATGAAAGAGGATAAAGCAGTAGATGCATATTTGATTCCATCCGATGTCAGCATAAAAGACCCGGAAATAATGGAAGATACAAGCATAACGATTTCCTATTTACAGGACATAATTAAACAATCTAAGGCAAAGGGGGTAATGGTAGCGCTGGATGCATGTTTTTCTGGTGGAGGAGAAAAATCTATTACTGTGAAAGGAGGTAAGCCCTTAGTAGGCATGTTTGCCCCTAAATTGATAGAACAAACAGGCACAGAAAGGGTAATCATTACATCCTCGGCTATGGAGGAGCAGTCATGGGAAGATGATACAGAAATTAAGGGCGGTATATTCAGCCATTACCTTTTAGAGGGTTTGAAAGGTAAGGCAGGTAAGAAGGCATGGGTGGTAGTGGATGAGCTTACAGATTATATTAAAGGTAATGTGATAAGAACAGCAAGAAAACTAAAAGGGGTAGCACAAAACCCACAGGTCTCTGGAAATGGTAGTTTTACAATCACAAGAAACTGGCAGAGAGGAGTGGTTATTGAAAGTGCAAAGGAAAAATTAAGGATTGCCTTCTCAAATAAGGTCATTACACTTGAACAATTAAATAAGGCAATAGGAGAATTGGATTCAGGAACTTATTCAAAGGAATTAGACCTGTTCTTAGATGGGAAGATTGATGAGAAGGCATTCGGGATGCTTTATTAATGCCCTTCTTTAACACAAGGAGACAGGAGATGAAAACCTTTTATCATTTTTTAGTAGTTTTATTAATTCCTCTTTTTCTGGCGTATTCCTCATCATCTGTTTATGCAGAAGAAAAGATTACTCCTTATACACCCGAAGAAATAGGGACAGAGCCGGTAGAAATTATCAAGCCCAAAAAAGAGGGTGGTGTAAGCTGGTTGTGGATACTTCTTGGTATTGCAGCTATTGGTGGAGGGGTGGCAGCTGCTGCAGGCGGAGGCGGTACCAGTAGTAGTAGCGGCGGTAGTACCAGCAGCGGTGGGACATATACTGTAACATGGTAACCTAATGAACAAAAACCTGATCAATCCGCAGATTACGCAGATTTTCACAGATTTTTTAAAAAAATATTTTGTTTTAATTTGCGGTAATCTGCGAAATCTGCGGATATATAATTTCCTTAACATGAACAAAAAATACATTCTTCTCATATCAGCAATACTATCGTCTCTCTTTCTTTCCACCTGTGGTAATCCCGGTTCTGAAGAATCGTCTGGCACAGGCTCGCTCTCCTTTAAGTTAATCTGGCAGGGTGCGCCGACCCTATCTGACTCAAAACCTGAAGACTCTGATTATACAGGTGTCAGAGAGGCGGCTATTGACTGCACAGTCTCTGGGGTTTCCACTGTTAGCGCCTCTATATACAATTCAAGCGGCACTCTATTAGCCTCAGGGGGTCCATGGTCATGCTCTGCCCATTCAGGGACAATAACCGGTATTTCTGCGGGGACGAGCAGAACGGCTGTAATATCAGGTAAAGACTCCAGCGGTAATACTATATACAAGGGAGAGGATACAGGCATAACCATTACATCTAATCAGACCACAACCTCTACTGTAACACTTTCACCCACACCAGTAACCCTTACATCAGGGCAGAGTCCTTATCATATAGCAGTTGACTCAACGAATACATACTGGACAGATTATGCTACCAGCGGCACAGTGAAGAAGGTGAGTATAAGCGGAGGGACAGTTACGACCCTTGCATCAGGACTGAATAAGCCATTGGATATAGCAGTTGACTCAACGAATGTTTACTGGACAGAGTATAATAGTAGCGGCACAGTAAAGAAGGTAAGTATAAGCGGAGGGACAGTAACAACCCTCGCATCAGGATTGAATAATCCTGCAAGTATAGCAATTGACTCAACGAATGTTTACTGGACAGAGAATAATAGTAGCGGCACAGTAAAGAAGGTAAGTATAAGCGGAGGGACAGTTACGACCCTTGCATCAGGACAAAGTTATCCTTATGGTATAGCAGTTGACTCAACAAATGTTTACTGGACAGAGTTTACTACCAGTGGCGGCACAGTAAAGAAGATAAGTATAAGTGGAGGGACAGCAACGACCCTTGCATCAGGGTTGAGTAGTCCTGCTAATATAACAGTTGACTCAACAAATGTTTACTGGACAGAGTTTACTACTACTGGCACGGTAAAGAAGGTGAGTATAAGCGGAGGGACAGTAACAACTCTCGCTTCAGGATTGAATGAGCCCTGGGATATTGCAATTGACTCAAAGAATGTTTACTGGACAGAGAATAATAGTACTGGCACAGTGAAGAAGGTAAGTATAAGCGAAGGGACGGTTACAACCGTTGCATCAGGATTAAACTATCCAATAGGTATAGCAGTTGATTCAACAAGTATATACTGGGCAGCAGGTGACATAAATAAAATAGTGAAAGGGGAAACCATAGCAGTTTCTGATACTACAACTACAGTAGCTACTAACCTCATGGGTGGCTCTGTCCAAGGGACCTCTCTTAATCTTACAAGCACAAATGCTGTTGTTACCACCTTTGCCGGTTCTACCACTTCCGGCTCAACAGATGCCACAGGCACATCGGCAAGATTTTATTATCCCTATGGTATAACCACAGATGGGACAAACCTGTTTGTAGCTGACTCTTTGAATCATACAATCCGTAAGATTGTCATATCTACAGGTGTTGTAACAACAATTGCTGGTTCTACCACTTCCGGTTCAACAGATGCCACAGGCACATCGGCAAGATTTTATTATCCCTATGGTATAACCACAGATGGGACTAATCTGTTTGTAGCTGATCAGTATAATCACACCATCCGTAAGATTGTTATATCCACAGGTGTTGTTACCAC
>MHDO01000135.1:0-5358 GCA_001805005.1 Nitrospinae bacterium RIFCSPLOWO2_12_39_16
GAAAGGTGCTGATGGAACTGATACAACAACCTTTCCGCCTTTAAAGTTTTCAATCCTCCTCCGCAGTTCTATTGTCCCCTCTAATTCCCATGTATGTGCGTTATACGCAGGATTTTCTGATAGCTGTAATATCTCCTCATCTGCCATTCTTATACCTGTGGAAATCAGGAGGTAGTTGTATGCCAAACTCCCCTTACTGGCAATTATTTTATTCTCCTCAGGCAGAATGCCTCCAACCTCTGTTTTTATAACCTTTATACCCTTCTCTCTCAGAGAATAATAGCTTCGTGTTGCATCCTCCAATCTCTTCATCCCTACACTGTAATCAATGTGTGATGGGCCGGATACAAAGAATGGATATTTTTCTAATAATACTATTTCTGCATCAGGGGCAAGCTCCCTTAAGGTATTTGCAAAGGATACCCCTGAGAATCCGCCACCAATAATAACAACCCGTTTTCCGCCGGGTGCAGGAAGTATTTCTTTATGAAACTTTGATTTATCATCTGCAAAAGCCTGTCCTGTACTACCGATAAATTTTTCAGCAACTGTCAAACCAGCAATTGTCCCGCCTATTGTCTTTAACGCATCTCTCCTTTTCATAAGCCCTCCTTTCAAAAGAAAGTTGTTAGTGTAAGTGATGAGTATAAGCAATAACTGAAAGTAAAGGTTATTTTAATTTTTTACTAACACTATACACTGACACTTTTCACTTAATTAAATAAACAGACTTATATTTGCATCTACTGCATAATCGAGGTATGTGGCAGCCCCTCCAATCTCAACGCCGTCAATGAGGTCCTCTTTTTTAACCCCCATTACATCCATCGTCATCTGGCATCCAATCATCCTCACACCACCCTCTCTTGCCATATCAAGAAGTTTTGGTATTGATGCTACATTTGCCTTGCTCATCCAGCTTTTCATCATCATAGTTGCCATAGCTGTCATCCCCGGCAATGCACCGAGTATATTCGGCATTGGAACAGGCATTGCCGGGTTGCCGAGTGGAGGAACCTTCAGAGAATTATATTTGTGTTTGTTGATAATATCAAGTCCATAAAATGTGAAGAATATCCCTGCCTCCATATCCATTGCAATAGCTGCTGTGGCAAGGATAAGCGGAGGGTATGCCATATCAAGCGTCCCCTTTGATGCAATTAGGGCTATCCTCTTTGGTTTTTCAGTCATATTGACCTCCCATTCCATTAATTTCAAATTTCAAATTTGAAATTTCAGATTTTAGATGTTATTTCATTTTCTTTACATAAAACTTTAATACATTCCCTGATGCCTCTTCTTTCAGCAGTTGATGCCCTGTCCTCTTTGCCCATGAGTGCATATCGCTGGTTGCACCGGCATCTGTTGACTCCATAACAAGAACCTGCCCAACCTGAAGCTTTTTAATTGCCATGTTGGTTTTAACTATCGGCTCTGGACAGACCAACCCCTTGCAGTCTAATGTAGAATCTACTTTTATATCTTCAGCCAATTTAATCCCCCCTTTCATCTTAAAAATTGAATACGAATGACACAAATGGACGAATTTCACGAATATCAGAAAGCACCAAATTTAGAGATCCAAGCACCAAATAAATTCCAATAACCAAAATTCCAAATTTCAGATAGTTTAGAACATCCGGGGCACCCACAATAGTGGGTCGTGAAATTTGGATATTGTTTGGGATTTGGAGATTGTAATTTAGAAATTTTCTGCATATTCGTGCCATCTGCATATTCGTGAAATTCGTGTTCCATTTACTTCACCAACAGCACAGGGCAGGTGGCATTAATGAGTATTCTTTCAGATATGCTCCCCATAATTGCCTTATTAATACCCCTCCAACCGTATGTCCCTATAACTATTAGATTATTTTTCTGTTTGCCTGAAGCCTCTATAATCTTGTCTCCCACATATCCTTCAAGGATTTTTGTCTTTATTGATACACCCTGTTTTTCAGCGATTTTTACTGCCATATCCATAATATTCTTTGATTCTTTCATAAGACTTTCCCTTATTGAATCTGTCATAAAAAACTCAACCATTTCTTCATAGTGTGGGGTCACATATATTGCAGAAATATCAGCATTATCGATTTTTGATAACTGGCATGCACGGTTTAACGCTTTCTTGCTAAATTCTGATCCATCAAATGGGAGGGTGATTGAATTGTATTTTCCTATACACTCACTGCAGTATTTCTTCACTACAAGGACATCGCATGGTGAATTTACAACAACATGAGATGTAACACTTCCGAGGATTAATCTCTTTAACCTTTTTTTGCCATAAGTCCCCATAGAAATAAGGTCTGCCTTTTTTTCTCTGGCAATATCAAGTATGACATCAGAGGGCTTCCCCTCAATCACTATTGATTCTACATCTATGCCATAATCCGATTTTGCATCCTCTCCTGTTTTATTGAACAATTTTTTTGCCTTTTCCAGATGCCCTTTTAAATTTGTTTTTGAAATTCCAAAACCATCTCTGTTAGGATTAACCACATGGGTAAGGATTACCTTTCCTCCATGCTTCATTACCCAGAGGGATGCCTCCTTGAGTGCGGCTTTGCTGAATTCAGAATCGTCAAATGCCACAAGAATATTTTTATACATATCAGTGTCCACCCATACCCCTTCTAAATATAATACCTGCACCAAAACCTGCAATAATAGCAATGACAATTGATACAATGCCATACAGGGCACCGTTGTTTTTTGCCATATCAGCGATGATCTTTATTATACCTGTATGTTCCATCAGCAACTTTGTTTCTGACTTTTCAATTATTGACGGACTTATTGTAAGTTCAAAAATAATTTTTACAGCTACTGCAAGTACTATTATTGAGAGGAGTATCTTCAACTGTTCAGCCTTTAATCTCATTCCGAATACTGCACCAATCTGGGCACCTATTGTTGAGCCAAGCAGGAGTAAGAGAGCAAGTATAAAATCTACATTATGGTTTGTATATGCCTGAAGAAATGTAACCTCTATACATATAAATAAAATCTGAAAGAGGCTTGTTCCAACCACAATATGCATTGGCATTTTCAGGATATACAGCATTACAGGAACCATCAGGAACCCCCCACCCACACCCATTATTGCAGCGAGAATTCCAACAAAGCCCCCAAAGAATATTGGTAATAATGCAGAGTGTGTTACGCCTGATTTCTCAAAATTTGTTTGAAATGGCAGTAAGTTAAGCATTTCTATAACTTTAGATTTTTTCTTGCCCTCTCCTTTATTTGATTCCTTTGCCTTCATACTTAAGAGACTCTCTATGAACATAAATGTCCCGATTATCCCAAGCAATGCAACATATGTCGTCTTTATTATAAAATCTGCATTCCCCATCACTCTTAAAATCTTTATTGCCTGCACGCCGATAAATCCACCCAAGAAACCGCCGAGGAGGAGATAGAATCCCATTTTAAAATCCACATTACCAATCTTATAGTGGGCATATGTCCCGGATATTGATGTTGCCACCATTTGATTTAGGCCGGTTGCAGCAGCCACTGTTGAAGATATACCAAACATCATTAAGAGAGGTGTCATTAAGAAACCTCCTCCAACTCCAAACAATCCTGACAATAAACCTACAACAAAACCAAGCCCTATAGGCAGGAATACATTAATACTCGTTAATGCTACAGGTAAATAGATATACATAAAAATACACAATGCAGAATTCAGAATGTAAACAGAGGGTTTTATTCTGACTTCTGACTTCTGACTTCTGACTTCTGTATTCTATACGCCTCTGGCACAGGTCTCAATGGGCGATTCATCCACATTGGACGTCTTAAATCCCCCTTCGGCGGACGTGTCATATTAACCCATTCTTTGTAAATATGAAATGACCTGTTTGTATCAACAAACACATCGCCATATTTATCTTCTAATCGTGGTTTCTCAACCCTGACCTTCTGATGCCAGCAGTGCATCCCGCTTATCGGGTCGGGGTGGACGGGGAATGTGATATTCTGATGAACACCGCCATCCTGCCAGAAGATTCTCTCAGTATCATTATCACCACTCTTGAATGGTGTTATCTGCTGAATGAGTCTCATCCTCCACTTCCCCTCTTTAACCTGTTCAATATTAACAAGGTTTGTAGCCCATCTGTTATTTGCAGTGTCCTGTGGTCTTCGCCACCTGCCAATGTGGTGAGAACAGGCTATTACGCCAGGCCTCATCCCTTCCGTTACCCAGACCTTATCAATGAAATAGCCAATATCTGTATTCACCCTCACCAAGTCGCCATTCTTTAAGCCGAGTCTTTTGGCATCTGTTGTATGTATCCATACAGGGTTTCTGTGTGCAATCTCTACAAGCCACTTTGCATTGCCTGAGCGGGTGTGAATAAGCGTAGGTAATCTAAATGTAGGCACAAGACAGAAATCGCCTTTATCTCTATCCATCTCATCTGAGTGTATATGAGATTTTATATATCCCGGCAGAGTGTATTCACTCCACCCCCATTCTACCATTGTCTTTGAGAAAAATTCCTGCCTTCGGGATGGTGTTGGAAAGCCTTCAACCGCCTTGCCGTTTATAACAACACCTATAGCCTTTCCATCTTTTATTACAATATTTGTCTTCGGGTCAACCGATGTCCCTTCTAATTCTTTTTGAGTCAGAGCACGCTTATGCTTTTCATAGACATTTTTTTCAACCTCAAATGTCCCATATTTTCTCATATATTCAAGGGGTGTCAGATTTTCTTTTTTGGAAATCTCCTTCAGCCCCGGAACATTTTCAAATATATATTGGTAATATTCATCAATCGTAATCTTCTCCCCTTTGCGGTAAGGAGATTCAAAGTGCCTTTTTATGCCGAGGCTACCATCAGGGTCAATCCTCCATGAGAGCTCAATCCAGAATTCATCCTCCTCCCACACCTCTCCGGGATTCACCTCGTATGTGAATTTTACATTCTTACCCATCCGTTTTGCAACCTCCCTCATGACAGGCTGTCGGAATGCAATCCACACACCTGCATGGGTTTCATAGCTGTTTATATCATGACGCTCTGATGCATGACCCATCGGTAGGACATAATCAGCATAGTATACAGTCTCATTCCATGTTGGTGTCAGTGCGATGTGAATTCCAACCTTGCTTTCATCTGTCAATGACTCAATCCATGTAAATCCATCAGGATATGTCCATACAGGATTAAAGACACGGGTGAAATATACATCTAACCTGCCTCTCCCTTCTTTGAGAAAGTGTGGCAATAGATGGCTCATCTCGTAATGTGTAAGTGGATACTCTATGGGCCAGCTTAATTCATTCCAGAATTTTTGTGCAGGAGGGATGTCAAAGAACTTTGGCTTAAACTTGTT
>MHDO01000135.1:5460-11855 GCA_001805005.1 Nitrospinae bacterium RIFCSPLOWO2_12_39_16
TGCGGCACTCCTCCATGTATGGCATGAGAACCTGCTCCCAGCCCTTCCAATGAGACGGGCAGTATTAACTATTGTCTCGGCAGGGACACCACTCTCCTTTTCGGCAAACTCAGGTGTAAATTTTGAATACTCTGTTTTAAGTGAACTTATAAAATCTTCAAAGGTCGGCTTGTAATCCTGCCAGTTTACCCAGTCATGGATAAACTCGCGGTTGTAAAGCCCTTCATCAAGCATGACCTTCGCCATTGATAGAAGGACTGCAGGCTCTGTCCCCGGATATGTAGGCATCCAATAATCTGCCATACTTGCAGTATTTGAAAGTCTTGGGTCCATTACAGCGATTTTTGCACCTCTCATCTTGGCTTCAATAATACGCTGTGCATGGGGATTGAAATAGTGTCCTGTCTCAAGATGTGAGCTTATGAGGAGGATGAAGTCTGCATTTGCATAGTCAGGGGATGGGCGGTCATAACCCTGCCAGATGGCATATCCGAATCTTGCACCTGCTGAGCATATATTGGTATGGCTGTTGTGCCCATCTATTCCCCATGATTGCAATACCCTCTCCATATATCCCTCATGTCCCGGTCTGCCGACATGATAGACAATCTCATTATGCCGATTTTCATTCATTGCCTTTCTGATGCGGCCTGCAATGTCATCAAGGACAGAATCCCATGAGACCCTTTCCCATTTTCCCTCACCCCTTTTCCCTGCCCGCTTTAACGGATAGAGAATACGGTCAACATCTTTTAGCTGGTTGATTGTTGCAGGCCCCTTTGCACAGTTTCTACCGCGGCTTGCAGGGTGATAAGGGTTCCCTTCAAACTTTCTTACCTCAAGTGTCTCCTTGTCAACATAGGTCAATAGACCGCATGCAGCCTCACAGTTAAAGCATGTGGTAGGGACAATAAAATATTTTTTCTTTACCTTGTCAGGCCATTTCTTAGACTCGTATTCTTCCCAGTCATTCCATTTTTCAGGCGGAGGATAATTTGTTAATTTGTCTGGCTCTGTAAGACGGGGAATTTCTGCAGTATTTCCATTGTTACGCAGCTTTTTTATCAAGCCGAGTTTTTCGGCAGTTGTTTCTATAAAGCTAAACTTTCTTTTATTATTTGGTTTCATATTAAAATACCTTTATCCGCAGATTTCGCAGATTACCGCAGATTAAAATAAAATATTCTTTTAAAAATCTGTGAAAATCTGTGTAATCTGTGGTTTCAAATAGATTTTTATTCCCTCCTTGTCCTTAACTCAATGGTATCAATTGTGGTGCACGGACAATAATATGGTTTGAAATATAAATACCTGTAAGTATTAAAGTGCCGGCTAACAATAAAAATAACGGTTGAATTGCCAATACAGGAACGGTCAAAAGTATTAAGGGTATGATATTTCCAAAAAGAATCGCCCCGCACCAGAAAAGATATTTTAAAGAGCCTTTTGAAATTATCTGACTAACTAAGTGTGAGTCCTTTGTTGAATGGGGGATTACAAATTCTGCAAACTCTAATAAGAGGTGGATAGCAATTGAGCCTATGAGTACAGATTTCATAAAATTAATAAATGATTCCGGAAGAGATACGAGTGCAGAGGCTATCAGCCACACTACTGCACCGCCAATTAAAGAATGAATAAACATATATAAAAGTAAGATTGGGTTCTGCCAGAAATCCCTCCCCTTTGCCTGAGCAAAGAGAAATGCCGTATAAACGGCAGAGAGTGTTGCAAATATAACAAGTGACAATGAAATGAGGCTGTCAAACCTATCGTATTTTAAGAATTTCATAAAGAGATATAGCGTTAGCAGTCCGCCATAGATTGTAATAATATAAGCACCTTTCACCAACCATGATTTCCAGTTTGGCCTTAAGAGGACATACAGGAATCTATCAGGCCTGTCCAAATCAGAAATGAGAAGTCCGCCTGTAAAAATTAAAAAGAGCATAGATATTACTATACTTGCCACCTGTAGATTTGAGTTAGTGCCTTCAATTCCAAGTAGTGATGCAAGGAATGTAATAAGGACTATTCCAGTGGCAATTGCCTTTGTCCATATATAGCCGGACACCTCCCATCCCCACATTACGCCTTTTTGTGGGGCATCATAGGTGCGGCGGGCATCAATTGAATGAGTATCATTACAATTTAGTTCTGAGTTATTAGTTTTAAGTTTTAAGTTTAGAGATAATGCCCCCAACTCATTACTCAATACTTTAAACTTATTTTGTTTTCCTGCATGATGTCCTACCCCCATTGCCTGTTCACTCCACATATAGCCTTCTGACGGCAGGGCTGCTGTTGGCACTGTTGAGGCTTCATCTGCATCTATGTAAAAAAGTTTTGGAAGTGTCCCTTTTTCCGGCTTTCTCACCTGAACCTGTTTGCGGGCAATAAGTATGGATATTTCAGAAGCAGGGTCATTAATATCTCCTCCTATAATTGCCTGTTCAGGGCAGACATTAACACAGGCAGGATTAAGCCCGATATCAATACGGTGTGCACAGTAGTTGCATTTTGCAGTTGTTCTGGTTTCAGGGTCAATATAGATGGCATTATATGGACATGCCTGAGTGCATGCCTTACACCCGACACACCGCCTGTTGTCAAAGTCAACAATGCCGTCATCCCGCATATAGAGTGCACCAACAGGACAAATCTTGACACAAGGTGCATCTGCACAGTGATTGCAGCGATTAACAGAAAAAGTCCGCCTCGTATTTGGATATAATCCTTTTTCCACATATTTTACCCATGTCCTGTTTACGCCGACAGGGACATCATGCTCTGACTTGCAGGCAACAGTGCAGGCATGACACCCGATACATTTGCGATTGTCAATTACAAAGCCATAATTCATAAATTTTTTAGCCACAGAGGCACGGAGACACAGAGGAAAACAAAATTAATTATTAGGAAATCAGGAATACAGGAATATTTTTTCATGCCTTCCTGAATTCCTTAGAGTTTTTATAATTTCCTATACATTAGGAAAAGATTATCTAATGAATTAAAAGCAAGCCATGTGCCAGTTTTTATATAAAAAAATTAAGGAACAATAAAATTCTATCTCTTTGAATATTTAGAAAGAATAAATATGGTAAATAGGTTTGAATGGTTGCAGAAAAATAGTTATTTTAAAAATTTAAGAAAAGGGGGAGGAATCTTTATTATTTTTAATAACATAAAGCTTTTCATAAATATTTAACAGCTTCACTTTGCGAACCAAAATTTTTCAATTGACAGCCATTTTTCTTAAGTTTAAACTCTAAACCATGAGAACCGATTTTCTGTCTATCGCTTTTTTTGAAAACTTTATTTGTTGATATGATTTCTGTAAGTATCTTTGTGATACTAATTGATATTTTTTAAAAAACAATAAAATGCCAAAACAAAAGACAATTGAAAAAGAAGAAGAACTCCTAACAGTCAAAGAAGCAGCGGACTTGCTTAAAGTTTCGGAAATTTCTGTTAAGAGATATATTTCCAAAGAAGTTATTCCATCAGTAAAAATTGGAGGCGCAAGACGAATAATAAAAAATGATGTTTGGGACAATTTTATTGAAAAAATGAAACACGATCACAATGGCAAAAATAATTTGGTAGCAGAGCCAGAAACCCCATATTTAGTAAAACGAGAAATAGACAAAGAAGAAAAAAAATCAAAATTAGGTTTCAACGGCTTGACACCAAGTGAGTGGGCATTACTTTCTAAAAATGTTGTAAATGAAAGTGAAATCCTCAATCCTGTTTGGAACGACCTTTCGTCTCCAAGAAATAAATATCAATTAGAACACGGTGCAGTTTATCCTATTAAACTTGCTGAACGGTTAATAAAGATGTATTCAGCAGAAGGTGATACAGTGTTTGACCCATTTCTTGGAATTGGCTCTACAATCATTGCTTCACAAGGACTGCAAAGACATGGAGTAGGAATAGAACTCAATCCTAAGTTTGCAAACATCGCAGAGCAATGGTTAGCAGATGTTCAAGGGCTTTTCGCCAATGATAAAATTTATAAAATTGTAAATGATGATTGTCGTAATATGCTAAAGCATATTCGCAAAGACAAAATACAATTGACTGTTACTTCTCCACCTTATGCCGACTTTATTCAAAAATCATTAAAAGATAGAGCGACCGTGCATAAGACATCTATTATTTCTCACGAAAATAATAGCACAGTAAAACAATACAGTGAACATGAAAACGATTTTGGAAACTTGCCTTACAAAGATTTTCTCAAAGGCATCAAAAGAATTTTGAAAGACAACTTTGAAATCACAAAACCAGGCGGTTACTCATGCTGGGTTGTAAAAGATTATCGTGACACAAAGAATAAAATTCCATACATTCCTTTTCATTCAGACCTTGCTACAGTGGGACAAAATGTTGGTTATATCAGGACTTAATTATTTGGGACCAAACAGGACATAAAAAATTACAGCCATTAGGTTATCCAAGTGTGATATATGTAAATCAAAATTGTTCTTTCATTGTTGTTTTTAGAAAAACCAAAAAAAGAAAAATCTAACTTTGTAAGATTATGAATGAACTATTAGTAGAATGGACTTTACTCCGAGAACAAGATTACTTGAATAAATGTCTTGGATTAAATGTCAAGAAAAAAATCTTCCAGCAGTATTCAACTGAATATGGAAGAATTGATTTTGCTCACGAATTGAGTGATGGTTCAATTGCAATTACTGAACTTGAAACTATAATTGACAACAAGTCGAAACTTGAGTATTGCCAATTTCAAACTCTTGAGTATTCAAAAATTATTTTTCAGGGAATGAAGAAATCACTCATTGTGGTTTTAATTGCTGATGAAACTCCAAACAAATTCAAAACTCAATTAAAAACTTTCGTTGATGAAAATGATTTTCTTCTCAAAACATATTCTCTCTCTGTTGTAAATGATTATTACAAGCAACTGATTGAAGAAGCGGTAAAAAATTCTGGAGTTCCACTTGTTAAACCTGTTGCAAATAATTTCACTCACCTTTCCTGTCTCAATAGATTTATTTTGCCATTTTATGATTTGGAAAAAGACGAATTGAAGCGAACAGATTTTATTGATTATTTTGATTTGAAAAGTGACAAAGCAGACAGTCATTTCAAAGTTCACAAACAAATGGCAGAATACTTTCAACTCATTGAAGATTTATCTACAGGCAAACAATTCAGCAGAGTTTGTCTTACTGAATATGGGAAAAGATTTCGTGATAATTTGAATTATGAATTTGCAATCGTAAAAGGATTTTCTAAAGCAGGAGTAAAAAGAATTGATTTGAGTATTGAGCAAAGAAGAATTTTGCTTGAAAGTTTAATGAATGGAAATATTGGAGATTTAAAAGGTAAAGTCAATCTTCTTTATTTCTTGCGTTTCGTTCATTTAACAGAAGGCATTTGGGTTCCAAGAGGAAGAACTCTTGACAAACAAAAATTAGAATTTGCAAATAGTTTTCTTGGAACAAATTATTCTCAAATCACTCTTTGTAATTGGCTGAATTTCGTTTGCACTCATTCAGAAGAATTAGGTTTAATAGAAAGAATAAAAACAAATACAGAATATGACAGAGCAACTCTTTCAAGTTTAGGTTCAAGAGTTTTAGGTTTTATTGAAATGGACTTACATCTCAAAAGAGAAAGAGCACAAATTCCTTTACAACTATGAATAAATTTTACATCACAACAGAAGAAAGAAGACTAATTACATCAACACCGCCAAAAGAATGTTGGATTTGTGATTTATTTTCTAATAATATACACAAAGACAAAAATGGACTTTTTATTCCAGAGAAAATATTTGAAGACGATGGACTTATTGAGCATTTACATCAAATCATAAGGAGAGAAATATCCTTTATTCCAACTTGAATTTTCCGCATAACAGACCGTAAAAAGTGGGCAATAGGAATTTTTAATCAAGCATTGAGAAATCTTATCCCCACGATTGAAGGAGATACAAATTTTCCAACAGTTTTTAAAATAGTTACAAAACCGAAGGACACAGCACAACAAAAAATGGATTTTTAACGGCATCAGGGTTGCCGATATAAACAAGTTAGAAGCAAGTATTTAAAGACACTTCATAAACTATGGCGAAGACAAAAGAAGATAGAATCAAAACCGTTTTTGGAAAAAAATAAAAATTAAGGAATACAACAATTTTAAATTTTCCATTTAATATGCTAAAACATATTACATTCCCCCAGTATGAGTCTTTTTTCCTGCTAATTCTTATCCTGTTCGTATTCCTTACTGCTATTTCCTTCTTTATGATAAGAAAGGTAAAGAGAGAGCATCTGAAAAAGATAGATGAGATAAAGGAGACGAGAGATTTTTTAAACAGGATTATGATGAGCATGCAGGAGGGGATACTTGTT